>CAZNAE010000076.1:0-16079 GCA_964570695.1 uncultured Devosia sp.
TGGATCACCCACTGCACCAGCGCCTGCGCCATCATCTCCTCCGACATCGCCGCTCAGTCCTTCTCCGGCCTCGGCGGTCTCGGCGCCACGGGCAGCACTTACATCGCGAGCCAGTTCGATAGGGCCGGTGACATGGCCGACGCCGGCAAGGCCAACCCGATCACCGGCTTCGCCTCCGGTGCCTTCGACAGCGACCCCACCACCTCGGCCAGCGTCGGCGCCACCTACAGCTTCGGCAATGATCTCGTCGCCGGCGCGACCATCGGCGTCGCCGGCATCCAGACCCTGATGCCGTTCAACGGCAGTGCGGTGTTCACTGGCCCGTCGGCCACCGTGTTCGTCGCCAGCAAGCCCGACGCCGGCCCGAACTTCCTCGTCGGCGGCTCGCTGGTTGGTCTCAGCGGCACCATCACCCGCGGCTACCTCAACGGCAACACGCCGGTCACCTCGACCGGCACCACCACCGGCACCGGCGCCGGCTTCACCGCGCAAGCCGGCTGGACCTTTAAGGACCTCGTCGCCAATACATTGGTGACGCCCTTCGTCAGCCTCACCGTCTCGTCGTTGTCCTATGCCGCCTACACCGAGACCGGCGGCCCGTTCCCCGCCAGCTTCTCGGCCTTCTCCACCACCTCCGCCGTCGCCCGCCTCGGCGTCGACGGCCGTTACGAGTTCCAGAAGCAGAGCTATCTCACCGCCAGCCTCAGCTACGGGCACGACTTCGGCAGCGGCGGCAGCATTGCCGGCAGCATCCCCGGCATCCTCGCCCTCTCAGTCCCCGGCGCGGCTCCCGCTACCGATTTCATCGAGGCCGGCCTCGGCATCGACATGCCCCTCAAGGACAACGTCCGCCTCAATACCCATTTCGGCGCTTTCGTCCCCTTCACCGGCAGCCCCAGCCTGCAAGCTCGCGGTGGGCTGAGCTTGGCGTTCTAGCTCCCCGTCGTTCGCCGTCGCGCCGCCAATCCCCGTTAACCCGCCGTAAACCACGTTTGCGCCGGTCCGCCGCGTCTGCTATCAGCCGCAGCAGCGACGCGTAGCGCGCAAATACACACCTTTGCCGGCCTTTTGCGCGCGAATCCCGAGAATCCATGACCGTTCCGCTCGACCATATCCGCAATTTCTCCATCGTCGCTCATATCGATCACGGCAAGTCGACGCTGGCCGACCGGCTGATCCAGACGACGGGCGGGCTCGAGGCGCGCGAGATGAAGGAGCAGGTGCTCGACTCGATGGATATCGAGCGCGAGCGCGGCATCACCATCAAGGCGCAGACCGTCCGGCTCAAATACCACGCGCAGAACGGCGAGGATTACATCCTCAACCTCATCGACACCCCCGGCCACGTCGACTTCGCCTATGAGGTCAACCGCTCGCTCGCCGCCGTCGAGGGTTCGCTGCTGGTGGTCGATGCCACCCAGGGCGTCGAGGCGCAGACTCTCGCCAACGTCTATCACGCCATGGACGTCAACCACGAGATCGTGCCGGTCATCAACAAGGTCGACCTGCCGGCCGCCGATGTCGGCAAGGTCAAGCAGCAGATCGAGGACGTCATCGGCCTCGATGCCTCCGATGCGCTCGAGATCTCGGCCAAGACCGGGCTCGGCATCGACACGGTGCTCGAAGCGATCGTGCATCGCCTGCCGGCGCCCAAGGGCGACGTCAAGGCGCCGCTCAAGGCGCTGCTCGTCGACAGCTGGTACGACACCTATCTCGGCGTCGTCGTCCTCATCCGCGTCATCGACGGCACCATCAAGAAGGGCCAGCGCATCCGCATGATGAATGCGAACGCCGCCTACGAGCTCGACCGCGTCGGCGTCTTCACCCCCAAGCTGGTCGACATCGGCGAGCTCGGCCCGGGCGAGATCGGCTTCTTCACCGCCTCGATCAAGCAGGTCGCCGACACCAATGTCGGCGACACCATCACCGATGACAGGAAGCCCACCGAACATGCGCTGCCCGGCTTCCGCCCGGCCCAGCCGGTGGTGTTCTGCGGCCTGTTCCCGGTCGACGCCTCCGATTTCGAGATCCTGCGCGAGGCGATGGGCAAGCTCCGCCTCAACGATGCGAGCTTTTCCTACGAGATGGAGACCTCCGCCGCGCTCGGCTTCGGCTTCCGCTGCGGCTTCCTCGGCCTCCTCCACCTCGAGATCATCCAGGAACGGCTGAGCCGCGAGTTCGATCTCGATCTCATCGCCACCGCTCCCTCCGTGGTCTACGAGATCGCGCTCACCAATGGCGAAACGCTGAGCCTCCACAATCCGGCCGACATGCCCGACGTCGTCCGCATCGCGGAAATCCGCGAGCCCTGGATCAAGGCGACCATCCTCACCCCCGACGAATATCTCGGCTCGATCCTGAAGCTCTGCCAGGACCGCCGCGGCATCCAGCGCAACATGACCTATGTGGGCAACCGCGCCATGCTCGAATACGAGCTGCCGCTCAACGAGGTGGTGTTTGATTTCTACGACCGGCTGAAATCGGTTTCCAAGGGCTACGCCAGCTTCGACTACAGCCTCGCCGATTATCGCGCCGGCGATCTGGTGAAGCTCACCATCCTGGTCAATGCCGAGCCGGTCGATGCCCTCAGCATGCTGGTGCACCGCAACGCCGCCGAGGCGCGCGGCCGCCAGATGTGCGAAAAGCTCAAGGAGCTGATCCCGCCCCACCTCTTCGTCATCCCGATCCAGGCGGCCATCGGCGGCAAGATCATCGCCCGCGAGACCGTGCGCGCCATGCGCAAGGACGTGACCGCCAAGTGCTATGGCGGCGACGCCACCCGCAAGCGGAAGCTGCTCGAGAAGCAGAAGAAGGGCAAAGCCCGCATGCGCCAATACGGCAATGTCGATATCCCGCAGGAAGCCTTCATTGCCGCGCTGAAAATGGACGATAATTAGAGGACAGTTCTATGCGCCTCGCCATCCTCGCCACCTGCCTCGCCCTCGCCGCGATCTCCTCCGCCAGCGCCGCGCCTATCGTCCCGGCCGCCCCGCTGGTCTTCGACATCGAGGCGCACCAGTCGACGCTGCCGGGCGACACCGTCGGCGCGGTCGGCTCGCGCATCGTCTGGGCCGACAGGCTGCTGCAGAACGGCGCCGCGGTGGGCGCCGACAGCGGCATCTGCACCGCGACCGGCGCCGATGTCTTCACCTGCTCGGTGGTGTTCCTCCTGCCGGGCGGCACGCTCTCGAGCGTCTTTGCCTATGACGAGACCGGCGCGCTCACCAGCGGCAGCGACCTCCCCCTCTTCGGCGGCACCGGCGCCTACGCCGGCAAAACCGGCACCGCCACCCACGCCCTCGCCGCCGGCACCCCGACGCTCACCATCACGCTCAATTAGCCTCTCCCCCTCATCCGGCGCTGCCGCGCCACCTTCTCCCCGACGGGGAGAAGAAAGCCCGCCGAGCCGCGATACCGGCCGTTTCCTCTCCCCGTCGGGGAGAGGTCGCCCAAGCGCAGCGGAGGGCGGGTGAGGGGGCCTTGCGCCCCCCGCCGCCTGCGCTAGTCTCTGCGGCACGACGCCCGGAGATCACTCGAATGGCTAGTCTTCTCACCCTGACTTACTCCCAACCGACCCGCACCCTGGCCCCCGGCGAGGTGCTGATCGCCGAGGGCGACGAGGGCGGCGATCTCTTCGTGCTCGAATCCGGCAAGCTCGTCGTCGAGCGCGCCGGCGTGCAGCTCGCCACCATCACCGCCCAGGGCGCGCTGGTGGGCGAGATGAGCGTCCTGCTCGGCACCGAGAACACCGCCACCGTGCGCGCCGAAGGTGCCGCCAGCGTGCGCGTCGTCGCCGATGCGCTCGCCTATCTCGAGCGCCAGCCCCTCGTCGCGCTCCGCGTTGCGATGCTGCTCAGCCAGCGCCTCGACGCCACCAGCAAGCTCCTTGTCGAGCTCAGCAAGGAGCAGGGCGTGAAGTCTGCCGAGCGCTCGACCTTCAGCCGGCTGATGTCGGCGCTGGTGACGCCGAAGGCGGGGTGAGGGGCCAGGCGTCCAAATCCGGGACTACGCGGCGGCCGGTCTCTTGTAGGCCTCTTGCGCCAGGGCTCCCCCGCACCGGCCCCTCATCCCGAGCCGGTCGAAGGACCGCTCTACGCCGCGTGCAACCCCACCTTTGCGTGACACCCGTTGGGGCGCGGCCGATCCCTCGGCTATAAGCCTCCCACAACTCCGGAGGTTTTCATGCAGATCGGGATCATCGGGCTCGGGCGGATGGGCGCCAACATCGCGCGGCGGCTGATGCGCGACGGCCACCAGCCGGTGGTCTACGACATCGATGCCGCCGCCCGCGCCGAGCTCGGCGGCGAGGGCGCCACCCCCGCCGAAACGCTCGAGGCGCTGGTCGGCGCACTCAGCGCTCCGCGCGCCGTCTGGGTCATGCTCCCCGCCGGCAGGATCACCGAGGGCACCATCGCCCATCTCGCTTCGATCCTCGGCGCCGGCGACATCGTCATCGATGGCGGCAACACCTACTACAAGGACGACATCCGCCGCGCCGCGGAGCTGCAGAAATCCGGCATCGCCTATGTCGATGTTGGCACCTCGGGCGGCGTCTGGGGCCTCACCCGCGGCTATTGCATGATGATCGGCGGCCCCGACGAAATCGTCACCCACCTCGATCCGATCTTCAAGACTCTCGCCCCCGGCATCGGCGACATCCCCCGCACCCCCGATCGCGACAGTCACGACGCCCGCGCCGAGCAGGGCTACATCCACGCCGGTCCCGCCGGTGCCGGCCACTTCGTCAAGATGGTCCACAACGGCATCGAGTACGGCCTGATGCAGGCCTATGGCGAAGGCTTCAACATTCTCCAGGGCAAGAACACCGATCTATTGCCGCCGGGGGAGCGTTTCGATCTGAAGCTCGCTGACATCGCCGAAGTCTGGCGCCGTGGCTCGGTGATCTCGTCCTGGCTCCTCGACCTCGGCGCCGAGGCGCTGGCGAAGGATCCGGCGCTCGATGGCTTCTCCGGCTATGTCGAGGATTCCGGCGAAGGCCGCTGGACTGTCGAAGCCGCCATTGAGGAGTCGGTGCCGGCCGAAGTCCTCACCGCCTCGCTCTACACCCGCTTCCGCTCGCGTCACGCCCACAATTTTGCCGAAAAGATGCTGAGCGCCATGCGCTTCGGCTTCGGCGGCCACGTGGAGAAGAAGTGAGCTACTCTGACATCGCCGTGCAAAGCGAGCTCACCCGCGCCACCTCGTCCGCCGGCGCGCTCCAGAGGTTATCCTTGACCGTCATATCGAGCGCACACCGGCAATAGGCGGTGCAGAACTCCAGCCCACCCGCGCCCTCCGCCTTCCCCTGCTTCTGCCCGCAACTCGCGAGGCAACTCTGTGAAAAACTCTCGAGCTTCGCCTGCTCCGCCGTCTGCAGATAATTGGCAATCGGCGTCACGATCCCGAACAGCAGTGGCTGGTGCACCAGGTAAATGATGAGGCTCCACCGCCCCATCGCCCCCAGCCCCCGCGCGACGATATTGCTGCTCCGCCAGGTGAACGCCGGCGACCCTCGCAGCAGCCGCATCCCGAGCACGCCGATCAGCATCACCCCGAGCCACGGGAACACCGGCACCAGATCAGCGGTCTCCGCCGTGGTATGGAAGAACCCGATCCACGCCAACCACCGCGGATCGAAGATGTCGGACGAATAAAGCGCCGGCAGCGCCAGCGCCACCACCGCCGTGAGGATACCGGCCCAGATCGGCAGCCGCACGAAGGGGAGCGCGAGCAGCGAGCCGAGCGCGATCATGTGCAGTACGCCGAAATAAGCGAAATAGTCCTGGAACAGGATCCACGTTCCAACGCTCACCGCCAGCGCCGCGCCGGCCAGCACCGCCTCGCGCCGCCAGAAGCTGCGCCAGCGAATACCGTCGGCGTGCCCCAGCGTCAGCCCGGCGCCGGCGAGCAGCAGGAACGCCGTGAGGATCGTGCGCTGCGCCGAAATCCACAGCGGATCGACGCCGATGCCGGTCTGGATCAGCCCGTAATAGTTGAGGTCCCAGCTGAAGTGGTACGCCGCCATCGCGACGATCGCGATGCCACGATAGACGTCGATCGACTGCAGCCGTCCCCGCTTCTCCGCCATTGCCTAGCCGCGGCCGCGATAGGGCTGCACGCCCTGGTCGGGTAACCAGACGCCGGCCGGCGGTGCCTTGGTCTGCCAGAACACGTCGATCGGCATGCCGCCGCGCGGATACCAATAGCCGCCGATGCGCAGCCACCGTGGCTCCAGCGCCTCGACCAGCCGCTTGCCGATCATCACGGTGGTTGCCTCGTGGAACGAGCCGTGGTTGCGGAAGGAGAACATGAAGAGCTTGAGCGACTTGCTCTCGATCATCCATTTGTCGGCGATGTAGTCGATGACCAGATGCGCGAAGTCCGGCTGCCCGGTGATCGGGCAAAGGGCGGTGAACTCGGGCACCGCAAAGCGGATGACGTAGTCAACGTCCGGGTGCTGGTTGGGCACGCGGTCGAGCGGTGCGGTCGCCGGATCGGTCGGAATCTCGGCGGCGCGGCCGAGCACGGGGGTATCGGACATGGGATGCTCCTTGTCGGCCGGCAGCGGACCGGCGACCTGTGAAAGCTGCAATCCGGCGTGAGACCGGCGCAGGCGGGCGCTTATTGCCGCAAAAGCCGCGCCAAGGGAAGGGTTCGGTTGGCGGCGCCTGGGCGCTCGGCTAGCATGTCTCCCGAACCGAAGGAGACGCCGTGCCCGATCCCTGGCTGAGACGTGACTGGATTGCCCCCGGCATGGCGCTGATCGAGCAGGGCGGCAAGACCGGCCAGCTCTATGTGCTGAAGGAGGGCGAGTTCGAGGTGCTGCGCGACGGCAAGCACGTCGCGACCATCAAGACGCCGGGCGCCGTGATCGGCGAAATGAGCGTGCTGCTCGATACGCCGCAGACCGCGACGGTGCGCGCCGTGAGCGAGGTCGACTACTATGTCATCGATGGCGCACTCGAGGTGCTGAAGACCCATCCCGACTGGTTGCTGCAGATCGCGCGCCTGCTGGCGCAACGCGTCAACGCCACGACCGCGCAGCTGACCCGCGACAAGCCGGCCGACGACACGCTGGTGCTGCCGCAGAACTTCATGTCGAGCTGGAGCGACCCCACGGTATGAGCGACAAGCCCGCGCTCCGCATCACCTACTGCACGCAATGCAACTGGCTGCTCCGCGCCGCGTGGATGGCGCAGGAGGTGCTGTCGACCTTTTCGCTCGAGATGGGCGAGGTGACGCTGATCCCCGGCACGGGCGGCATTTTCGAAATCCACCTCGATGGCGAACTGATCTGGGAGCGCAAACGCGACGGCGGTTTCCCCGACGTCAAGCAGCTCAAGCAGATGGTGCGCGACCGCATCGATCCCGACCGCGATCTCGGTCACATCGATCGTCCGCATGGGCCGGCGGCGAAATGACGTCGCGGCTCGCGCGCTAAGCCGGCAAAGCCGTGCCCCGCGAGACACTTGAGGCAAACCGGGTGCGAGGTCTAAAGTCCGCCCAAGCCTGTCGCGGGGGAAGCACGGGCATCAGGGAGATCGCTGCCTCATGAAATTCGCAACAACAGCGCTTGCCGCGACGCTTTTCGCCGCCTTTGCCATTGGGTCTGCTTCAGCGGCCGGCCTGCCCGACCTCGCCGGCCGCACCATCCAGGCCGTCACCGAGAACGCCTATACGCCGCTCAATTTCGCCGGTCCGAAAACCGGCCAGGGCATCGGCTGGGAATATGACGCGGTCAACGAGATCGGCAAACGCCTCAACGCCAAGATCAACTGGAACATCATGGCCTGGGACCCGATGATCCAAGCCGTGCATGACGGCCAGTACGACATCGGCATGGATGGCATCTCGATCACCGACGACCGCAAGAAGCAGGTCGATTTCTCCGACCCCTACATGGACAACAAGGAATACATGCTGGTCCGTGCCGACGAAAAGCGCATCGCCCAGTCCGGCGATCTCGTCACCAACACCGACCTCCTGATCGGCGCCCAGTCCGGCACCTCCGGCTTCTACGCGGCGGAGGGCCTGCTCAACCCGAACCTGCCCGATGGCGGCACGCCGGACGATTCCCGCATCAAGCTGTTCGACACGTTTGGCGCCTCGGTACAAGCGCTGAAGGCCGGCGACGTCGACATGGTGCTGATGGACCAGGCCTCGATCAACGGCTACATCGCCGCCGACCCGGGCGTGTTCAAGACCGTCGGCGACCCGATCGGCTCCGATCAGTTCGGCTTCATCTTCAAGCCGGGCTCCGATCTGGTCGCCCCGGTCAATGCCGCGCTCGCCGCCATGAAGGCCGACGGCACCATCGACGGCTTGAACCGCAAGTGGTTCTACGAGTATAGCGCCGCCAAGTAACCAACGCGGACCCGCGGGTCGCATGCTCCCGCGGATCCTTCCCTGATGGCCGAACCACAGCGTCGCCGGCGCCTCTCCGATTTTCCGTTCTGGCTGCTCGCCATCGCGCTGCTCGGCGTGCTGACGCTTTGGGCCATCGTCGCCAACCAAAGCTACGCGCAGATTTTCCGTTCGCTCTACGGCGGGGTGCTGACGACGCTCTGGGTCACCCTCGTCGCCTTCGCCCTTGCGGTGATCCTCGGGCTGATCGTTGCGGTGCTGCGTACCTCGGGCCGGCCGGTGCTCGTGCAGATCGCGACGTTCTACACCGAACTGATCCGCGGCATCCCGATCCTGGTGTTCCTGTTCTACGCCGCCTTCGTTGGCGCTCCGGCTGTGATCATCGCTGCCAACTGGCTGACCCATCCGTTGCAGGCGATCGGCTGGATGCCTGCGCTGACGGTGCGCAATTTCGATCTCACGTGGCGGGCCATTATCGCGCTCACCATCTGCTATTCGGCGTTCCTGGCCGAAGTCTTCCGCGCCGGTATCGAGGCGGTGCCGGCTGGCCAGCTCGAGGCGGCGCGCGCGCTTGGCCTCCACCGTGGCCAGATTTCGCGACACATCGTGGCGCCGCAGGCTTTCCGCATCATCCTGCCGCCGCTCGGCAACGATTTCGTCTCGATGGTGAAGGACTCGGCGTTGGTCTCCTCGCTCGGTGTCCAGGACATCACCCAACTCGGCAAGGTCTACTCCGCCTCGACCTTCAAATTCTTCGAGACCTACAATGTCGTGGCCTTCCTCTACCTCACCATGACCATTTCGCTGTCGCTGCTCGTCCGGCTGATCGAAAAGCGGATGAAGCGCTATTGACTCGGTCTTAGTTAGTAAGTAATTGAACACTTACTAACTGGAGATCGCCATGGGCAGACCGCCGCTCGTCTCGAGGGAGGCCATCCTCACTGCCGCTCGCGACGTTTTCGTCAAGGAAGGCCTCGGCGCCTCAATCCGCGACATCGCCGCCGTCGCCGGCATCTCCGAGGCTGCGATCTTCAAGCGCTTTACTACCAAGGCGGCATTGATCGTCGCGGCACTCGCGCCACCGCGGCCCGATATCGGGACCTTGCTGGCGCCGCTCGATGGTCCAGATCTTCGACGCGGCCTCAGCATGACGATGGAGAACGTCGTTTCATATTTTCGGCTTGTGCTGCCGATGATGCTGCCGGTCATCGCACAGCCCGATGTCGGCATGGAGGCGTTCGTTGGGGAGTTGGGCGAAAACCCTGCCAGCCAGATCAACGATGCGCTGGCGGCGCGTCTGGCGGCGTTTGCCAATGTCGGTGCCATCCGTGTGGTCCAACCCTTCGCGCTTGCCGGTCTGATCGTCGCAACGGCGCATAGCCTGGTGCTGTTCGAGATCATGGGTCTCCACGGCGGGCAAAGTCCTCCCGCCGTCATCGACGCCATGGTCGAAACTATCTGGCGCGGCGTCTCGCCGGCCTGATCACCATCCGATCCGATCCTATTCGCCCCGCCTGACCGGCGGATGATCCTGCACGTCCAACGGAGACCGAAGATGACCGACATCCCCATCTCGACCAACCCAATGCCGTCCCGCCGCCTGCCGTTCCTTCTGCAATGGCTGACCTGGCCAGTAGCCGTCTTCGGCGGCATCGCCACCGTAGTACTGGCGCCGGCATTCGGCGGCGACATGGTGGCGGTCTCCGGCATCGTGACCGGCGTGCTGATTTTAGTGCTTGTCGGCATGGAGCGTGTCTGGCCGGCCGACCCAAAATGGAAGATGACGTGGCGATCCTTTGCCCGCGACATCCAGTTCTTCATCGTCAACGGCGTCACGATCGGCGCCACCAACACACTGTTTGCGTGGATCGGCGCGACCGCCGCGGCGGGCCATCTCGGCCCTCTCACCGACCTGCCGCTTTGGATCGCGGTGCCAATCGGCGTCCTCGTGGTCGACTTCCTGCAATATTGGCAGCATCGTTTCAGCCATGAGGCGACCGGCCTGATCGGCCGCTTCCTGTGGCGGTCGCATGCAGCCCATCATCTACCCGAACAGGTCTACGTGCTGATGCATCCGGCGGGACATCCGATCAACACCTTCATTGTCCGCGGCCTCGTCACCCTGCTGCCGCTCTACCTGCTCGGCTTCGCACCCGAAGCGGTTGTATTGATCAACCTCGTCATCGGCGCGGTCGGCATCATCTCGCACTCCAATGTTGATCTGCGCTGCGGCTGGCTCAACTATGTCCTCGTGGGGCCTGAGCTGCATCGTTACCACCACAGTGCCGATGTCAGGGAAGCCCGGAACTACGCCACCGCCGTCTCGCTGCTCGACCTGCTGTTCGGCACCTTCGTCTATCGGCCGGGCCGCTTGCCCGAGCGGCTCGGCGTCGCCGCACCCGAGACCTATCCGCGCTCCGGTGAGGTCTGGAAGATCCTGCTGCTGCCTTTCCACCCGCGGATCGGTCGCTGGCGCCGCAAGGACGCGCCGGCTGAATAGTCCTTGCAGTCTGCCGGAAGGGCTCCCACATCACCTCCGTCATCGGATCTGTTGAAGGGACCCGTTCCATGCTCACCAATCTCGCTCGCGGCGCCGGCATGGTGCTGGTTGTGCTGTTGCTCGCCGCCTGCGGCAAGGACAATTCGCAAAGCGTCGGCAAGATCAGCGTCGACTGGACCGGCAACGACATCGCCATCGAGGCGGTTGAGGATCCGGATGTGAAGGGCGTCGTCTGTCACGTTGCCTACTTCAACCGAAGCCTCATCGACCGGTTGCAGCAGGGCAACTGGTTCGAGGATCCGTCATACTCGGCGATCGACTGCGCCGCGTCCGGTCCGGTGACCATCGGCAATATCTCGATGGCGGCCGGCGGCGACGAAATCTTCAAACAGCAGCGGAGCCTGATCTTCAAGAGTCTGCGCATCACTCGCGTCTACGACAAGGCCAACAATACGCTGCTCTATCTGGCCCATGCCCGCGAGCTGCAGCTTGGGTCCGGCAAGATGTCGCTCTCGGCCGTGCCGCTCAACGGCATTAACGTCACCTGGACGAACGGCAAGCCGAATTGAGCTATCAGGTGCACCATCATTCAACTAGAATGACGGTTTAGCCGACGCACCGATCGCTTTTGACTTAAACTTGCGTCAACTCCCAAACGGCGGCGAAACTCGTCCGAAACCGCTCCGGCGCAGGGATTGGGTCCACTCCAATTCTGCGGCGAGGCGCATGAAATGACCGCATTGTTCGGGTTCTTCACCGGCGATAACGCCGTGCTCATGGCGAGCGTCGTCGCCTTTACCAGCTTCTTCCTGATCGGCCGGTTGGCGCACGCCCGGCAAGGCGTCGCGTTCGCCTTCGCGTTCACGCCGCTGCTGGTGTTTTTTGCCATCGAGGCCGCCGCGCTCGCTGCTGCCTGAGCCACCATTGCGCGAAAAACCAAGCCGGCAGAATGGCTTGGTGGTGAGCCGCCTGAAATCACAAAGATATTTTCCTCGTCAGCCTGCCCGCCCGGCGCTGGAACGCCGATATTGGTGCTGACCGAAGACGCGCCCCTTTGCGGGCCGAGAGGACATTTCGATGGCAATTCTGATTGGCGACGCGGCGCCGGACTTCGAGGCCGAGAGCACCGAGGGCCACATCCATTTCTATGACTATATCGACGGCAAGTGGGCCGCGCTGTTTTCGCACCCGAAAAACTTCACGCCGATCTGCACCACGGAACTCGGCTACACCGCCAAGCTGAAGCCGGAGTTCGACAAACGCGGCGTGGTCGTGCTCGGCTTGTCGGTCGACGAGCTCAAGAACCACGGCGCCTGGTCCAAGGATATCGAGGAGACGCAAGGCGCCAAGCTCAACTTCCCGCTGATCGCCGACCCGACGCGTGAGATTGCCACCAAATACGAGATGATCCATCCCAACGCCGACAACTCGCTGACCGTTCGCTCGGTCTTCGTCATCGGCCCGGACAAGAAGGTCAAACTCAAGATCGAATATCCGGCCTCGACCGGCCGCAATTTCGATGAGGTGCTGCGCGTCATCGACAGCCTGCAACTCACCGCCAAATATTCCGTGGCAACGCCCGTCAACTGGAAGCAGGGCGAGGACGTGGTCATCGCCTCGAGCCTTAACGACGAAGCCGCCAAGGCAAAATTCCCGAACGGCTGGAGGGCTCCGAAGCCTTATCTGCGCATCGTGCCGCAGCCGCGCGCCTGATCCCCAATCCCCGAACGTCTCCCCTGACGAACTGGGCCGCTCCTCTGGAGCGGCCCTTCTTTTACGCCAGGCCCATGGGCCGCCCTTTTGGAGCGGCCTCGCTTTTCACGCCGGGCCCTTGAGCGCGTGCCGGATCGAGCCGAGCAGCATCATGATCCGCGCAAAGCCCATCAGCAGCAGCCCGCCGAGGAAGGGGATGAGCGCCCAGCTCAGGCCTTGCGCTGCCACGCCGAGCGCCGGCAGGACATTGCTGAAGCCTGAATTGTAGGCATCGAGCAGCGCGTAGTAGATCGCCGGTGCATCGAATCCGACCAACACCACGGTCACCAGCGCCGAGATCAGGCCAATCAGATAGAGCAGAAATGCGATCATCGCGGCCCCCATGCCATTGCGGCACCGAGTAAACGAGCGGTCCGCCCCGCCGTCAACTGGCGGCCACGTCGGTTTCAGCCGATCTTAACGGCAAAGCGCTAAGACGTGGAGAGGCGGAGCCGAAGCATGGCAAGCGGCAACAGAGTCGGAACGTCTTGGCTGCTCGCCTGCTGGGCTGCGACGGCAGCAGTTTTCACGGCCCGTGCCATCGCAACCGTCGGTGGCACGCCGCTGATCCTCGACACCGACGACGCCATGCGCCTCAACGAGGTGCACGACTTCCTCAACGGCCAGAACTGGTTTGATCTGGTCCAGCACCGGCTCAACACTCCCTATGGCGGGCTGATCCACTGGTCGCGGTTGATCGATCTGCCGGAAGCCATGCTGTTGTTCCTGCTGCGCCCGTTCCTCGATGGCGAGGCCGATACTGTCGCCGCCTATGTCTGGCCGCTGCTCCTGCTCCTGCCGCTGCTCTGGCTGAGCGCCCGCATCGCGCTGCGCCTTGGCGGCCGCCCGGCGGTGCTGCCGGCTTTGCTGCTGCCGGCCTTCTCGCTGATCACCATGGCGGAGTTCGCTCCCGGTCGTTTCGATCATCATTCGGTGCAGATCCTGCTGACGCTCGTGATGCTCGGCTGCGTCATCGCTGCGCTCAGCCGTCCTCGCTATGCGCTCGGCGCCGGCATTGCGGCCGCCATTGCGATCGCCATCGGCATCGAGGGCTTGCCGATGGTTGCCGCTACAACGCTCGCCTTCGGGCTTGCCTGGGCCGTGGCGCCGAAGCACGCGGTGGCGATGCGTGATTTCGGCTTGAGCTTCGGCCTCGGCTCGGCGCTGGCCCTGGCGCAGGGCGTGCCGCCCGACCGCTGGTTCGTGCCGATGTTCGACGCGATCTCCGTCGTCTACGCCCTGGCCGCCCTGCTCGTCGCGCTTGCGTTCCTCGCTCTGTCACTGGCACCGCTGAAAAGCTGGACCACACGACTGATCGCCGGCGCGGTCGCCAGTGCCCTGATCGGCGCCATCACCGTCACCCTCTATCCGGCGATCCTCAAGGGTCCCTACGGTATGCTCGACCCCTGGTTGATCACCAACTGGATCGATCGCATCTCGGAAGCCGAGCCCTGGTGGCAAAGCCTCCTCGGCGACCCGGTCTATCCCATCGCCGTCGCGACACCGCCGCTGGTCGCCCTTCTCGTCATCGCCTGGAACGCCGTTCGCAACAAGGTCGATCGGGGTGCCTGGCTGCTCTATGGGCTGTTCCTCGTGATGGCGATCGCCGTGACGCTGGCGCAGATCCGTGCCGCCCGCATGGCAACGCCGCTGGCCGTCCCCGCCTGTGCGGTGCTGATCGCCGCCGCCTGGCAAAGACAGACGGCTCGCCGGGGGCTCGAACCCGCGCTCGGCGTCGTCGCGAGCTGGCTGGTTTCGGCCGGCATCGCCGTTGGCGTACTGGCGACCCTGGTCGTTCTGGCTTTCCCCAACTACGCAGCGGCGACCGACGACAAATTCCGCGCCGCGCGACAGGCCTGCCTGATGCCGGCCGCCTTCACTGATCTCGCGGCGCTGCCACCCGAACGCATCATGACGCCGATCGATCTGGGCAGTCACATGCTGCTGTTCACGCCGCACGCGGTCGTTGCCGCGCCCTACCACCGCCCTCAGCAAGGGGTGCTTGACGCCTTCCGTTTCTTCAACGGTCCGATCGACGACGCCCGAAAGATCCTCGAGGCGCGCGGCATCGGCCTCGTCGTCATCTGTCCGGCCATGAAGGAAATCCGCGGCCTCGTCGATCACACGCCCGACTCGTTCGTGACGCTCTATGCCGAAGGCAAGCTGCCGAGTTGGCTGGTCGACCAGAGCCTCCCCGACAGCCCGCTCAAGATCTACGCCGTGATGCCGCCCTAGACGTCCGTGAGGCCGAGCTCAGCCCGCGCCTTTTTCGTCAGCTTGCTCGCGACGATGCGGTGCGAGGCCGCGATGTAGCCCTTCAGTTCGGCATCGCTCAGCGCCGCGCCTTTACCGACAGACACCCATTGCCGTTTTGCGAAATACGGCGCCTGGCCGACGCCCTCGAGTTGGCTCAGCCCCTCGAACGACAATTCGCTGACCTTGACGGTGATGTGCAAGCCGTCGTCGCCGCATAGCGCAAACACTTTGCCTCCGACCTTGGCGACATGGCTTTCCCACTGCTCGACCATCGTCACGGCCGGCAGGCCAAGCACGTACTTGCTGAACGCCTTGACGCTGTGGAGGCTCAAATCTGGTCCTGCCGCAGAAATACCCGCTCCCGCCGCGACCGGCCGGCCCAGGCGAGGAGGATCCCCGGCACCCCGATCACCGCCCAGCCAGGAAAGCCCAATATTGCCGAAATTATCGCCTCAAGGAGTGCTCCAAACAGCCGTGTTTCGAAGAATTGTTTAAGCCCATCAAGGCTTTGCGGGCTCACCTGCTGCCAAGTCTCCCCCAACGCCGTAATAACGATCCCGTTCGCCGCCAATGACTTGGTGCCATCGATGATGAGGAGGATCACCGCGGTCGCAATCAGCAATGTGCCTGCAATCCTGAGGAGAAGCCGCATTCTTCCATCTCTCGACCGCTCGACAATCTGCCGAACCGGTCATGGGATTTTCGACCTTCTTGCACATGGCCCTTCCGCCGCACAAGACAAGTCTCGACTGGCCCGAAACAAAGCCGCCCCGACGGGCTTGGCTCCCTTGCGGTCAATCCACCGATGAGTATATTGCGCGCGCCTTTGGAGGGGTGTTCCGCCCCCTCGTCCGCCCCGCGGCAAAGGCCCGGAACCGCTGGCACAACCGGCGTCCGCCCCAGCGCGGAGAGATGGCCGAGTGGTCGAAGGCGCACGCCTGGAAAGTGTGTAGGCGGGTAACCGTCTCAAGGGTTCGAATCCCTTTCTCTCCGCCAGTTCACAAAAATCGCTAGGCCAGTCAATATGTTTGCCTAGATCAGTGACTTACGCGCGCCAAGGTGGTACACAACGGTGGTACATAATGGCTTTGGCGATGGCGCGTCCCTGGAAGCATCCGAAGACCGGAATTTATTGGTTCCGGAAGCGAGTGCCTGATCGGCTCCGGACGGTTCTTGGAAAGTCCGAAGAGAAGTTCACGCTTCACAC
>CAZNAE010000077.1:0-15906 GCA_964570695.1 uncultured Devosia sp.
CGAGGTCGTTGGTGGGCTCGTCGAGGAGGAGGACGTTGGCGCCGCTCTTCAGCATTTTTGCGAGATGCACGCGGTTGCGCTGGCCGCCCGAGAGATTGCCCACCTTCTGCTGCTGGTCGGTGCCCTTGAAGTTGAAGGCCGAGGTGTAGGCGCGCGAGTTCATCTCGCGTTTGCCGAGCAATAGAATCTCGTTGCCGCCGGAAATCTCCTCCCACACCGTCTTGTTCGGGTTGAGGCTGTCGCGGCTCTGGTCGACATAGCCGAGGTGCACCGCCGGGGCGACCTCGATCGAGCCCTTGTCGGGCTTTTCCTGGCCGGTGATCATGCGGAACAGAGTGGTCTTGCCGACGCCGTTCGGGCCGATGACGCCGACGATGCCGCCGGGCGGCAGCTTGAAGGTGAGGTTGTCGATCAGCATCCGGTCGCCATAGGACTTGGTGATGCCCTCGAGATCGACGACGTTCTGGCCGAGCCGCTCGCCGGGCGGAATGATGATCTGGGCGGACGACGACAGCGTGCGCGCGTCGTTGATCTTGACCAGCTCGTCATAGGCCTTGAGGCGCGCCTTCGATTTGCTCTGCCGCGCCTGCGGGCTCTGGCCCATCCATTCGCGCTCGCGCTCCAGCACTTTCTGGCGGGCCGTGTCTTCCGATTTCTCCTGCTCGAAGCGCTTGGCCTTGGCAGTGAGGTAGGCGGAGTAATTGCCCTCGTAGGGCACGCCGCGGCCGCGATCGAGCTCGAGGATCCAGCCGGTGACATTGTCGAGGAAGTAGCGGTCGTGGGTGATGATCAGCACCGCGCCGGCGAATTCGCGGAGGTGCTTTTCGAGCCAGGCCGTGGTCTCGGCGTCGAGGTGGTTGGTCGGCTCGTCGAGCAGCAGCAGGTCGGGCTTCGACAGCAGCAGCGCGCAGAGCGCGACCCGGCGGCGCTCGCCGCCCGAAAGCTTGTCGATCGACGCATCGCCCGGCGGGCAGCCCAGCGCCTCCATGGCGACGCCGACCTGCGCTTCGAGGTCCCAGAGGTTCTGGCTGTCGATGAGGTCCTGAAGCTTGGTCGCCTCGTCGGCGGTCTCGTCGGAATAGTTCATCATCAGCTCGTTGTAGCGGTCGACGATGTCCTTCTTTTCCTTGACGCCGGTCATCACGTTGCCGAGCACGTTGAGGCTGTCGTCGAGCTGCGGCTCCTGGCTGAGATAGCCAACCTTGGCGCCCTGCGCGACCCAGGCCTCCCCCGTGAATTCGGTGTCCATCCCGGCCATGATGCGCAGCAGCGTCGATTTGCCCGAGCCGTTCGGCCCGAGCACGCCGATCTTGGCGTCGGGATAGAACTGCAGATGGATGTTATCGAGCACCTTCTTGCCGCCGGCATAGGCTTTGGACATTCCATGCATGTGGTAGATAAACTGGCGCGCCATGACCGTCTCGATTTGGGCTAAAAATGAGCGCCGTATGTAGGGCATGGCCCGGTCCGGGGCAACAGCAAGGGATTCGACCGACAATGCGCAGTTTGGCCCTGTTCGCGGCGCTGGCCGCCCTCAGTCTCTCGCCGCTCCCCGCCGAGGCGGCGGGCGCCGTGCCGACCAAAGTGGGCCAATGCGTGGCCACCAAAATCAAGGAAATCGCGACGCGGCTCGAGGGCGTGGCCGACAGCGGCAGCCTCGTGATCTACGCCAACGGCATCGTCGGCGAGAGCTACGACACCATCGCGCCGATCACCAAGGCGCGGGTCGGCGACAAGATTACGCTCTGCCTGACCTCGCTCCCCAAAAACTGCCCGCCGGGCGACGATCGCGGCAAATTCTATTCGGCGGTCGATCTGCGCACCCACGGCAAGTGGAATTTGCCCGACGCCGAACACATGTGCGGCGGCGCGTAACAGGACCTCCATCATGCCCAATTCGCCTTTCACCCGCCTCGGCCGAGGCCTGCTGCCCGGCCAAAATTCCGAACTGACGCTGATCAACGCCGACGGCAGCGGCCGCGAGGTGATCTTCACGGCCGAGGAGATCATCGAGGCGCCGAACTGGCACCCGGACGGCGAGACGCTGGTGTTCAATGCCGGCGGCGAGCTCTGGCGCATCGGCATCGACGGCGCGGGCCTCAAAAAGATCGACACCGGCTCGGTCCGCTCGCTGAACAACGACCACGTGCTCTCGCCCGACGGCAAGACGATCTACATGAGCAACAGCGACGACGGCGCGATCTATGCCGTCGGCATCGGCGGCGGCACGCCGCGGCTGGTCTCGAACCGGCACCAAACGCCGTTCCACTATTATCTCCACGGCATAACACCGGACGGCAAGACGCTGGCCTATGTGGGGATGGAGGGGCCGGCCGAGCACCGGCACTTCAACCTCTTCACCATCCCGGCGACGGGCGGGCCGGATAGCCGGTTGACGGACGTGCACTATCCCAATGACGGTCCCGACTATTCGCCGGACGGCAAATGGCTCTATTTCAACTCGGAGCGCGGCGCCAAGCAGCCGGGGCACGCGCAGTGCTTCCGCATGCGGCCCAATGGCAGCGGCGTCGAGCAACTGACGCATGACGAGCGGGTCAACTGGTTCCCGCATCCCTCGCCCGATGGCAAACAGGTGGTCTACATCAGCTTCCCGCCCGGCACGCTCGGTCATCCGGCGGACCGCGAAGTGATGCTGAAGCTCATGCCGCCCGACGGCAGCTCGCATCGCGAAGTGGTAGCGCTCTATGGCGGCCAGGGGACGATCAACGTCAACTCATGGTCGCCCGACAGCCAGCGCTTCGCCTACGTGGCCTATCCCGTGTTCGACTAGCGCGGCTATTGCCGCTGCACCACGACGCCAACCCAGCCCTGCCCGTCATATTCCTGATAACCGTGCGTCTTGGCGAAGGCGATCTGGGCGCCATCCGAAGCCGTGTAGGTGCCGCGGGCGAGGCCCTGGTCATCGAGGGCGAAATTGGTGAAGAGCTGCTTCTCGTCAGTCGAGGCGATGACGCGCCGCTTGCCGTCGAGCAGCATCACGGTGGTGCGCGCGGCTTCGCCGGGCCCGAGCGCGATCTCATTGGAGACGATCGAGGCGCCCTGCAGCTCCCAGTCGAAATAGACGCCAAGCGCGCCGAGCGCCTTGCCGCGCGCATCGCCGCCGGCACGCACGGCGGTGCCGTAGATCAGCACCTGCCGGCCCGATTGCGAGCGGCTGCGGCGCACCTCATCGGCGATGTACTCGTCGCCGGACTTCAGTGAAATCGCGTTCTGGAACCAGACGGCGGTGAAGTAGTCGAGCGACTTGACCCTGCTGCGATAGGCCGGGTTGGCGGTGGTCACCGCCCTCCCCTCCGCGTCGACCAGCACGAGATCGGAATAGACCGTGTAGTAGCGATGAATGACGCCGAGCCGCTCGGTCGCCAGTGCGATGGTGTCGGGCGTCGGGTTCTGCAGCGCCCGCCAGAGCGACGGGTCGGTGGCCCACCAGCGGACATCGGCGGTGCGCTCATAGAGGTTGCGGACGATGAGCTGGACCAGCGACTCGGCGAGATCGATGAGCCGGGCCCCCTCGAGCTCGCCGACCAGCGCCCGGCTGGCGCCGATGCGCCGCTCGACCTGTGCCTGGAAGGTCTCGGCGGTCAGCGCCGCTTGCCCGGCGAGCCGCTGCACCTCCTGCGCCACGACGGCGAAACTCTTGCCGGCTTCGCCAGCCCGGGCCGCCTCGATGACGGCGTTGAGGGCCAAGAGCTTGGTCTGCATCACCACTTGCCGGTTGGCGGCGCCGTAGTGCTGCAAATCATCATTGATCTGTTCGATGACCTCCCGCACCCCTTCAGGCGCAGGAGCTTGGGCAGGCGCGTCGCCGCTCACATTATCCATCCGATTTGGCATTCCCCGACAGGAGCTTGCCGGAGATTGGCGAAAAGCCCAGAGCCGAAATCGCACGGCAGGGCAGCCCTGCACCGGGCGCAGGTCATGGTAAACGAGAGGTTAGGTAGAAACCTCTTCCAGCAGCCACTTGCCGATCGGCCAAGCCTTGGCGTACTGCGCCACACACTCGGCGACAAAATCGGCCTTGCCCGCCGCCTTGGCGGGCAGGCTCGAGCCGGTGTAGAGCCCCTCATAGAGCAGGTACTCGGCACGGTCCGCATCGGCGACGAAGCCGCGCGGCGGGATCTTGCGGGTCTTGCCGCCAATCTCGTAGTCGCCAGCCTTGTGGACGGCAGCGACGGCGGCGAGCAGCGCCTTGCCGGAGCGCGGATGGATTACCGACTGGCGGAAGCTGTCGAGCTGCTCCTTGTCGAAGCCGTACATGCCGACGCCGAGATTGGCCTCCCTGGGGCTCAGGCTGAACCAGAAGCCCGGCGTGTCCCAGCCCTTTCGGTCACCGTGCCAGAACCAGAGATTGAGGTGCTCCTTGTAGGGCCGCTTGTCCTTGGAGAAGCGGATGTCCCGGTTGATCCGGCTGAGCGAGCCGTTGACCTTGGGCTCGAACCGCACGTCTGGCGAAATCTTGCGCAGCGCCGGGCCGAGCGCTTCGACGAACGCTCGCGCCGGGGCAACATAGCCGGCCTCGTAGAGCGGGCGGTTGGCCTCGAACCACGCCTTTTCGTTGTGCGCCGCAATGCCATCGAGAAACGCGAATGTCTCTTTGGGGAAGCCCGAAAACACCGCCGGTGCCGCTGCTGTTTTCGCCATGCCGTCCTCCGGCGTCAGCTTATCGCGGAGCGGCCCGGCAAAGAAAGAGGCGCGGACCGGGGGGATCCGCGCCTCTTGGCCATCTACGTGTTGAGGAGGACTTGGGGGCGCCCCTAGATCACATAGACGACGAGGGTGTTGCCGTTCCGGTCGACGGCGACGACATCGCCGGCGCTATGGCCCTTCCGGGCAAGCCCCGAGCGAAGGCCGGAATGCGCGTCGATGAAGTCCTGCAGGCGGGCGATGTTGGCGTCGCCCGCAAGCGTTGCCGCGAGCTTGGCCTTGCTGTCGTCGCAGAGCCCGACTTCGACCACCTTGATCGACGTTACGCCGGCCCATCCCGACATGCTGGCGGGGCTGTACATGTGGCGGTTCACCAGCTTGGAAATCTGCTGGGCGTTCGGAGTGAAGCAGGCGGTATCGACAGTGCTGTCGATCGAAGCGACCTGGATGCCGCCGCCACCATTGCCGAACAGGTCGACGCCGTTACCGCCAGCGCCACCGATGCCGCCGGCGCCGCCGTCGCTGCGGCCGCCAGTTCCGTCGCCGTTGCCGAACAGGTCGAGCACGACATTGCCGTCGGGCCCGCCGCCAACGCCACCGATGCCGGCAACACCGTCGCTGCCATTTCCGAGGGTAACCGCAGCGTTGGGATTATCGCCGGTGCCGAAGAGATCGAGCAGCGCGCTGCCCTGAGTGCCGTTGCTGCCGCCAAGGTTGACGTCGGCGGTCGTCGGCCCGTTGGTGCTGTTGCCGGTGCCGAGCAGGCCGTTAACCAGCCCGTTGTTGGTGCCGCCGCCGGTGTTGACGGTTGCGGTCGCGGGAGTGGCCGTGTTGCCTCCCAAGAGATTGTTGACCAGGCCGCCATTGTTGCCGCCGAGATTGATCGTTGCCGCCGAGGCCGGCATCGTGATGAGCATCGCGGCAATGATCGCGACCGTTGAAAGCTTGAAATCGTTTCGCATTTGCTTCTCCTCAATTGGAGCCGCTCTGGAAATATTCAGACTAGATGTGTCTGAGACTGAGCAGCGTTGGCCCAACAACAGCGCCCCGTCAGTCTCGTTTCAGCACATTCGCCCGGGTGGTAGCGCCCTGGTTAAGGAGGATGATCCATTGCGAACCATCCTCCCTGCGATCAGCTCAGAGCATGAGCAGGACCGGCGAGCCGTCCTTGCGGATATCGAGCCCGATCACCCTGTTGAGGCTGGCCTGGGTCAGGCCAGGATTGTGGCAGTTGGCGAGCAGTTGGCGCAGGGTGCCGATGTCCTGCGAATAGTTCGCGAGCACCCGCTGGAACGCCGGCCAGTCCTTATTGGGCAGCCAGCCATTGACGTGGGCGGTGCCATAGCCCGAGAGGCACAGCGCCTGCCCGTTCGAGAGCTGCAGCCAGTCGCGGTCGGCGAGGATTTTCAGCAGCAGACGCAGGCGCGGCGAGACGCCGTCGGGGATCGCGAAGCTACCTGCGGCGCCCCCGACGCTGGCATAATACACGCTGGGATAGCTGCCGTTGTTGCCACCGCCAATGCCCCCACCACCACCGGTCCCGGGCAGCCCGTTAGAAGGCGGCAGGTTGATGGTGATGCCACCGCCGCCCGTGTTGCCGTTGCCGCCGTCGCCGTTGCCACCGTTGCCGCCGCCGCCCAGTAGCCCATTGAGGTTCGGCAGGTTGACGCTGACGCCGCTACTGTCGCCGAGCAGGCCGCCGAGGTTCGTCTGGATCGTGCCGCCGCCACCCCCGAGCAGGGTCGCTCCGACGTTGGCGCCGCCCGCGGGCGGGGTGCTCGTGTTGACGGTCGCAACGCCGCTTACACCGGTGCTGCCCCCAGTGCCGCCCAGCAGTCCATTGGTCAGCCCACCGACCAGGCCGTTGTTGCCGAGCAGCCCGTTGCTACCCACGACGCCGTCGAGCAGGCCCGCGGCACTGGCGCCGGTCGATGCCAATGCGGCGAGAACGACGCCGCCGAAAATCAGCTTGAATACAGTTTTCATGTCCGTCTCCCGTTTGGCCGTCTCTTCTGAGGACGGCGCGTACGGAAACAGAAAGCCGGGATGCACTTAATAACAAGACAAGTATCGGCTAAATCGATTGGCGCGGAGAATCGAATATATCTTCTCCCGTACGCGAATTATACTATGCGTAGGTGAACTTCCCAACCGGATGCCGCAAAAAAGCAGGCGCGGGACCGAAGTCCCGCGCCCCTTCGGCTTCATCCACGAGGGAGCGTCAGCCCTCGTAAACGTGCACCGAACCGTCGGCGCCAGCCTCGATCGCAATGACCGAGTTGGCGTCGATATTGTTGGAGCCGAGCCAGGCTTTGAGCTTGGCGTTGGCGTCGATCGCCGCGCCCAGATCCTGATGGTCGGTCCAATGGGCTTTGACGGCCGCATCGAGCTTGGTCTGCCCGTTCACATCGAACAGGCCATCGGTGTTGATCACCGTAGTCGCCGACGCGTCGGCCCAGCCGGAGAAGCTGTGGCGGTGATACTGGCTGGCGTCGACGAGCTTGATCAGGGCATCGAGACGCGCATCCGCACTGGCATTCGTATTGCCGGCAACGTTGTCGTTCGAGGCGACCGACCCGCTTACCGTGCCGCCGGAGCTGGTGTTGGCGGTGCCGTGACCGGTTTTGACGCCAAAATCGGTCGTCACACCCAGGTCGAGGCTGGTTGAATTGGTGTTGTTCGACGCACCGGCATTGGCGTTGAGGCCGGCATTGACGTCGAGGGCGAGAGCCGGTGTCGCGACCAGTGCCGCCACCAGCGCAGCGATAGAAATCGCAGCTATTGGTTTCATTGTTCTTCTCCGCGTTTTTTGATCGACGCTTTGACGCGAACCAGCGTGCCGGTTCGCGTGGTTAACGGGTCGACTCTCGAAAGGTTGCGCCGGACTGGGGCTCGCGGGCGGACAGCAAAAAGCCCCGTGACCGAGGTCACGGGGCCGAGGCGTCGGTGCAAACAACCTCTGCCGGAAGCGAACTTCCGGTCGGACGACTCTAGCTGTTTGGACGCGGGCGGTCACGATGAACACACGCCCGTGACGTGCCTAGTTCCGGAGCACCGGCCGGCCCTGCCCAATTGTTAAGCAGGGATTAACGTGCCTGCCCAGAGAACCGGCAGGGGAGCCCCGCGTTGTATGCAACCGCGCGGTCGCCAAGGTGTATGGTTTCCTGCTTTTCCCAAGCTTTGCAATGGCTTGGCCAAAGTGGTCTGGCTCTGGCACAGGCTTTGCACCTCCCCTCCCGGTGCAAACAACCATCTGTCGGAGGCTCATTTGACAAGACTACCACGCATCGCGGCCGGGCTCGCGCTCGGCGCCGCCATGACGATGGGCGCATTCGCGCCCGTCTTCGCGGCTGACGACACCATTAAGGTGGGCGTCCTCCATTCGCTGTCGGGAACGATGGCGATCTCGGAGACGACGCTGAAGGATACGATGCTCTTCCTCATCGACGAGCAGAACAAGAAGGGCGGCCTCCTCGGCAAGAAGCTCGAGCCGGTGGTCGTCGACCCCGCCTCCGACTGGCCGCTGTTCGCCGAAAAGGCGCGCGAGTTGATCGCCGTCGACAAGGTCGCGGCCGTGTTCGGCTGCTGGACCTCGTCGTCGCGCAAGTCGGTGCTGCCGGTGTTCAAGGAACTGAACTCGATCCTCTTCTACCCCGTGCAGTACGAGGGCGAAGAATCCGAAAAGAACGTGATCTACACCGGTGCCGCGCCGAACCAGCAGGCGATCCCGGCGGTCGACTATCTGATGAGCCCCGAAGGCGGCAGCGTGAAGCGCTGGGTCCTCGAGGCCACCGACTACGTCTATCCGCGCACCACCAACAAGATCCTCGAGCAGTACCTCAAGGACAAGGGTGTCGCGCCGGAAGACATCAAGATCAACTACACGCCGTTCGGCTTCTCCGACTGGCAGACCGAAGTTGCCGCGATCAAGGATTTCGGTTCGGCCGGCAAGAAGACCGCCGTGGTGTCGACCATCAACGGCGACGCTAATGTGCCGTTCTACAAGGAACTCGCCAACCAGGGCATCAAGGCAGAGGACATCCCGGTCGTCGCCTTCTCGGTCGGCGAAGAGGAACTCCACGGCATGGACACCACCAACCTCGTTGGCCACCTTGCCGCCTGGAACTACTTCGAGTCCGTCGACACGCCGCAGAACAAGGCGTTCATCGATGGCTGGCACAAGTTCATCAAGGACGACACCCGCACCACGAACGACCCGATGGAAGCGGCGTATCTCGGCTTCAATCTGTGGGTCGAGGCTGTGACCAAGGCCGGCACCACCGATACGGATGCCGTGCTGAAGGCCATCGTCGGTCTCTCCTACCCGAACCTGACCGGCGGTACCGCGACGGTGCTGCCGAACCACCACCTGACCAAGCCGGTGCTCATCGGCGAAGTCCAGGCCGATGGCCAGTTCGATGTTGTCTGGAAGACTCCGGACGTCGTGCCGGGCCAGGCGTGGTCGCCGGTCCTGCCCGAAGACAAGGGCATCATCGGTGACTGGACCGACCCGATCAATGGCTGCGGCCATTTCGACACCGCGACCAAGACCTGCACCACCGCTCCGTCGCCGTAAGCTCGACCTCGCAGGGGCGGCGCATGCTCGCCCCTGCACCTTTCGAATGTGACTGACGGGGACGACCGCATTGTTCGACGAGCTGGCCCACCGCCTCCCCAACCCTCCCCACAAGCGGGACGGTGTCCCCCGGTGGACCGGCGACAATCGGGTCAAACAGACCGCGCAGCACCTCCTCCCTGGTGGCGGAGGTTGGGAGGGAGGGCGTCGCGCGCTCGGAGGCCTCGTCCTCCTCATGGCTTTCCTGACGGCTTGCCTCCTCATCGCCGTGCCGCCAGCGATGGCCCAGACCGCCGATCTTCCGGCCCTGGTCAACGCCCTCGGCCAGGGTGGCTTCCCCGAGCGAGAGAAGGCGATCGATGCCCTCGTCGCGACCAGCGACGTGCATGTCCCGGCGATCCTCCAGGCGCTGTCCGACGGCAACCTCTACACCCGCAAATCCGATGCGCTGGTCGTTCTCGCCACAAAGGCCGGCGACGCCTACGCGCTGAAGGACCCGGTCAGCGGCAGCGCCCTCGGCACCGCTACCAGCGACGACATCGAAAAGATCAAGGTCAACAACGGCCTCCGCGGCAAGATCCGCACCGAGATCGGCGAGATGACGCTGCTCTCGACCGATCGCGCGACGCGCCTCTCGGCCGCACAGTCGGTGCTGAAGACCGCCGACCCGGCGACGCTCGACCTGCTGAAAAAGGCGCTCGCTGCCGAGACCGATCCGCAGATCAAGAACGTGATGGAGCTCGCCGAGGCGGTTATCATCCTCAAGACCAATGCCTCGATCGACAAGAAGCGCGCCGCCATCGCGACCGTCATCTCGCATGGCGACCGTGACGCCCAGACCGTGCTGCTCGCCGCGTTGCAGACGGCGCCCGACGAGCTGAAGCCCGTCATCGAGGACGGGCTCGCCTCGATCTCGCGCAGCCTGCAGCTCTGGGACATCGCGCAGAACCTGATCTACGGCACCTCGCTCGCCTCCGTGCTGCTGCTCGCCGCCATCGGCCTCGCCATCACCTTCGGCGTGATGGGCGTCATCAACATGGCGCATGGCGAGATGGTGATGCTTGGCGCCTACGTGACCTTCGTCGTCCAGAACCTCATTGCCACCTACGTGCCGGGCCTCGCCGAATACGCCATGGCGTTCTCGATCCCCGCGGCCTTCCTGTTCACGGCGCTGGTCGGTGTCTGCATCGAGCGCGGCGTGATCCGCTGGCTCTACGGCCGGCCGCTCGAAACGCTGCTTGCTACCTGGGGCATCTCGCTGATCCTGCAGCAGGCCGTGCGCACGATCTTCGGCGCCAATAACCGGCTGGTCGCGCCGCCCAACTGGATGACCGGCGCGTTCGAGCTCGGCGGCCTGACCATCACCTGGAACCGGCTCTGGATCGTGGTCTTCGCCGTGCTGGTGTTCACCGCGCTGCAGCTTGTGCTCAACCGCACGCCGCTCGGCCTCCAGATGCGCGCCGTCACGCAGAACCGCCGCATGGCCTCGGCCATGGGCATCAGAACGCCGTTCGTCGATGCCATGACCTTCGGCCTCGGCTCGGGCGTCGCCGGGCTGGCCGGCGTGGCGCTGACGCAGATCGACAACGTCTCGCCCGGCATGGGTCAGAACTACATCATCGACAGCTTCATGGTCGTGGTGTTCGGCGGCGTCGGCAATCTCTGGGGCACGCTGATCGGCGCCGTCAGCCTCGGCATGGCCAACAAATTCCTCGAACCTTATGCCGGCGCGGTGCTCGCCAAGATCATTATCCTGGTGCTGATCATCCTCTTCATCCAGCGGCGGCCGCGCGGTCTGTTCGCCCTCAAGGGCCGGGCGATCGAGCAATGATCACCCAACTCATCTTCCGCGCGCTCGACCGCAAGGCCGTCTGGCTGGTCTCGATCCTGTTGCTGGTGTCGTTCGCGATCCCCTTCGCCAATCTGGTGCTGCCAGACTCGAGCCCGTTCCATCTGCCCAACTATGCGGTGCCGCTGTTCGGCAAATACGTGACCTACGCCATGCTGGCGCTCGCGCTCGACCTCGTCTGGGGCTATTGCGGCATTCTCTCGCTCGGCCATGCGGCGTTCTTCGCCCTCGGCGGCTATGCCATGGGCATGTATCTGATGCGCCAGATCGGCACGCGCGGCGTCTATGGCGATCCGATCCTCCCCGACTTCATGGTGTTCCTCAACTACAAGTCGCTACCCTGGTTCTGGTACGGCTTTGACAATTTCTGGTTCGCCGCGCTGATGGTCGTGCTGGTGCCGGCCATCCTCGCCTTCATCTTCGGCTTCCTCGCCTTCAGGAGCCGCGTCACCGGCGTCTACCTGTCGATCATTACCCAGGCGATGACCTACGCCCTGCTGCTCGCTTTCTTCCGCAACGACCTGGGCTTCGGCGGCAATAACGGTCTCACCGACTTCAAGGATATCCTCGGCTTCAACGTGCAGGCGCAGGCGACACGCGCGGCGCTGTTCGCGGCCTCGGTGATCGCGCTCTCGGTCGCGGTGCTGGTCTGCTCGGCGATCGTCAACTCCAAGCTCGGCAAGGTCATGGTCGCCATCCGCGACGCCGAGAGCCGCACGCGCTTCCTCGGCTATCGCGTCGACAACGTCAAACTTTTCGCCTTCGTGGTGTCGGCGGTGATCGCCGGCGTCGCCGGGGCGCTCTACGTGCCGCAGGTCGGCATCATCAACCCCGGCGAGTTCTCGCCCGCCAACTCGATCGAAGTGGTGATCTGGACCGCCGTGGGCGGCCGCGGCACGATTATCGGGCCGATCATCGGCGGTCTCCTGGTCAACGCCGGCAAATCGATCTTCACCGGCGTCTGGCCGGAATACTGGCTCTATGCGCTCGGCGCGCTGTTCGTCCTCGTGACGCTGTTCATGCCCAAGGGCATCGTCGGGCTGATCCGCTCGATCTTCACGCGGAAAAACCCGCCGCGGGCCGACAATACCCAGCCCGAAGAGACCGGCCAGACCGACAGGCCGCTCATCACCGATGCCCAGCCCGGACCCGCGGAGTAGCTCATGGCCGAACCGGACGAAAAGTTCAAAACGATGCTCTACCTCAACGGCGTGAGCGTCTCGTTCGACGGCTTCAAGGCGCTCAACAATCTTTCGATCATCGTCCATCCCAACGAGATGCTGGCGATCATCGGGCCGAACGGCGCCGGCAAGACCACGATGATGGACATCATCACCGGCAAGACGCGGCCCGACGACGGCCAGGTGTTCTTCGACGGCTCGATCGATCTGACCCGGCTCGACGAGGCGGCCATCGCCAATCTCGGCATCGGCCGCAAATTCCAGAAGCCGACGGTGTTCGAGAGCCACACCGTCTGGGACAACCTCGAGATGGCGCTGAAGAAGCCGCGCGGCGTATTCGCGACGCTCGGCTATGTGGCTGCCAACGACGACATCAAACGCATCGAGGAAATCCTCGAGACCATCCGGCTCAGCGCCCGCAAAGGCGACCTCGCCGCCGGGCTCAGCCACGGCCAGAAGCAATGGCTCGAGATCGGCATGCTGCTGGCGCAGGACCCGAAGCTCCTGCTGGTCGACGAACCGGTCGCCGGCATGACCGACAGCGAGACGATCGAAACCGCAAAGCTGCTGAAAGACATCGCCCAGACCCGCTCGGTCGTGGTGGTCGAGCACGATATGAGCTTTGTGCGCGAACTCGGGACGCGCGTGACGTGCCTCGCCGAAGGCTCGGTGCTGGCCGAGGGGACGCTCGACCAGGTGAGCGCTAATCCGGTGGTGATCGAGAGGTATCTGGGGAGATGAGGCCGACATCTGTGCGTGTGGCCCCCGCCTCCCCAACCCTCCCCACAAGGGGGAGGGTGTTCATGGCGCGTGGGGCTCGATCTGTACCAAAATCACCGGCTGGCACCTCCCCCCTTGTGGGGGAGGCTGGGAGGGGGGACTTCGCGAAATGAGCTCCACCCTCCTCATCAAATCCGCCGACCTCTATTACGGCGCCGCCCAGGCGCTCTACGGCATCACCATCGAGTGCAAGCCGGGGCGGACCACCGCAGTGCTCGGGCGCAACGGCGTCGGCAAGTCGTCGACGCTGCGCGCCGTGACCGGCATCAACAATGTGTCGGCCGGCGAGATCGTCTTCGACAACGAATTGCTGAAGAAGGCCCCACCCTACAAGCGCGCCCGCATGGGCATCGGTTACGTGCCGCAGGGCCGCGAGATTTTCCCGCTGCTGACCGTGCGGGAAAATCTCGAGACCGGTTATGCCGGCCTCAAGGGCGGCGACAGGTCCGTCCCCGACTACATCTTCACGCTCTTCCCCGTGCTGAAGTCCATGCTGGGCCGGCGCGGCGGTGACCTCTCGGGTGGCCAGCAGCAGCAGCTCGCAATCGGGCGTGCGCTGGTCACCCGACCCAAGGTCCTGGTGCTGGACGAGCCGACTGAGGGTATCCAGCCCTCGATCATCAAGGACATCGGCCGGGCGCTGCAATTCTTGCGCGACGAGAAGGGCATGACGATCCTGCTGGTCGAGCAATATCTGGACTTTTGCCGGGAAATCGCCGACGACATCTACATCATGGATCGCGGTGAAATCATGCATGCCGGCCCGGCCAGCGACCTCGATTTGCCAGAGGTGCGTCGGCACCTGATGGTGTGAGGGTGCCTGCCGGTGCCACGCCCGGTGGTTCGACAGGCTCACCATGAGTGCTGCTACCGAACTTTCAGCCGCGGAAGGCGCTGAGACCCTCATCCTGAGCATGTCGAAGGACGAGGGTCGGATATTCCAGCGCGCCCGCGGCGAAGGCCGTGTCATCGCTACCTCGCGCCACGGCCAGACTGAGATCGAGCGGCTCTATCAGGAGGGCTGCGCCAAGATCCGGCTGCCGCACACCCATTCCGATGCGCTGCAGGCCGTGCTGATGAACACCGCGGGGGGCCTGACCGGCGGCGATCATATCCGCTGGACCGCCGAGGCTCGGGCCGGGGCAAAACTGGTGCTGACCACGCCGGCCTGCGAACGCGTCTATCGCTCGCTCGGCAGCGATGCGATGGTCGAGAACCGGTTGATCGCCGCCGCAGGGGCACACATCGACTGGCTACCGCAGGAGACGATCCTCTTCGAGGGCAGCCGGCTCGACCGGCGGCTCGATGTCGACCTTGCCGATGGAGCGACGCTGACCGCGGTCGAAGCCGTGCTGCTTGGCCGCGAGGCGATGGGCGAAGCTGCGCGCAACGCCCGGCTGCGGGACAATTGGCGCATTCGTCGCAACGGCCGGCTGATCCATGCTGAGGCCACGGTACTCAGCGCCGATCCGGCCGAGCGCGACGGGCTATCGCTGCTCGATAGCGCCCTCGCCTTCGCCACCGTGCTGCATGTCGCGCCGGATGCCGAGCGCCGGCTCGACGCGGTGCGCGTGCTGCTGCCGGCGACCGGCGGCGCCAGCGTCATTGGCGAACGGCTCACCGTGCGGCTGTTGGCCGGAAGCGGCCTTGCCTTGCGCCGCGCGCTTTCACCCATTATCGCTCTTTTGTCGGAGGCCAAGAGCCTGCCGCGCCTCTGGAGCCTCTAGGACGCCCGCATGAACCTGACGCCGCGCGAAAAGGACAAGCTGCTGATCTCGATGGCCGCCATCGTCGCGCGCAAGCGCCTCGAGCGCGGGGTCAAGCTCAACCATCCCGAAGCGATCGCGCTGATCACCGACTATGTGGTCGAGGGCGCCCGCGACGGCCGTTCGGTGGCCGAGCTGATGGAGGCCGGCGCGCATGTCGTCTCCCGCCAGCAAGTGATGGAGGGAATCCCCGAGATGATCCCCGACGTGCAGGTCGAAGCCACCTTCCCCGACGGCACGAAACTCGTGACCGTCCACCACCCGATCAGGTGACCCGATGATCCCCGGCGAAGTCATCACCAAATCCGGCGATCTCGAGCTCAACGCCGGCGCCACGCAGGTCACGCTCGAGGTCGCCAACAGCGGCGACCGGCCGATCCAGGTCGGCTCGCACTATCATTTCTACGAAACCAACAATGGCCTCAAGTTCGACCGCGAGAAGGCGCGCGGCATGCGGCTCGATATCGCCGCGGGCACGGCGGTGCGGTTCGAGCCGGGCCAGGCGCGCGAAGTCAGGCTGGTGCCACTCTTGGGCACGCGAACCGTGTTCGGCTTCCAGCAGAAGATCATGGGAAAACTCTAGCATGCACGAACGCGACACCGTTTTTCGCGACCGCCTGATCCAGGTCCTTAGCGGCCTCAGAGGGACCGGACGCAAGGACGCCGAACTGCGCAAGCTCATCGGCGCCTACGTCATGCGGATGGCGCGCGAGGCCGGCGTTCGCGACTGGGCCGATCTTAAGGAGCGTGCCGACGGCTCGACCTATGACTCGATGCTGAAGCTCTTTCAGACGCAGAGCGCCGCGGCCAGCAAGAGCGGCGACGCGAAAGCGGTCCGTGCTTTCGAGATGTTGGCGCTGTCGCTGATCGCGCGTCGACAGACGCAGGCCGATCTGGTGCCTGGAGTCGAGCAGCTGGACAAGTTCATCGCCAATTGCGCCGCCGCCGTGCGCCGCGCCGGTATTATCAGCATTCCGATCACGGCCAAGCGTTGACCATGGCCATCGTCTTGACTCAGAACCACAACGCCCAGGCGTCCGCCCGCCGCTAGGAGCCAGACATGCCCGCTCGCATCTCGCGCGCCACCTA
>CAZNAE010000078.1:0-15825 GCA_964570695.1 uncultured Devosia sp.
GCCTCGGCAACCTCCACCCCGGCGGCGCGTTCACCCGAGTTGATCCGCATCAAGACATCCCGCGCCCGGCGGCTCCAGGCTGCGACCATCATCCCCCGGAGCTGCCCATGACCAATTCCCTACCCTACCGCACCCTCATCTTCCTGCTGCGCATCGCCATGGCGTGGACCTTCCTCTACGCCGCCTCCCACCAGGTCTTTACCGACTGGTCGGTCGCCGGCTTCCTCACCGGCACCAAGACCTTCCACTGGCTCTATGCCCCGCTCGGCGCCCCGGCGATCGCCGCCGTGCTGACCGTCATCGTCGGCTACGGCCATCTGCTCATCGGCCTGTCGCTGCTCTCGGGCCTCATGGTCCGGCTGAGCTCCATCTTCGGCATCGGCATCATGCTGCTCTACTGGATGGCCCACATGGACTTCCCCTACATCAGCGACACCACCAATTTCCTGATCGACGAGCACGTCGTTTACGGCTTGGTGCTCGGCCTCCTGATCGTCGTCCGCGCCGGCCACATCTGGGGTCTCGATGCCTGGGCCGACAAGCAGCCGCAGGTGACGCACAACAAATGGCTCACCTGGGCCACCGCCTGAGCGCCCATGAGGAGACCGTCATGACCCACGCAGACGACCGCCAAAACTCCGCCACGAAACCGGCTGTCGGCAACCCCGGCAACGTGGCACTGTAGGGTCATGTCACGTCCCCAGTCAGAATATGTCACTGCTCTCCGCGCCTTCCGCGATAAACTCGTGGAGGCGCGGCGCGCCGCCGTCAGCAATCCCAATCTCGACACCGCCCGCGAGCGCTTCGTCCAGATCCAGACCGCCCTCGCGCTCGTCGACACCGCCATCGGCGAGGAACAGGACCTCACCCCCCTCCCCCGCATCGACGACCCCGTCGAGCCACCTCCAAAGATCTAGCCGGAGGATCGCTCCCATGTCTCTCGCCAGAACCGCGTTCGCCGCTGTCGCGCTCCTCGCGCTCACCACCCTGCCGGCGCTCGCCGTCTCCAATCTCACGGCCCGTTCGAGCGGCGTGCAGGCCGTTCATACCGGTCCGGGCAGCTTCTATCCCGCGATCGGCAAGCTCCGCGATCAGGAGCGTGTCCACGTCCTCCAATGCACCTATGAGCAGCGCTGGTGCGAGGTTGCACAGCTCACTGGCGGCCTCGACGGCTGGGTGCCCGGCTCCTACCTGATCGGCTCGGGCGCCAAGAATGCCGTTTCACCCTTCGAGTTCAGCTTCGATCCCCTCGACCCGCTCGATCTCTTCGCCCGCCATCGCTGAGCTAAACGCCGCGCTCAGGATCGGTTCAGGTTGGGCCGCATAGCTTTCGGGTCAACGGCAAGCGATTGCCACAACCCGAAAGGAATTCACATGTCGCTCAACGTCATCAAGACCGGCGCCATTGCCGCCGCCATCCTTCTCGCCACCACGGCGGCGTCGTTCGCCTCCACCTGGGCCACCGTCGACCACAGCGCCGACGTGCACCTGTTCCACTCGAACGGTTCGCCCGTCGTCAACACCGTGTACCACCACGAGCACGTCAAGGTCATCGACGTCTCCGGCAACTGGGTGAAGATCCAGATCCCGGGCCAGGACGGCTGGGTGAAATCCTACGTCCTCGATTTCGGCGGCGGCGGTGGCGGCTACGGCGGCGGCGGCACGGTCTGCTTCTGGGGCCCGCTCGGCAAAGTCTGCATCCATCCGTAATCGGCTCCGAGCCACCCTAGAGCGCCGGTCTCCCGCGGGAGGCCGGCGTTGCATTTTTCGTGCGCGCTCATTATCTCACCCGCCAGCGAGGAGGGACGGTGCATGGCGGCTCAGGGACCCAAACCATACGTGAAGCTGGCCTACACCCTGGTGCTGGTCGGCATGGGCCTGTTCAGCCTCGAGCAGTTCGGCCTCGGCAAGCTCGAGGGCCCGAACCACAGTTTTCACCTCGACAGCACGCTGCTGTCGATCCTGGTCATCGCGCCGATCGTCCTCGTCGCCGCCGGCGCCGTGATTTTCATGGTCGGCAAGATGCGCCGGCTGTGAGCACCGGAGCGAGGCCAGCAAAAGTGGACGCGGTTTTGCGGTTCGGCCGCGCGACCACCAAGAATTATTCGACCCGCAGCCGCTCGACGTCGATGCCCTTGGCAAGGAGCGGCGCGATCATCTGCCGGCCGAGGAACTCGTTGAGCCCGTACAGCACCAACGCCCCCACCAGCAGCGCCACGCCGAACCCGCGAAAACCGTCTTCGGTGGCCACCAGGATCGCGCCGATCAGCGCCACCACGACGCCGCCGAACAACAGGTACATCCGCCGGTCGCGCTGGACTTTCAAATTGTGGGCACTCGAGAGCAGCAGATCCTTGAGCTCCGTGTCGCTCATCGCCGTCAGCTCCGGCGTCTTGGCCTCGCGGCGGATGGTTTCGACATAGGCCTCGACCCGCCGGTCGATCATCGCCTGCCGCTCAGCAGCCACCCGGCCGCGAAAGAAATAGCTCACGGCGCCGCCCACGAGGATCAGCAGCAGGCCAAGTTCGATCACCACAGGCATCGCGTGCACCCTTCCGTGTCGACGTTACCGCGCTAAGGTGCCCACCGCCCGCCGCGGTTTCAAGACCCCGGCCGAGGAGAGATCAAATGAACGAGCCGCTGCTGATCTGGGCCAAACTGTTCCTGCGGCTGTCCCTGGTGCTCCTCGCGCTGGGCATCCTGCCCCTGCTGGCGGTGTCCTATGTGTTTACCGGCTTCGACCCGCTGATCCCGGTGTTCCTGTCGATCACCGTGGCGCCGCTCGGTGCCGTGACGCTGGTGGTGACGCTTATTCTTTTCCTGGTAGCGCTGGTTCGGCGGCCGCCGCCGGGACCTTCTTGATCCGCTCTCGCGCCATCACCACGAGGCCGGCCGCAACGATCACGGCGGCGCCGACCAGCGACACCGGGTCGATCAAATGCTGGAATACGACGTAGCTGAAGAGAATCCCCCAGGGCAGCGAGGTGTAGTTGAACGGCTGCAGCACGCTTGCCGGCGCGATCGACAGCGCTACCGTCATCAGCCCGTGCGCCACGCAGCTCGTGGCCATGATGTAGAAGACCAGCAGCAGCGACCACGGATCGAGCGCCTGCCAATGGAACACGCCGACCGCCGAGGTCAGCACCAGCCCGATGGCGCCGACGTAGAAGATGCTCGTTGCGGGGGAGTCGGTGCTCGACACCTTCCGGGTCAGCACGATGTAGACGGCGTAGCACGTCGCCGAAGCGAGCGCCGCCGCGACGCCGACGCCGAGAGGCACACCGCCAGGGCGGACGATCACCAGCGCGCCGAGGAAGCCGACCGCAACCGCCGCGAAGCGAAATACTCCGACCTTCTCGCCCAATACCGGGATCGCAGCGATGGTGACGATCAGCGGATAGACCAGCGTGATCGCCTGCAGCTCGGCGAGCGCCACGCTCTGCAGCGAAAACGCGAACAGCCAGATGTCCGCGACCAAGAGCAGCCCGCGGATGATCTGCAGCACCGGCGCCGCCGATCTGAACGCTTGCTTGAGCGGTCCCTGCCGCATCACGAGGAACAGCGAGAACGCGCCGAACCCCCAGAATCGCATCATCGTGATCTGGAACGGCGAATAGCTCTCGACGAGAAATTTCGAGGCCGCGTCCTGCGTCGCAAAGATGAAGATGGCGAACAGCGTAATGAGAATACCGCGCCCGATATTGTCCTGCCGGGCGCCCGCTATGCTGTTCGTCATGTCGAATTCCAAACCGAGAACCGGGCCGCGATTCCGGCGGCCCGGTGCGGCGCCTGCCGGACGCTTACTTCATCGTCATGTTCTTGATGGCGCCGACGATCGCCGTGAGTATACCGCCGCCGATGATGCCGGTGACTGCCTGTCCCACATACGCCGCGCCGCCACCGGCGACCAGACCCGCCAATCCGGGGATAAGCCCGACGATCCACGTGCCGATATAGCCGCCAATCAAACCGACGATCGCATCGACCGTCGGATTGATGCTGACCCGTTTTGCGACCCGTCCCGTTCCATAGCCACCCACCGCGCCGCCGACGAGCTGGATGATAAGTCCTACCCAATCCATAACAGTGCTCTCCTTCCCTAAGACGGGGTGTTCCCCGTTCGCGCTGCTGAGTCTATGCCCGTCAACCGACTGTCGAAAGAGTGAAGCCCAGGTCTTCCCCCGCGAAGTCCGGGCGATCTTCCGATCCCTGCCTGGAACGCCTATCTTGATGAGCCCATGAACCCACCCACGAATCACCTTGCCCTCCAACCGGGTGCAGCCCTCGTCACCGGCGCCGCCAACCGCCTCGGCGCGGCGATCGCGCGGACGCTGGCGGAGGCCGGCTACGCCGTCGCAATCCACCATCGCGGCGGCGGCGACGACGCGAAAGCTCTCGCGGCCAACATCAACGCGGCTGGCGGCAGGGCAATGACGCTCAAGGCCGATCTCGCCAATCGCCGACAACGGGCGACTCTCGTCGGTAAGGCGGCGGAGCTCGTCGGACCGCTGACCGTTCTGATCAACAACGCCTCGTCCTTTGCGCCGGACTCCGTCGCCGATCTGGACGAGGAGCTGTGGGACCGCCACTTTGCCATCCACCTCGAGGCGCCCGCTTTTCTCGCTCGCGATTTTGCCACGCAATTGCCCGAGAACGTCGAGGGCAACATCATCAACATCATCGACGAACGCATCCTGCATCTGACGCCGAATTACTTCAGCTACACTCTGAGTAAGGCCGCGCTCGGGGTGATGACCCAGACGCTGGCCCAATCGCTGGCGCCGCGCATCCGCGTCAACGCAATCGGTCCCGGACCGACCCTCAAGGAAAAAGGACAGAGCGACGCCGCATTCCAACGCTCCCAGGCCTCGGCGATCCTCGGCTACGGGGCAACGCCGAACGATGTGTCCGACGCGGTGCTGTATCTGCTTGGCGCGCGCGCGGTGACCGGCCAGATGATCGCCGTCGATGGCGGAAAGCACCTCGATTTCCCCGCCGCCCGCGCGCCGACACTGCGGAAGCCGGCCAAGTGAGCGAGTCCCTCGAAGCGGGCGCGGAGATCATCCGCGCCTTCGTCAAGACACTGCCGTCGGCGCCGGGCGTCTATCGCATGATCGATGAGACCGGCGAGGTCATGTATGTGGGCAAGGCCCGCAGTCTCAAGGCGCGCGTCACCAACTACACCCGACCCGAGGGCCTCGAGGTGCGGCTGCAGCGGATGATCGCGGCCACCCATACGATGGAGTTCGTCCGGACCGAGACGGAGGCCGAAGCGCTGCTGCTCGAGGCCAACCTCATCAAGCGATTGAAACCCCGTTTCAATGTGCTGCTGCGTGATGACAAGAGTTTCCCCTACATCCTTATCGCCACAGGACACGAAGCTCCGGAGCTGACCAAGCACCGTGGTACGCGTCGCAAGAAGGGCAACTATTTCGGGCCGTTTGCGTCAGCACTGGCGGTCAAACGCACCATCACCTCACTGCAGAAGGCGTTCCTGCTGCGCACCTGCTCCGACAGCTTCTACAGGGCCCGCACCCGCCCCTGCATGCTGCACCAGATCAAGCGGTGCTCGGCCCCCTGCACCGGCGAGATCTCGATCGAAGCCTACAGTCAGCTGGTCGATGAGGCCAAACAGTTCCTCTCGGGCAAATCGAAGTCAGTGCAGGATCGCCTGCAAAGCGAGATGAACAGCGCGGCCGAAAACCTCGACTTCGAGCGCGCCGCGTGGCTGCGCGACCGGCTCTCTGCTCTGGCGCTGGTACAGAGCCAGGGCGAGATTGCGGCCCGCTCGGTCGAGGAAGCCGATGTTTTTGCGGTCGCGCACGAGGCCGGCCAGTTCTGTGTGCAGGTGTTCTTCTTCCGCGCCCACCAGAATTGGGGCAACCACGCCTTCCGCCCGAAAGCCGACGCGAGCCTCAGCGATACCGACGTGATCGAGGCGTTCATCGGCCAGTTCTACGAGGACCGCACGCCACCCAAGCTTGTGCTGCTGAGCCACGAACCACCGGATCGCGCCGTGATCGAGGAGGCACTGACCTCGCGGCTCGGCTCGCGCGTCTACGTCGAGGTGCCGCAGCGCGGTGAGAAGCGCGAGCTCGTCAATCATGCGCTCAATAACGCGCGCGAGGCGCTCGGCCGCCAGCTCGCCGAGGGTGCAACGCAGAAGACGCTGCTTGAGGGCGTCGCCGAACTGTTCGGTCTCGAAGAACCGCCGCGGCGCATCGAGGTCTACGACAACTCGCACATCTCGGGCACGAACGCCGTGGGGGCCATGATCGTCGCCGGCGAGGACGGCTTCAGCAAAAAGCACTACCGGACGTTCAACATCCGCTCGACCGAGCTCACGCCCGGCGACGATTTCGGCATGATGCGCGAGGTGCTGACGCGGCGTTTCACTCGGCTCGCCAACGAAAGCAATCTCGACGCCGAGGATGAGAACAGTGGCATGCCCGATTGGCCGGATGTCGTCTTCATCGATGGCGGCCTCGGCCAGCTCAATGCTGTGCGCGAGGTCATCGCCGGGCTGGACCTGCCCCGCGAGGTGATTTTCATCGGCATCGCCAAGGGCGAGGAGCGCGATGCGGGTCGCGAAAAATTCTTCATGGAGGGCAAGGAGCCGTTCATGCTGCCGCATCGCGATCCGGTGCTCTACTACGTGCAGCGCTTGCGCGACGAGGCGCACCGCTTCGCCATCGGGACCCACCGCGCCCGTCGCAAGAAGGACATCATCAAGAACCCGCTGGACGAGATCGAGGGCATCGGCCCGACGCGTAAGCGCGCGTTGTTGCAGCATTTCGGCTCCGCCAAAGCGGTCGGCCGCGCCTCGCTCGCCGACCTCGCAGCCATCCCCGGCATCTCGAGCGCCATGGCGCAGCTCGTCTACGACCACTTCAATCGCAGCAGCTGAGCCTAGCCCTTGATCGAAGCGGACAGCATCACCGCCTCTGTCACCCGCCGTTGGAACAGCAGATAAACGATCGCAACCGGCAGCCCGGCCAGCAACGCAGTCGCCAGCTCCCCGACGCCGAACTCGCCCCGGATTTGGGTTGCTCCTACCGTGACATTCATCAACTCTGGCTTGGTCACCGCGAGGAACGGCCACAGAAAGGCGTTCCAGGCGCCGATGAAGACGATGATCGCCAACGCCGAAGTGACGCCCCAGTTCAGCGGCAGATAAATCCTTAGGAAGATCTCCCAATGCCTGGCCCCGTCGATCAGCGCCGCCTCGCGAAATTCTTTGGGCACGGTGTCGAAGAACTGCTTGTAGACAATCACCGCGACCGGCGCGATCAACTGCGGCAGGATGACTCCGAGCCAGGTGTTGATCAGCTTCCACTGATTCATCAGGAAGAAATGGTTCAAGATCAGCGCCTGGATCGGGATCATGAAGCTAGCGAGAATGACGATCCACAGCAGCTTGCGACCGGTGAAGTCGAGCTGCGAGATCGCGTAGCCGCACGCCGCCGATATCGCGAGCACCAGCAGCGTTACGGCGCCCGACGTGACTAGGGAATTGATGTACCAGCGGCCGATCTGGCTCTCGAAAAGTATCCGGCCATAGAGCGACACCACGTCGAGGATCGAGCCGCCCGGCCCGGGCAGCATGGTGACCGCCACCGACCACAGCAGCGGGAAGGCCCAGACGATAGTAGCGACAAGCGTGAGCAAGGCGACCAGCAGGCCGCCAATATCGATGCGGCGAACGGCGGTCGGCGTCACTTCGCGCTCCGGATTCGGAGCAACTGGAACTGCAGTGCCGAGACCACCAGCACCAGGACGAACAGCGCCACCGCGACCGTCGCAGCGTAGCCGCCGCGGTTCTGCTGGAAGGCGACCGTGTAGATGTACTGCACCAGCACCATCGTGGCGTTGGTTTGTCCGCCCGCAACCATCAGGAACACCTGATCGAACACCTTCAATTGCAGGATGAGCTGGATGGTCAGCACGAGTGCAGTGACCGGCCAGATCAGCGGCCAGGTGAGATAGGCAAACCTCGCCCAGCGACCGGCTCCGTCAAGCCGAGCCGCCTCGAACACGTCCTGCGGCAGAGCGCGCAAGCCGGCGAGAAACACGAGCACGTTGAACCCCGCGGTCCACCAGATGGTCAGCACAGCGACGCCGGGCAGGAACATGTGGACATCGCGCCAGAGCGCCAGCGGCGTGCCGTCGATCGTATGCGCGAGGTTGCCGAGCGGGCCCATGCGCGGATCGGTCAGCCACCAGGCGATCGACGTTACCGTCGATACCGGCAGAATGTACGGCAGGAAGAAGAACGCCAGCGCCGTCGCCTGCCAGATCCCCTTCAGCCGGTTGACCAGCATCGCAAGGCCGAGGCCAATCAAGGTGCCCGGCACGACGGTCAGCGCAACAAAATAGAGCGTGTTGACAATTGCGGTATCAAATTTCCGATCGCCGAGAAGCCTCGCATAATTCTCAAGGCCGACCCACTGGCCTGGGCCGATCAAACCGGCATCGGTGAAGCTCATCGCCACCATCTGGATCGACGGCCAAAGAAAGAGCGCGGCGTAGACAACGACAAACGGCGCCACCAATGGCAGCGCCGTCAGATTGTCACGCCTACGCGTCCCCTCAACCATCGGCCCTCGCTGACGCGCTTTTGGCCCGTCCGCGAGTGCCGGTCAACGCCGAGTTCTATTCAGCCGGCACTGCCTCGGCAACGGCGCTCTTCCGCGAGGCGGCACCGAGCCATGAGGCCAATGCAGCGCCAAGATAGAGCACCAGTGAGATCGTGAAGGCGATCTTGATGCCGACCATGAACGGCCCGCTCAACAGATCCGGGAAGAAATGCGGCCCGGTGATCGTCGCCTGCTGCGCCGCCGTGAGAGCGTGCAGCGCGTCGGCCGGGATCAACTCACCCATCGGGTTGTAGCCGAGGAACGCGGCGAAGAGACTCGCCACTGGCGGCTCGGCGGCAACCTGCGCCGCGATCGCCTGCGGCAGGCCCTGCGCAACAAGGTGCGATTCCATCGCTGCCGGCAGGCTGAGAGCGAGGCCGATGATCATCAGCGTGAAGAACACGCCGATCGACAGCACCTGTCCGGCGTTCATGGCGGTCGCTCGGATGCCCGACGCCTGACCGCGTTCGGCGGCCGGAACGGCGTTCATCGTCTGCGTTGCATTGGGCGCCGAGAATAGGCCCGAGCCGGCGCCGTTGAGGAACAGCAGGCCCGCAAACATCCAATAGTCGAAATCGGCGTGCAGCAGCATCAACCCGAGGAACGTCAATGCGCCGAGGGTCATGCCGCCCGCCGCGAACAGTTTTGGGCCATAGCGATCCGACAGCCAGCCGGAGACTGGGCCGACCAGCAGCACGCCAACCGTCAGCGGCAGCATGAAAATGCCCGCCCAAAGCGGCGTCGCTTCGAACGAATAGCCGTGCAGCGGCAGCCAGATGCCCTGCAGCCAGACGATTAGCATGAACTGCAGCCCGCCGCGGCCGACGGAGCCGAGCAGCGTCGCCAGCACGCCCGTCGAGAACGCCCGGATGCGGAACAGCTTCAGATCGATCATCGGCGTTTCGACCCGCGTCTCGATGAAGAAGAACGCCAGCAGGAACAGTACGCCCAGACCGATCTCGGTCAGCACCTTCGGGCTGCCCCAGGCCATCAGATCCCGGCCGAACGGCTGGATGCCGTCATTGATGCCGACGAGCACCAAAACCAGCCCGATAGCGAAGGTAACATTGCCCCACCAGTCGAGCTTGCCGTGCTTTTTTTCGACATTGACGTCCTTGAGGCTGAGATACGCCCAAACCGTGCCGATGATGCCGATCGGAACGTTGATCCAGAAGATCAGCCGCCAGTCGATATCCGCGAGCAGGCCACCCAGCACCAGCCCAAGGAACTGCCCCGCGATCGCCGCCATGATGTTGATGCCCAGCGCCAGCCCACGTTGCTTGGGCGGAAACACGTCGATGAGGATCGCCGTCGACGTTGCCGTCAGCATAGCGCCTCCAACCCCCTGCACAACGCGCATCCCAACAAGGAATAGCGCCGCGCTGTCGCCGGTCGGCATGAAGCTCAGCGCCAGCGAAGCCAGCGTGAAGATGAGAAAGCCGAGATTGTAGATCTTGGCGCGGCCGAACATGTCGCCGAGCCGGCCGAAGCTGACCACCAGCACCGAGGTCACCACCATATAACCCATGATGGTCCAGAGCAGGATGTTGGTGTTGCCCGGATCGAGCGGCTTCAGCCCGATGCCGCGAAAGATCGCCGGCAAACTGATCAGAACGATCGAGGCGTTGATCGTCGCCGCCAACATGCCAAGCGTTGTGTTGCTCAGCACCATCCATTTGTGATTTTTCATCTCGGTGGGCATAGTAGGTCCCGTGCGAAGCGGCCCGCGCCGCCAACTGCGTCGATCATATAATTAGGATACTAACTATTGGCAACGCTGGACGATGCATATCTGCTGCGCGACATGACGCGAGACCTGCTGCTCGCAGGCCGGCTGTGGCGCAAGATGGCGCGCCATGCCGCTGCAGAGCACGGCGTGTCCGAAGCCGCCTCCGCGCCGCTGCTCTGGATTGCGCGCCTCGGTCAGGACGTGCGGCAGAACGTGCTGGCCGACGCAGTTGGTATCGAGGGCGCTTCGCTGGTCCGCCTGCTGGATGAGCTACAGATGTCAGGGCTCATCACGCGGGTACCCGATCCCACTGATCGGCGCGCCAACGCGGTCAACCTGACGGAGTCCGGGCACAGGATCGTCGCGGAGGTAAACGACGCGCTCACTGCCCTTCGCCTCGACGTGTTCGGCAAGATCTCGCGCAAGGAGATCGAAGCCGCCATCAAGGTGTTCAAGACGATCGAAGCGGCCGCCGGAGGCGGTCCCGCCGAGACGGCGTGACAAACCCGAAACCCTGCGTTACAAACCGCCATATGAACCTCGTCCGCGCCACGTTTTCGTATTGGTATTTTAGCAACGGAAGCCGCTGGCAGCCGGAGGGGCGCGTTTGATCTAACCAAGTCAGACCCGAAAGTTCCCGAAAGCCGCCAGAGACTGGCGGCTTTTTTTGTCGCCGGTCCCATCCAGAAAAAGGACCGAAAATGCCTCCCAAAGCCACCGATGACCTCCGTATCAAGGATATCCGCGAGCTTCGAACGCCCGCCGAGGTGATGCGCGTGTTCCCCCGAACCGACGCGGCGACGCGCACGGTGCTCGTCTCGCGCCATGCGCTTCACAACATTCTCCACGGCACCGACGATCGCCTCGCCGTCGTGGTCGGTCCCTGCTCCATTCACGATCCAAAAGCCGCGCTCGACTACGCCCACCGTCTCGTCGCGGTCCGTGAGCAGTTGAGCGACCGGCTAGAAATCGTCATGCGGGTGTATTTCGAGAAGCCGCGCACCACCGTAGGCTGGAAGGGACTGATCAACGATCCGGACCTGGACGGCAGCTTCAAGATCGACAACGGCCTCCGGCTTGCCCGCAGCCTCCTCGCCGACATCGCCGACCTCGGCCTGCCTGCCGGCTGTGAGTTCCTTGATATGACCACGCCGCAATATTTCGCCGACCTCGTCGCCTGGGGCGCCATCGGCGCGCGGACCACGGAGTCGCAGGTACATCGCGAGCTCGCCTCCGGTCTCTCCTCGCCCGTCGGCTTCAAGAACGGCACCGACGGCAATGTGCGCATCGCCCTCGACGCGGTGAAATCGGCATCACAGCCGCACCATTTCCTGGCGGTCACAAAGGACGGTCGTTCCGCCATCGCGACGACCAGCGGCAATGACGACTGCCACATCATCTTGCGCGGCGGCAAAGCGCCGAACTACGACGCGGCATCGGTCGAGGCGGCCTGCGCCGACGCGGTCAAGTCGGGCATCCGGCCCGTCGTGATGATCGACGCCAGCCACGCCAACTCGTCCAAAAAGCCGGAGAACCAGCCGCTCGTCCTCGCAGATGTCGGCGCCCAGATCGCCGCCGGCGACCGTCGTATCATCGGCGTCATGATCGAGAGCAACCTCGTCGCCGGCCGGCAGGAGCTCGAACCCGGCAGGCCGCTGATGTACGGCCAGTCGGTCACCGATGGCTGCATCGGCTGGGAAGCGACGGTCGAGGTGCTGGAGAAGCTGGCCGAAGCAGTCGGTGCGCGGCGGGAGCGGACACAACAGGTGGCTTGACCCAGACCACCCGTTCCTGTCCGATGCCCTGATGCAGATCCCCGCCGCCCTTCGCCAGCTGCCCAACCAGCTCACCGTGGCCCGCATCGTCGCGGTGCCGGTGCTCTGCCTGTTCATCGGCATGGGCAATGGCTGGCTGCGCTGGCTGGCGCTGATCATCTACGTTGCGGCAGCCGTCACCGACTGGCTCGACGGCTTCCTCGCCCGGCGCATGAACATGCAGTCCGACCTCGGCAAGATGCTCGACCCGATCGCCGACAAGCTGCTGGTCGGGGCGCTGATCGTCATTTTCGCGTGGACGCGCGATTTCTGGGGCCTCGATCTGGTGCCCGCCATCGCCATCCTGCTCCGCGAAATCTTCGTCTCCGGCCTGCGCGAATTCATGGGCAAGCGCGACATCTCAGTGCCGGTCACCTTCCTCGCCAAGTGGAAGACCACGGCACAGCTCGTGGCTCTGTTCTTCGTCATCGTTGATGGTCTCTTGCCGGGCTTCGGCGTCATCTCGTCGATCCTGCTCTGGATCGCGGGCGCGCTGACCGTCTGGACCGGTTGGCAGTACCTCGTCTCCGTCTGGCCCTATTTCAGCAGCCCGACCGAATGAAGATTCTCTACTTTGCCTGGCTGCGCGAGCGCCTCAACCGCGGTGAGGAAGAGGTATCGCCGCCGCCCGAAGTGGCAACCGTCGCCGATCTCATCGGCTGGCTGCGCCAGCGCGACGAAGCCGCCGATCTTGCTATGCAGAAGCCCGAGATCATCAAGGCAGCGATCGACGCCAAGATCGTGCCGCATAGCACGTCGATCGCCGGCGCCAGGGTCGTGGCGCTGTTCCCGCCGATGACCGGCGGCTAGAATGGCGATCCGCATCCAGACGGACGCCTTCGATCCCGGCGCCGAGACCAATGGCTTTCTCGAATCCTCGCACGGCGCCGGCGCCGCGGTGACGTTCACGGGGCTGGTGCGCTCCGACCCAAAGCAGCCGATCAGCGCTTTGACGCTCGACTGCTATCCCGAGCTCGCGACGACGCAGATCGACGCGATGGAGGCCGAGGCCGTCGCCCGCTTCGGCCTGCTCCGCGCCACGGTGATCCACCGCTACGGCACGCTGGCGCCGGGCGAGCCGATCGTCCAGGTGATGACGCTCGCGCCGCACCGCCGCGCGGCCTTCGAAGCCGCCGAGTTCCTGATGGACTACCTCAAGACCGACGCGCCGTTCTGGAAGAAGGAATCCGGCAGCGGCGGCGAGCACTGGGTCGAGCACAATAGCGCCGACGATCGGGCCAAGGCACGCTGGAGCTAGCGCCGTTCGTAGCGCGCCATCGCGAAAATACTAAGCCCAGCCAGCACGCGCGACTGCTGCCGATCGAACGGCACCTGCTTGAGTTCGCAGTCCCGCCTCATGTCGCGCAGCATCTCTCGGATATCGCTCTCGAGTTCGAAGCATTCTGACGCGCTCTGCCGCCATGCCTCAGCCACGAAGCCCGAGGCGCAGGCCGTATAGCTCGACTGGTGATGCGCCTCATGGTTGCGGGCAAATTGTGCAAATCCGTTCCAGGCCCAGCGGGTCCGGCCTCTCATCTCCGAGGCGTCGGCCGCCACCGGCAGAGTGAGGTCGAAGTCGATGTGTACATCGACCTGGCTCGGCCGACAGATGCCGCCGCTCTCCGAGGTCGCCAGCGAAAGCTGGTAGTCCGGATGGATGTTGGCGTAGGCGTGCCCGTGATCCCCGGTCAGCGCGTGACTATTCATATAGCGGACGACTTCGTTTGCCGTCATCCCGCTTACGACAAACTCATGCTGCTCGACGGAAACAGTGACCGCGGCGCCCGCCGGACCCGCCAATAGCGCAAGCGCGACCGCACCCATTGCCGGGCGGAGCAATGAGCTGACGCGTCTCATCGTCCCCAAGGACACGATCGCGATCCCCCCATCGGCGATAGCCTAACCGAGCGTGAACAATCCACGGTGGCGACGGACGCGCAAGCCAGTGGCCGACGGATGTGATCAGGCCAAATGAAAAACCCCGCTGGAGGGCGGGGCTTCTCATCAAAAACCATGATGCTTTGTTACTCGGCGGCGACCTTCTTGGGCGTCACGGCCTCGTTGAACGCGTTGAGCAGCGTCTCGCACGCCTTGGCCGGCTTGAACTTGTACTCGCCCACCAGCGACACCGGCGTGATCTCCGCCGCAGTGCCGGTCAGGAAGCACTCGTCATAGTTGGCGAGTTCTTCCGGCTTGATGTGCCGCTCAATGACCTTGAAGCCCTTTTCCTTCGCGAGGCCGATCACCGTCTGGCGGGTGATGCCATTGAGGAAGCAATCCGGATCGGGCGTGTGGATTTCGTCGCCCTTGACGAAGAACACGTTCGCCCCAGTCGCCTCGGCGACGTAGCCGCGATAGTCCATCATGAGCGCGTCGGCATAGCCGTTGGCCATCGCCGCGTCCTTGCTGAGCGTGCAGATCATATAGAGGCCGGCAGCCTTCGCCTTGCACGGGATGGTTTCGGGGCTCGGGCGCTTCCACTTGCTCCATTCGAGCCGAATGCCCTTGAGTTTCTCCTCGACGGAGAAATAGCTCGGCCAAACCCAGCTGGCGATCGCCAGGTGCACCTTGTTGTTGCGACCGGGAACGCTGAGCTCCTCCGAGCCGCGCCAAGCGACCGGGCGCATGTAGGCATCGGTCAAATTGTTCTTTTCGAGCACCAGCCGGCAGGCCGCGTCGATCTCATCGGCGGAGTAGGGAATGGTGAAATCGAGAATCTTGCCGGAATTGATCAGCCGGTTGGTGTGTTCGCGCAGCTTGAAGATCTCGCCGCCATAAGCGCGCTGTCCTTCAAACACGCAGCTTGCATAATGTAGCCCATGCGTCAGCACGTGAACCTTGGCGTCTTTCCAGGGTTTCATCTCGCCGTCGAACCAGATCCAGCCGTCGCGCTGGTCCATGGGTAGTGCCATCGTCGCCTCCACCTGTCCCTGTCGGCCCTCGCAAGGCCGCCTGTCCGTGCCCGATCTTGCTCCCGAAGTCCCGGCCTTGGCAAACCGGGATCGCTTTGGGATAAGCTCAAAGCATTCGTGATGGAGCAACAATGGCACCCGGCAAAATAAATGTCAACACTGCTGACATAAGTGCCGGCACGTCCGCATCCGAGGCCATGCCGCTGGACGTCATGGGCTTGTTTTTCTTTGCTTATCGCGACTTCGTCGGCGACGCCGACCACCTCCTCGAAAAGCAGGGCTTCGGCCGCGCCCATCACCGGGTGCTATATTTCGTCAACCTGAAGCCGGGCATGCCGGTCGCCGACCTTCTCGACATTTTGAAGATCACCAAGCAAAGCCTCGCCCGCGTCCTCCGTCAGCTGATCGATAACGGCTACATCGAGCAGAAGACGGGCAGCTCCGACCGCCGCCAGCGCCTGTTGCACGCCACCGACAAGGGCCGCCAATTGTTCGAAGTGCTGTCGGCGACCCAGACCAGCCGCATCGACGCCGCCATTGCGGCGCTGCCGCCCGACGGCAAGCGCACCGTACTCCGCTTTTTCGTCGGCATGGTCGAGCCGCACGACCGCCCCGTACTCGATCGCCTGAAGCTGACCGAAGACCTGCAGAAATAGAATGAGGCTCTAACTCAGAGCAGCTTCTTGCCATTCGGTACTGCGCGTTCGACCGCCGCCAGCACAATCGCGCCGGCC
>CAZNAE010000079.1:0-15604 GCA_964570695.1 uncultured Devosia sp.
GGGTGCGCGCAGCGCGTAGAGCCCCGCCAACGGAGTTTTCAGCCATGGCCAAGAAGCCGACTGCGCGCAGCGAATTCGTATTCTTCGACGTCATCTACGAGGATGGCAGCCAGCGCTCGAACCGCAAAGTTCCGGCCGAAGTGCTGGGCGGTCTCGACGGCGACGAGCCGGCTCGCACCGAGATCGAGGCGCAGGACCGCGCGATCGCCGAGAAGTCGCGGCTGCCGCCGCTGGCGATCAAATCGATCAAACGATCGGGAAAATAGGGGTTTAGCGCCCGAAAATCTGGGTGACGCCGGTCAGCATATCGGACGGGGTCAGCCGCGCGTCGGACAGCAAAGCGAAGCCACCGAACACCAGGATGGCCGCAACCAACAGCGTCTCCGTCAGCCAGATGCGGCGCGGACGATCGAGATTCTGCTGATGCGACAGGTCGGACATGGCGCTCGGTTCGGTTGTTCTGCGGAGACAACGCAGAAGCTTAAGAAAAGGTTTCTAGAACCGGGCCGTGGCGCCAGAACGACCACAATTGGGCAAGTTCGGGGCAGAATCAGGCGAAAAGATTGGGTGGCCGCTCCGGCGAATAGCTGCTGGGCTTGTTCGCGTTGGCCACCTGCCAGGCCGGCCACAGCAGGAAGCAGCCGGCCACAATGATGCCCAGCGCCTTGATGTCGCCGGTGACCAGCAGCAGGCCCAACGGCAGCACGAGGAACAGCGCGACGCCGGCGATCAGCGCCAGCATCAGCATGTTCATCCGGCCGGACGAGTAGCCGGAGTGGAACGCGATCGATTTCGCTGCACCGCTCGCGACGAGCTGCCTGTGAAGGGCGACGACAAAATCCTCGAAGTCGCGATTGCGCGAGCCATCGACGAAGCCGTTGGCATTGGCGTTGCTGGTGACGATCTTGTTGCCGTTGCCCAGAACGACGATGCACTGGGCGACGCTGCTGCGGCCGATCATGGCGGTGTTGAGCGTTACGCTGACGATGTCGGCGAAGGCGGCGTGTGTCCAGCGGCCGGCGCGCATCACGGCGATCGAGTCCTCCTCGACGGCGATGCCGGAGTCCGGCGAGCCCCAGACGAAGCGCTTGCCGTCGCTGGTGAACAGGGCGTAGCGCGTGACGCCGTCGAGTGGTTCGATCATGGCGGCCCCCGTGAGTTGACGAGGAAGCCTATGGCGCACGACTTGGCGAGAAGCTGAGCCTGCCGTTCAGCCAGCGTTTAGTTCGCCGTGGCCGCCAGCGCCCTGTTCACCGCCGGCTTTACCACGGTGCCGAAGAGCTCGATCGCCGTCATGACCTTGGCGTGCGGGAGGGTGCCGACACTGAGCTGCAGGCCGAAGCGCTCGTGCTTGAACCATTCGTGCTGCATCAGTATCTTGTCGATGACCTGCTGCGGCGAGCCCATGAAGTAGGCGCCGTGCGGACTGGCGCCGGCCTCGAACTGCTCGCGCGTCGTGGGCGGCCAGCCGCGCTCCTTGCCGATCCGGCTCATCGCCGCCTGATGCGCCGGGAAGGCGGTGTCCATCGCGTCCTTGGTGTCCTCGGCGATGAAGCCGTGGGACGAGATGCCGACCGGCAGCTTGGTCAAATCGTGGTTCATCTTGAGCGCCGTGTCGCGGTAGAGTTGCACGAGCGGCTGGAACTGCTGCGGCCGGCCGCCGATGATGGCGATCATCAGCGGCAGCGCGAAATAGGCGGCGCGGGCTACCGAGTTGGGCGTGCCGCCGACGGCGATCCATAGCGGCAGCGGGTCCTGCACGGGCTTCGGATAAATCTCGATGCCGGGGATCGGCTTGGTATGGGTGCTGCCCGGCCAGGTGACCTTGCCGCCCTTCCTGATCTCGAGCAGCTCCTGCAGCTTTTCCTCGAACAGTTCATCGTAGTCGTTGAGGTCGTAGCCGAAGAGCGGGAAGCTCTCGATGAAGGAGCCGCGGCCAGCCATGATCTCGGCGCGGCCGTTCGACAGCAGATCGAGTGTGGAAAATTGCTGCCAGACGCGGATCGGATCCTCGGAGCTCAGCACCGTGACTGCTGTCGAGAGGTGGATATTCTTGGTCCGCGCGGCGGCGGCGGCAAGGATGGTGACAGGCGCGGTGGCGACGAAATCGGGGCGGTGGTGCTCGCCCAGGCCATAGAAATCGAGGCCGACCTGGTCGGCGAGTTCGATCTCCTCGAGCAGATCCTTCAGCCGCTCAGCCGGGCTCTGCAAATGATTGCCGTTGAGCGGATCGGCGGTATTTTCCGCAAAAGAATAGAGGCCGATTTCCATGGCAAATCCCCCTTGTTGAGGACCTAGATGTTGGCCCACCGTCGAACTGGCAAGAACGCACAGCGAGGTAACCGGCTTTGGCCTTTTGCGGGTGCTTGGTTAGACTGCGGCTATGTTGGCCGGACCCGTTCGTGAAATACCGCCAGTAACGCGTCGATGGAGGCGGCGGCTGGGCTATCTGCTGGCTGCCGTAGTCGCCATTGCCGTCGGCCTGCTGCTTCGCGCGCCGTTTATGGGGCTGCCTTATCCGGTGGCGAAGTATGGTGGGTCGATCCTTTGGGCCGGGATGGTCTATTTCGGCCTCCGTGCGCTGTTTCCATCTCCTCGCGCGGTCCGCGTCGCGGTCTTCGCCGCAATCCTGACTGCGCTCGGGGAATTCACGCAACTGGTCTCGATGCCCGGCTTCGACGAGCTGCGGGCGACGGCGATCGGGCATCTGATGTTCGGCCGCACGTTCGACTGGCCCGACATCGCTGCCTATTGGATCGGCATCGGCCTCGCCGCCGCGGGCGACGCGCTGGTGCTGCGGTCGCATAAATAACAAAAGCCCCGGCGGTTGGCCGGGGCCTTGGTTTCGCTTCAGAGGGAGGGCTGAAGCGAGGGGAGCTTACTGCGCCGCCGAAGAGGTGGTGGCGGGAGCCGACGACAGGTCAGACGCCGCGGCCGGAGCCGAGCTCGTGTCAGTCGCCGGAGTGGACGCCGCAGGAGCGACCGAACTGGCCGGAGCCGTGGTGGCCGGGGTCGCAGTCGTCGCCGGGGCCATCGGCGTCGCGTTCGTATCAGCCGGTGCCATCGGCGTGGCATTGGTATCGGCCGGTGCCGCCGGGGTGATTGGAGTGGTCACGGCAGGCGTATTGTTGATCGTCGTGGTCGACGGCTGCGAGTTCGCAGAGAAGACCAGGTAAGCAATGGCGAGCAGGGCCAGTGCAACGATGATACCGACGAACCAGCCCGTCGAGTTGCTCTCGCGGGTGTAGACGGTGCGGTTGGTGCCGTCATTGGTATAGACGGTATCGCGATCTGGGGTAGCCATCAGGACCTCCTTGGTTTGAGTACCGTATGGCTCAAGAACGCGAGGCTTTCGGAATTGTTCCGAAATAGGCCTCGGTGGCCGGGCTGATTTAGGCCGGCTACGCAAGTCATTGCGATCGTTGTCCGATTTACTTTCGTTGGGCGTGGTAGGCGTGGCCGAGATAGATCGTCGGCGTGTAAATCTGCACGCCATAGGCGTTGTAGGGCACGGTTTCGAGCGGTGTGATGCTGTCGAAATAGGGGCTGACCTCGGCGAGCCCCAATTGCGGATCGGACACGATCAGCGCGTCCTGGCCGTCATGCGCGGCCGGATCGAACCAGTAATCGTACTGGTCGTGGCGGTCGGCGATCGCTGTGACCTCGGGGTCGCCCATGGCAAAGCCAAGCTGCGCAGCGGTGGTGTAGCGCGTCGCGACGATGAAGGCGCCGGGGTGGTCCTTCTCCAGCGCCTCGACCCGAGCCGCGACAGCGGGCCAGCCGAAGGTCGACGAGATGGTCCAGTCGTAGCGGTCGATCAGATCGCCGATTGGCACCATCGAGTTGTTCACCGCAAAGCCACACGCGATGACGATGCCGTAGAGGAAATGCAGGTACATCGCCCAGCGGTGCCGGTTCCAGCCGGCGAGCAGCGGCATCAGCATGAAGAATGCAACGATGTTCCAGTAGAAGAAGACCTCGACGAACATCGAGAGGAACAGCATGGCGAGGCTGGAGACGGTGAAGATCGAGAGGGCCATGACCCGGGCACGAGCGGCAAAGGCACCGCCGAGGGGTCGGCGGATCAAGGCAATGATCGACGGAAACAGGAAGGGCGAGACGACGACGAAGGCGAGCGCCAGGAATTCGAGGATGCCGAGCGGAGCGAAATTGAACAGCGTCCCACCCCAGCGCTCCGACAGATGGAATTTGTAGGAGGCAAAGCCCTCGGTGGCGTTCCACCAGATCACCGGCGTCTGGATGGCGATGCTCAGCAGCGCCGCGAGATAGAGGTGCGGCGAACGCCAGAGCGGCCGCAGCGGCTTGTGGGCGACGAAGAACACCGCGATGCCGACGGCCAGCAGCACGCCGTTGTATTTGGTGAGGACGGCGAGCCCCATCAGCGCCGCGGCGGCGTAGAGCCAGCGGAAGTCCCTGCCGCTCGCCTCCCATTTTTCGGCAAAGATCAGGAAGACATGCGCCGAGGCGATGCAGAGGAAGATCAGCAAATGATCATGGAAGGCGACGCCGGTCATCAGGAAGAACAGCGGCGAACTCAGATAGATCGCGGCGCTCGGCCAGAACCAGGCGGCGGGGTCTTCCGGCTTCAGCCGTTTTGCCCAGTCCCAGAAGATCCAGAGCGTGCCGCCGAGCGTCAGCCAGGTCAGGGCTCGCATCGCGAACAAGTTCCAGCCGAAGATCAGGTCCATCACCCGCATCAGCCAGGCGTGCAGCGGCGGGTGGTCGAAATACGACCAGCCGAGCTTTTGGCCCCACATCCAGTAATAGGCCTCGTCGCCGATCGGCGGGACGGTCGCCGCGAGATAGATTTTGAGCGCGAGGAGGAGGATCACCACGACCTGCGCGACGACGATCGGCCGCCTCGTGATGCCGCTGGTTTCAGTCACCGGCAAAATCCTTGCCGAGCCAGATTTCGAAAGTCCAGACCACCTGGCCGGTTCGGTCGCTGACCGGCACGTCCTCGAGCTTTTCGAGCGAAGCGAATTTGGCGCGTGCGGCGTCGATCGGGAAGGCGCCATCGGCGACGATGATCGCGTCGCGTCCGGCATGCGCCTTGGCGTCCCACCAATAGTCGTTCTGCGACGGGACGGGATTGAACGCCGCGACGTCGATGTTGTGGATGACGAAGCCGAGCTGCGCCGCATAGGTGTAGCGCGTGGCGCCGAGGAAGCTTTGCGGATGCGCCGCCTGGTCGGCGAGCACGCGGGTCGCGAGTTCGGGCCAGCCATAGTCCGCCGGCGCACCGGGATCGGCGAAATTGCCGATCCTGAGCGGCGTGTGAACGTAGCTGATCAGCGCGAAGCTGCCGACGAAGAGGCCGAAGGCGACATGCAGCCAGAAGGCGATGCGGCCACCAAGGAGGCGATAGAGGACAGGCGCGAGCGCCACGTAGGCGACGATGTTCCAGTGGAAGAACACCACCACATAGGCGGAGATCGCCATCCAGCAGAGCGTCGAGGTGACGAAGATCGCCGAGGCCATGCCGATGATGCGCCCATCGTCGGGTGAGCGCGGCTTGAGGAAGGGCAGGCGGAAGAGGGCGAGGAACAGCACCGGCGAGATGACCAGCGGGATGGTGCTCAGGAATGTGAGGATCTGTTCGGTGCGCGGCTGGGTGAAGTTGGCGCTCGGCCGCTCGGTCAGATGGAAGCGGAAGCTCGCCATGCCCTCGGTGACGTTCCAGTAGAACACCGGCGCCTGGATGACGATCGCAAGCAGCGCCGCGAGCCAGATGTGCGGCGTCAGCAACAGCGAGCGGAGTTTCGGGCGCCACAGCACCCAGACGGCGTACCCTAGCCCAAGAAAAACGCCGTTATACTTGGTCAGTACCGCAAGACCGAGCAGTGCCGCGCTGAGGTAGAGCTTCCACCAGATGCGGCGCCCGTCTTCCCAATCGGTGGCGAAGGCATTGAAGGCGTACATCGAGGCGACGATCAGAAAGATCAGCAGATGATCGTGGAAAGCGATGCCGCCGAGCACCGCGACCACCGGCATGGTCATGTAGAGGACGGTGGTATGCCAGAACCAGCTTTCGCGATTGTCCGGAGCGAGACGGCCAGCCCAGAGCCAGAAAATCCAGAGCGTGCCGGCAAGCGTCAGCCAGGTTTGCAGGCGGACGGCGAAGTTGCTCCAGCCGAAGACGGCGGCGATGACGCCCTGCAGCCAGCCATCGAGGGGCGGGTGATCGAAGTAGGACCAGCTCAGATGCTGGCCCCACATCCAGTAATAGGCCTCGTCGCCCATCGGGGTGACGGTGATATCGAACCAAAGCTTGAGGGCGACCAGATAGAGGACGACGAGCTGCAGCAGAACGAGCTTCCAGCGCGGCGATCCGGCGGTGGTGGCAACCATGGTGGTCATGGTGTCGGGATATATCCGCCGCCGCGCCAGATGCGCCAGCTGTAGAGACCGATGCCGAAGCGGCTGATGCCGAAGGAATCGACCTGGTCGAGGGTGGTGAAATGGGCGCGGAGGAAGGCGATCACCGCGGAATCGTCGGGTTCGTCCGTTAGGATCAGTGCCGACTTGCCGGCGAAATCGGCCTCGTTCTGCCAATAGTCGTATTGCGAATGCTCGGGGGAGAGTTTCACCGCGGCGGTCGTGCCAAGCGCGAAGCCGAGCTGCGAGGTGGTGGAGTAGCGGGTGGCGGCGACGAGGTCGACGGGCTTGATCGCTTCGGCGGCGCGGATGTGATCGGCCACCTCGCTCCAGCCATAGTTGATGGAACTGCCATTGTCCTGGCGGTGGAGCGCGTCGCCGACCGGGATAATGCCGAAGTTCATCACCACGAGGGCAGCGAGCAAGAGACCGAACAGCAAATGCGCCCAGAGCAGGATGCGGTTCTGCAGGAACCGGGTGAGCAGCGGCATCACGCCGACGAAGGCGACGATGTTCCAGTAGAAATAGGCATCGAGCACCAGCGAGATGGCGAGGAGGAACAACGTCGAGATCACGAAGGTGCCCAGCGCCACGGTGCGGGCGCGGCTCTCGAAATCACTGAGCGGCTTGCTGAAGCTCAGGCGCAACAGCGGCCAGATCAGGAACGGCGACCAGAGGATCGTCGTCACCAGCACGAAGTTAACCGGGTGCATGAGGTTGAGCTGGCCGGCCGTGCCGCCCCAACGGTCGTCGAGATGGTAGCGGAAGGAGGCGAGGTTCTCGGTGAGGTTCCACCAGATCACCGGCGCCTGCATGACGGCGGCAAGGAGCGCGGCGAGCCATGGGTGCGGGGTGGCGAGCAGCGCCCGCAGTTTCGGTCTGAGCAGGAAGGCGGCGATGAAGCCAAAGCCGACGAACAGGCCGTTATATTTGCTGAGCACCGCCAGGCCGAGCGCGCCGGCCGCGAGATAGAGCCAGCGCAGCGCGTTTGGTGCCCCCGTCTCGAAGCGATCGGTGAAGACAACAAAACAGTGGATGGCGAGGAAGCTGCAAAAGACCAGCAAATGGTCGTTGTAGGCGACGGTGGTCATGCCGAAGAACAGCGGCGAGGCGAGGTAGATCGCGGCCGTGCGCCAGAACCAAAGCTTTGGGTCGGCGGGATTGAGGCGTGCCGCCCAGTCGCGGAAGATCAGGAAGATGCCGCCCAGTGTCGCCCAGGTCAGCAGCCGGACCGACGGCGTGTGCCAGCCGGCGACGATCGACACCAGCCGCAGCAGCCAGGCATGGAGCGGCGGGTGGTCGAAATACGACCAGCCGAGGTGCTGACCCCACATCCAGTAATACGCTTCGTCACCCAGCAGGTCGCCGTTGAAATCGTAATAGAGGCGGAAAACCAGCAGCAGCCCAACGAAAAGCTGCAGCGCGACGATTTCGGCGCGGAGTGCGGTGCGGGTTGCGGTCGCTTGAGGTGCCATCGACCGACCCATAGCCGATTGGCGGGCTTGCGCAAATCACCCCATCACCCGTTGCAGGTTCTTTGCACGCGGATAGTATGCGGCCGCAATCTGCGGGGGTTGGTATGGTCAGTCCGGAAGCGCGGGCGACAATCGAGACGATGTTCGCGAAAAAACGCGAGGAGCAGCGGAGCTTCCCGCAAGGCAAGCCGCTCGACATGCGGCGGCGCGACTGGGAGGCGGAGTCGCGGCTCGACACCCTGCCCAAGGGCGCGCGGTTCCAGCCGGTCGATGCCGGCGGGGTGAAGTCCGAGTGGATGGAGATGCCGCGTATCGACAGGGCGCGGGCGTTCCTCTTGCTACATGGCGGCGGCTACAATGCCGGCTCGCCGCGGACGCACCGGAAGATGGCCGCCAATCTCAGCCGGGCGTCCTATGCCCGGGTGCTGACGCCGGACTACCGGCTGGCGCCGGAGCATCCGTTCCCGGCAGCCGTCAAGGATGCGCTCAAGGCCTATGGCTACCTGCTGGCGCAGAATTTCAGCGAGGACAACATCGTCGTCGGCGGCGACTCGGCCGGCGGCGGGCTGACGCTTTCGATGCTGCTGGCGCTGCGCGAAGCGGGCGCCAAGATGCCGCGGGCGGCGGTGGTGCTGTCGCCGTGGACCGACCTCAGTTGTTCGAGCCCGACCTATGAGCGGTTCCGCAAGCTCGATCCGATCATCGACAAGGAGGGCCTGTCGGAAGCCGGGGTCTGGTATGCCGGCGACCGCAATACCCGCGACCCGATGGCCTCGCCGATGTTCGCCGATCTGCGTGGCCTGCCGCCGCTGCTGGTGCATGCGGGCGGCGACGAGACCATGCTCGATGACAGCCGGCTGTTCGTCGAACGGGCGCGGGCGGCGGGCGTCGACGTGACCTTCAAGATCTATGACGGCATGTGGCACGTTCACCATTCCGGCGCGCCCGAGGTGCCCGAATCCGTTGCCGGGTACAACGACATCGCTGCCTTCATTCGCGCGCAATTCGGCGATTGATCTAGGACTGGTTGACTGGGTCGCCCGATCGAAGCTGATCGAGCACCGGCGGGGGCGGTTGGACCGCGGGGTTAGTGCGTAATGAGTGTGGCGGAACGCGACGCGGTCTTCACCGCGCTCGCCGATGAGTACCGGCGCGTGCTGCTGGAAAAGCTGCGGCGGCACAACGGGCAGACGCTGACGAAGCTTTGCGATGGGTTGCCGATCAGCCGGCAGGCAGTCACCAAGCATCTGACGGCGCTCGAAGACGCGAGCCTCATCCTGACGCAGCGGCGCGGCCGCGAAAAACTGCACTTCCTCAATCCCGTACCAATCCACGCCATCGCCATGCGCTGGTTGAAGCAATTCGACGCCGTGAAGCTCGAAGCGCTGATCGCCGCGGACAAAGCAAAAGAGCCGGGTTGAACCCGGCTCTTTCTTATCTATGGATGTCGCCGATCAGTTCGACGCGTAGTTCACCAGCGTCGAGATGTTCTTGATAGTCACGCGCCGGTTGAGCGGCTCGGGGCCATCGGTCTGCACCTTGAGGTAGCGCTCGCCATAACCCTGGGTGACCAGGTTCTCCGGCGGGATGTCGTAGAAGTCGGTCAGGATACGGGCGACGGTCGAAGCGCGCTGGTCCGACAGCACGAGGTTCGAGACGTCGGAGCCGACGGCATCGGTGTGGCCTTCGATGAGGAACACGTCGCCGGGGCTCTTGGCGAGAATCTTCTGCATGGCGCTCGCGACATTCGACAGGGCGCCGACCTGGTCACGCGAGATGGTGGCCTTGCCGGTGTCGAAGGTCAGACCGCCGACTTCGAGACGACGCACGCTGTCACGTAGGCGGGCCGAACGCTTGACCTCGTCGATGGTGTAGATGCGCTTCACCTGTTCGACCGGCGGCTGGTCGAGGAAGTTCTGCACGTCGCCTTCATCGGCGGAGTCGGCGTCGAGGATGTACTGGCTCGCCGGGATGTTGAGCTGGAGCGGCGGCAGGTCGTCGCCCGGGTCGCGCCAGTTCGTGTTGTCATTGTCCCGGGGATCGTAGGACGAGATGACGATCTCCTTGCCGTTGGGCAGGATCTTGCTGCGCTGCAGCACGTCGCCATTGCGGTCGCGGATGGTGACCACCTTACTGCCGTCCTTGCGCTGGATCGTCTCGCGCGTCCGGCCGCGGCTCAGATCCTCGGTGTAGATCTGGTCGCCACGACCCTGGTTGTAGAAGCGGTCGCGCTCCTGCTCCGGGTTGTTGATGTAGATGTTGACGCCGATGCTGAACACCAAGCCGCCGGCGTCGTTCTTGGGCTGCTGGACGACTTTGACGTCAGGATTGTCGGTCGGCACCGTCGGCTGGATCACCGGCGGCTTGCCGCCGTTGTCGTGGCGCTTGCCCTTATCGGTCTGGGTCGACTGCTGGGCCGCGGGCGGCGGCGTGATGTCGGCCTGCGCGGCCTTGTCGGTAGTCGGCGGGGGCGCAGGCGGCTGGGCGGGGGCCGCGGGCGGCTCCGAGCTCGAGGACGACTGGTCGGGCGGCACCGAGCTCGACGACTGGTCGCCATTGCCCTTGCCGGGACGCGGACCGCGGGCATTCTTGCTGTCCTTGGCGCTGTCGAGAATCGGCGCGGCTTCGGCCGGCGCGACCGTGGTCGGCAGCACTTCGACGGCCTGCGGGTTCACGGCCTCGCTGGCGTTGGGGAGCTCGCTGATCGGCGGGACCGACGGGGTCGAGGCCTCGGCGGCGGGCGCCGCGGGCGATGCCGTCACTTCGGGCGTCGCCGAAGCGGGCGGCTCGGCGGAGGAGGCCGCCGACTGGTCGACCGGAGCTGCCGGCTGTTCAGACGATGCGGCAGGTTGCTCGGACGACGAGGCGGCAGGTGCTGCGGCCGGTGTGGCCGGGAGCGGGTTCAGCGTAAGGTTGAACTGCGCGAGGCAGGCATCGGTGTCGGCGAAGCCACCGGCGGTGCAGAGCTGGTCGATCTGGCCTTTGGCCTTGTCGATCTTGGCCTGGCCACCGGCATTGCCGGCCGTCAGGTCGGCGACACCCTGATTGTAGAGATCGACCGCGGCGGTGAGCTTGGCAAGCACGCCCTTGCCGGCCGGCTTGGGAGCAGGGGCAGCCTGTTCCTCCGACGACGAGGGGGCGGGGGCGGCCTGGTCCGCTGCAGGAGCGGCTGGCGCGGCGGCCGGGGCCGCTGGAGCAACGGCTGGAGCCGCCGGAGCGGGCGCCGCTTCGGACGACGAGGATTCGACAGCAGCGGGGGCTGCCTGTTCCTGCGCCGGGGCGGCGGCAGGAGCTACCGGGGTGGCAGCCGGAGCGGCTGCTTCCTCGGACGAGGACGACGGGGCTTCGGGCGCGACTGGGGCCGCGGGTGCTTCAGCGGCCGGCGCCGCAGGAGCGGCCGGTGCTTCAGCAGCGGGGGCTGCCGGAGCGGCTGGCGTTTCTGCAGCAGGTGCCGCCGGGGTCTCTACTGCCGGTGCAGGCGGAGCCGCTGGGGCGGCCGGTGCTGCCGCGCTCATGGCGGCAAGGCAGTCGTCGAGGCTCGCGAAGCCTGCGGCGGTGCAGGCGTCGGTCAGTTTCTGCTTGGCGGCATCGCTCTGATCGGCCTGGTAGGCCTGATAGGCGGCGACGAGATCGGCATTGGTGGCGTCCTGCGCGTGCGCAACGCTGAGCGGCGCAAAGGCCAGGATGGACAGGCTGGTGCCCGCAAGGAGCCAGGTTCGGAAGCTCATGGGTGGGTTTCCTTTGAAATGGAGTCAGTTGGTTGAGGAAGTGACGCTGTCCTGCTGAACCGGACATGAACAGTCCGGGTGACCTTCATCAGTCGACAGTCCCCGCTTGCAAGCCGCAACGGCCCTAGGTGGCATCGGTTCCATCGAATACAAGTCCGTGCTACGGCGAAAGCCCACCAACCGCTTCGGCCAATGACACAACTCCTCGCCTATTGGCCACTCATCCTTGGCCTTTCCGTGACCGGCATGATCTCGGGCGTTGCGGCAGGGCTGCTGGGCATCGGCGGCGGCGTGATCATCGTTCCAGCGCTGTCGTTCGCCTTCGAGGCGATGGGATATGGCGGCAATGTGGCGCAACACGTCGCCGTGGCCTCGTCGCTGGCGATCATCATTCCAACGGGGCTGATGAGCGCGCGCTCGCACTACCGGCGCGGCGCGGTCGATACCAAGGTGCTGCGGCTCTGGGCGCCGTTCGTGTTTGCCGGCACGCTGATCGGCGGGCTGATGGCCGGCTGGTTCACCGGCAGTGCGCTTAAGATCGTTTTCGGTGTGGTGGCGATCCTGATCGCCATCAACGTTATAACGTCGTTCCAGACCCGGCTGATGGGACATCTGCGCGGCTCGGCTGCGACGCACCGGATCGCCGCGTCCCTCGTGGGCTATCTGTCGTCGCTGATGGGGATCGGCGGCGGCTCGCTGAGCGTGCCGACGATCGTGGCGTTCGGCGACACGATGCACCGGGCCGTCGGCACCAGCGCGGCGATCGGCGTGTTCATCGCCATCGGCGGCACCATCGGTTATGTCGTTTCGGGCTGGACGACCCCCGGCTTGCCGCCGCTCAGCCTCGGCTACGTCAACCTCATTGCCTTTGTGCTGGTCGGCGGTTTCGCCGCACTGACCGCTCCGGCTGGCGCGGCGCTGGCGCACCGGCTGCAGCAGCAGACGCTGAAATACGTGTTCGCGGTGTTCCTGGTGTTGGTCGGGCTGAACATGATCTGGAAGGCCGTGACGGGGTAGGGCGTGCGCCCTACTGCGCCAAATCCCAGTTCACGTTGACGTCGATGGTGTAGGTCAACTGTCCGGCCTCGACCGGCACCGGGGCGCTGCGGTCGGCGGTCGCCGACATCGCCTTGGCGATGAAGGGCTGCGGCGGGGCCGTGTAGCCCGAGTTCTCGCTGATCTGCTCGATAGCGCCGAGTTTTACGCCAGCGGCTTCGGCGTAGAGGTCGGCTTTGCTCTTGGCGTCGGCGAAGGCGGCCTTGCGGGCTTCGGCGTAGAGCTCGGACGGATCGTCGACGGCGAAGTTGATGCCGTTGATGGTGTTGGCGCCGACGCTGACTTCCTTGTCCAGCATGGTGCCGAGAATCGTGAGGTCGCGGACATGCACGGTCACCGCGTCGGTGACGGTGTAGCCGGTGATGCGCGGCGGCAGCTGATAGCCGTTGGGGTCGCGCGCGTCGGAGTAGACGTAGTTGGGATTGACGGAAAAGCCCGAGGTCTGGATGTCGTCGCTGGCGATGCCGGCGTCCTTGAGCACGCTGATCAGCGCCGCCATATCCCTGGTATTGGCGTCGAGCGCGTCCTTCGCCGTTGTGCCCTGCGAGGTGACGCCAGAGGTGACGTAGGCCGTATCGGGCGCCGCCATGATCTCGCCATGGCCGGTCATCTGCATGCTGCCGGCAGCGAAAGCAGGGGAGCAAAGGGCCGTTGCGAGAGTGAGGGGAAGAAGCGCGGTCAACAGTCGCATTGGGGTCTCCTGAATAGGTCCGGCAGGGTGCCGGGGGAATGCGGTCACGAGTATGACGCGGCTTGGCGGCAAAACCTTGGGCAAAAGTTCGACCAAAGGCTGACGCACGCCCCTCGGCCCTCGCTGGACACGCCGGGAGCCGGCGGGTTAGGTAGCGCCCGGCAAGGACCTGACATGTCAGCTATCGTCCCATCCGATGGAATTCTGCTCGGCCGCGCCCGCGTGCCGGGTGTTGCGCACCCGCGCGTCGTCAAGGTGCGCGATGGCCGCGTGCTCGACATCACGGCGGCCGGCGCGGCGACGGTGCGCGACATCTGCGAGAAGGCCGACCCAGCGCGATATGTGTCGGGCGCGGCGGGGACCGATCTCGGTGCGGTCGACGCGGTGCTGGCGAACAGCTGGGCCGGCGACATGTCTGACAAGACGCCGGCGCTGGTGTCGCCGATCGACCTGCAGGCGGTGAAAGCAGCGGGGGTGACGTTCGTCGTGTCGCTGCTCGAGCGGGTGATCGAGGAACAGGCGCGGGGCGACAAGGCGAAAGCCGAAGCACTGCGCGGCGAGATCATCGGGCTCATCGGCACCGACCTCAGCAAGTTGGTGCCGGGCTCGGACACGGCGATGAAGGTCAAGCAGACGCTGATCTCAAAGGGCGTCTGGAGCCAGTACCTCGAGGTCGGTATCGGGCCGGACGCCGAGATCTTCACCAAATGCCAGCCGATGTCGTCGGTCGGCTTCGGCGCCGATGTCGGCATCCTCGAGATCTCCGAGTGGAACAATCCGGAGCCCGAAGTGGCGCTGGTCGTGTCGAGCGCCGGCAAGATCGTCGGCGCGACGCTCGGCAACGACGTCAACCTCCGCGATGTCGAGGGCCGCTCGGCGCTGCTGCTGGGCAAGGCCAAGGACAACAACGCGTCGGCCTCGCTTGGCCCGTTCGTGCGGCTGTTCGATGCAGGCTTTACGCTCGCCGATATTTCAAGGGCCGAGATCGGGCTCAAGGTGACCGGCGAGGATGGCTTCGTGCTCGAGGGACATTCCTCGATGAGCCAGATCTCGCGCACACCGCAATCGCTGGTCGCCTCGGCGATCGGGCGGCATCACCAATATCCCGATGGGTTCGTGATCTATCTGGGCACGATGTTCGCGCCGGTGAAGGATCGCGGCGGCGCCGGCAAGGGCTTTACCCACAAGACCAATGACATCGTGACGATCTCGACGCCGCTCCTGGGAGAACTGTCGAACCGCGTGCGGCTCTCGAGCGAGTGCCCGCCCTGGGTGTATGGCGCGAGCCATCTGATGCGCGATCTGGCGGGGGCGGGGCTGCTATAATTCGAGAACCCGGACCTCGTCCTTCGACAGGCTCAGGATGAGGTCCTCAAGATCTTCGTAGCCCTCATGGTGAGCTTGTCGAACCACGAGGGCGGGACCAATGGACGGAATCATCATGGACGACCTGCACAGAAATCTGATCGACGGCGAGTGGGTGGGCGGCGAGGGCATCCCGAACATCAATCCGTCCAACACCGACGACGTGGTGGGGCTTTACGCCCGGGCCAGCGGCGACGATGTGCAGCGGGCCATCGCGGCGGCGAAGGCGGCGGCGCCGGCGTGGTCGCGCTCGGGATTGCTGGAACGGCATTCGGTTCTGTCGAAAACCTCGCATGAAATTCTGGCGCGGAAGGAAGAGCTCGGAGCTCTGTTGAGCCGCGAGGAGGGCAAGACCCTGCCTGAGGGCATCGGCGAAGCGACGCGCGCCGGCCATATCTTCGAGTTCTTCGCGGGCGAAGCGCTGCGGCTCGCGGGTGAGATCATCCCGTCGGTGCGGCCGGGCGTCAGTGTCGAAATCACGCGCGAGGCGGTCGGCGTCGTCGGCATCATCACGCCGTGGAATTTTCCAATCGCCATCCCGACGTGGAAGATTGCGCCGGCGATCTGCTACGGCAATACCGTCGTGTTCAAGCCAGCGGACCTCGTGCCGGGCTGCTCGTGGGCGATCGTCGACATCCTGCAGCGCGCCGGCCTGCCCAAGGGGGTGATGAACCTCGTCATGGGCAAAGGCTCCGTCGTCGGTCAGGCGATCCTCGACAGCAAGGATATCACTGCCATCACCTTCACCGGCGGCGTGACCACCGGCCGCCGTGTCGCTGATGCGTCGGTCAAGGTGATGCGGAAATTCCAGCTCGAGATGGGCGGCAAGAACCCAACCGTGGTGCTCGACGATGCCGACCTCAAGGTCGCGGTCGAGAGCGTCGCGCAAT
>CAZNAE010000080.1:0-15272 GCA_964570695.1 uncultured Devosia sp.
CGAAAGTAAGGGGCGGGGGTAATACCCCGCCCTCGAGACTACGCGGTTATTGCCCGCCCATCACCCCGATATAGTCCGACACCCAGCGGGAATACGGTACACACTGGTCGTTCTCGGAGGCGCATTGCTGGGTGGGGGTTTTCCAGAAGGCGATTTTGTCGAAATTGTCGAAGCCGTTGGTGGCGCAGCCGGTGTCGGTCAGGAGCTCGTCGCCCTTGCAGGCGGCGGGGACCACGGGGACCGAGCCGAACCAGGCGGCGACATCGCCCTGCACTTTGGGCTGGATCGAATGTTCTAGCCAGAGATAGGCGCAGTTGGGATGAGCGGCATCGGCGGCCAGCATGGTGGTGTCGGCCCAGCCGGTGGCGCCTTCCGACGGGATCGTCGAGGCGATCGGCGCGGGTGTGGCGACCAGGGTGTTCACCTGATACGGCCACGAACCCGAGGCGACGACGCCTTCGGTCTTGAAATCGTCGACCTGCACGGTCGCGTCATGCCAGTAACGGCCAACCAGCGCTCGCTGGCCCTTGAGCAGGTCGAGCACGGCGGCGTATTGCGTCTCGTTCAGCTCGTATGGGTCCTTGATGCCAAGCTCGGGCTTGTGCGCCTTGAGATAGAGCGCGGCGTCGGCGATGTAGATCGGGCCGTCATAGGCCTGCACGCGGCCTTCGTTCGACTTGCCGTCGGGCAAATCCATCTTCTCGAAAACGACGTTCCAGCTGGTCGGCGCCGTCTTGAACACATTGGTATTGTACATGAGGACGTTCGGGCCCCACTGGTACGGCACGCCGTAGTGCTTGCCGTCGACGGTGAACCACGGGCCGTTCTTCAACCGGTCGTCGACGGTGTTCCAGCTCGGCACGAGGTCGGTGTTAATCGGTACGACCTTCTTGCCGGCGACGAGGCGGAGTGAGGCGTCGCCGGAGGCGGTGACGAGGTCGAAGCCGCCGGTGTTCATCAGCGTCACCATCTCGTCCGAAGTGGCGGCGGTCTTCACCGCGACCTTGCAGCCAGTGTCCTTCTCGAAGCCGGTCACCCAGTCATAATTCTTGTCGCTGTCGCCGCGCTCGATGTAGCCGACCCAGGCGACGATGTTCAGCGCGCCCTCGCCCGGGCCGATCTTCGTCGGCATGTCCTGCGCCAGCACCATGCCGTTCATCGACGCCATGGCGGCGAGCGCAATGCCCGTCCTCAAGATGGATTTCATCGTGAATTCTCCCTGCTCGGGAGCCGGGCCGATGCGCTCCGGCACTCCCTTGACTGAGAGCCTATTCCGGCCGTTAACAATCGCAAATGCATTCGGGCGGGGGATAATATCGGAAAAACCGATACCTCAGCCCCGCTGGCGGGCGGCCAACTGGGCCTGCGCAATGCCGATGAAATCCCGCGCCGCCTGCGGCAGCGAAGAGCCGCGGCGCCAGACCATACCGACCTGCACCACCGGTAGCGTGCCGGAAATATCGCGGCTCTCGATCCGGTCGCCCTCGAGCGACCAGGGGCGGTAGACGAGATCGGGCAAGAGCGCGAGGCCGGCGCCGGTCGCAACGAGACTGCGCACGGCTTCGACGGAGCGCGTCCGGAAAGCGACATTGAGACGGGCGCCGAGGGCGGACAGCAGCTTGCCGGTGTTTTCTTCCGTCTCATCCACGGTCAGCATGATGAGGGGCTCCGTGGCGATGTCGCTGAGCTCGATGCTGTCGGCAGCGGCAAGGCGGTGGCCGAGCGGTAGCCAGAGGCGATAGGGCGAGGTCTCGAAGATCTCGGCCTGCAGCGCATTGCGGTCGCGGAGGTTGGAGATGACCATCACGGCGACGTCGAGCTCACCGCCGATCAGCAAATGCTCAAGATAGTCGCCATTGTCCTCGATGGCCGAGATTTCGACGCCCGGATAGGCGCGGCGGAAACGGGCGAGCAGATCGCTCAGCACATAACCGGCGACCAGCGAGGTGACGCCGAGATGGAGATGGCTCGGTGGCGCGGCCGGCTCCTCGCCGGCAAAGCTGCGGCGCGCATCCTGCACGTCGGCGAGGATGCGGTTGGCGTGGCGGTAGAACTGGTGGCCCTTGTGGGTGATGGTGAGGCCGCGCCTATGCCGCTCGAACAGCGTGACGCCCAGATCGGATTCGAGCTCCTTGATGGCATCGGTCACCGCCGACTGACTGATCGAGAGGCTCTGCGCCGCCCCCGACACGGTGCCCTCCTCGGCCACCGCGATGAAATACTGAAGCTGCCGAAGGGTGAAGGCCACGGCGTCAGTTGGCGGAGTTGGTGACGCTACGGAGCCAGCTACGAAGGTCGGCCGCGAGGCGAGCGCCCCACCGCCAGGCGGCGCTGGCCCTGGCCCAGCCGAGAGCGATGTCGCGCAATCCGGTGACCCAACGCATCAGGCGCTTGAACCAGCCGATCTGCATCAACTGGCTGTGGCCGGTGTGATAGAGCCGCTCCAGCGTAAGGATCGATAGGATGTGCGCGAAAATCAGCAGCACGCCGCCCTGGATGATGTGGCCGACCGCGATCCACCAGAGCGCGAAGACTTTCAACGGCTCGAGCACCACGAACGGCACCGCGAGGATCACCAGCACCAGATAGGGCGGCAGCCGCTGGATCAGCGCGCCGAGCGCCTCGAACAGCCGCAGGCCCGACAGGTAGCCGATCAGTGGCCGGAACAGCGGGAAGAGAACCGTGTCGAGAATGGCATAGGCGACCACCAGGACACCGACGAGAATGCGGCCGATGGTGCGGAGGATACCCATCACCGGCCCGCCGTATCGCCGAGGTGTCTCCGTCACGGATTTTCTCCTTGCCAACATTGTCAGAGATGAGGGATGGACGCTCGAGATTTCAAGAGCGCGATGAGGTCACGATGGCCGAAGTCACAGTTCCTCCCCTGCCGCTGACAGGCCGCTGCCAGTGTGGCGCACTGAGCTACGAGATTCGCGGCCTGCCCCTCACCTTCTACTTCTGCCACTGCACCGAGTGCCAGAAGCAATCCGCCAGCGCCTTCGGAGAATCCTTACAGACCAACGTCGCCGACGTCGTGTTCTCGGGTGAGCGGGCGCACTATTCGCGCCTCACGGACTCAGGTCGCACTCTGGTCGGTGCCTTTTGCCCCAATTGCGGGACGCGGATGAGCCATCATTCGCCAGGGGAGCCCGCGATGTCGATCAAGGGGGGCACGCTGGATGATCGTTCCTGGCTCAAGCCGGCGGGCCATATCTGGACCCGCAGCCGCCAACCGTGGGTCGTATTCGGACCGGGTGAGTTGGTCTTCGAGACCCGTGCTGAAAAAGGCGTGCTCAGTGCCCGTTGGCGCGAGATGACAGGCGCATAGAAAGCATATCGGAAAAGCGGTGGCACAGGCGGTGAACGCCCGCTAAGGTCGGGTCGGGAAGTCCTGTGCGAACTGAGTGAGCGCTTTTGTCGATCAAAGCCGCGATCTATCACCTCACGCACTACAAGTACGACCGCCCGGTCTTTCTGCAGCCCCAGATCATCCGGCTGAAGCCGGCGCCGCACAGCAAGACGAAGGTGCTGAGCCACTCGCTCAAGGTGTTTCCCACCAACCACTTCGTCAACCTGCAGCAGGACCCCTACGGCAACTGGCTGAGCCGGCACGTCTTTCCGGAACCGGTGACGGAGCTGAAGATCGAAGTCGACCTCGTCGCCGACATGACGGTCTACAATCCGTTTGATTTTTTTGTCGAAGAAGAGGCCGAGCAATGGCCCTTTTCGTACCCGGAATCGCTGAAAGATGACCTTTCCATCTACATGCGGCCGCAGCCCGCCGGACCGGAGCTGACGAAATTCCTGGCGTCGGTCGACCGGACGCCGCGCAACACCGTGAACTTCGTCACCGAGCTGAACGCCCATGTGCAAAGCCGGATCGGCTATATCGTGCGGCTCGAAGCCGGGGTTTATGAACCGGAAGATACGTTGGCGAAGGCGCAGGGCTCGTGCCGCGACAGCGGCTGGCTGCTGGTCGAGGCGCTGCGCCACCTCGGCTTCGCGGCGCGCTTCGTTTCCGGCTACCTGATCCAGCTCAAGCCGGACCTCGTGTCGCTCGACGGCCCGCCGGGAACGTCGGTGGATTTCACCGACCTGCATGCCTGGTGCGAAGTGTATCTCCCGGGCGCCGGCTGGATCGGGCTCGACCCGACCTCAGGGTTGCTCACCGGCGAAAGCCACATCCCGCTAGCGGCGACGCCGCATTATCGCAACGCTGCGCCGATCTCGGGCTTTGCCAGCTTCGCCAATGTCGATTTCAACTTCGACATGAAGGTGACGCGCGTTGCCGAGCATCCGCGCATCACCAAGCCGTTCTCCGACGAGAGCTGGGCGCGCCTCAATGATCTCGGCCACAAGGTCGACGCTGTGCTGCAACAGAACGACGTTCGCCTGACGATGGGCGGCGAGCCGACGTTCGTGTCGATCGACGATTTCGAGAGCGGCGAGTGGAACACCGACGCCGTCGGGCCGACGAAGCGCGCTAAGGCCGATGCGCTGATCCGCAGGTTGCGCGAAAAATTCGCGCCGGGCGGGTTCCTGCACTATGGGCAGGGCAAGTGGTATCCGGGTGAGACGCTGCCGCGCTGGACGTTCTCCCTCTACTGGCGGCGCGACGGCAAGCCGGTCTGGCGCGATCAGGCGCTCGTCGCCAAAGAGGGCGACAAGACGCCCGCGACGGACAAGGATGCGGGTAAGTTCCTCGCCGAGTTCGCGACGAACCTAGGGCTCGGCGGCGAGACGATCGATGCCGCCTATGAGGACCCGGGCGAGTGGTTGCTGAAAGAAGCGAAGCTCCCGACTAATGTCGATCCATCCAATTCCGAGCTGGCTGATGCCGAGGCGCGCTCGCGCATGGCGAAAGTTTTCGAGCATGGGCTGACACGGCCGACTGGTTACGTGCTGCCGGTGCAGCGCTGGAACGCCATCGCCGGCCAGTCGCGCTGGGTCAGCGAGAAATGGAAGACGCGGCGCGGCAAGCTGTTCCTCGCGCCGGGCGATTCACCGGCCGGCTACCGCCTGCCGCTGAGTTCGCTGAAGCATCTGGGCGCGACGTCCTATCCCCACATCGTGCCGCGCGATCCGATGCAGCCGGTCGGCGACCTGCCGGCGCCGGAAGAGCTGCTGAAGGCCAAGGCGCAACCAACCGCCAGCTTCACTGCCGATGCCGGCAATGCACAGGATCGCGCCGAACAGGTGATCTCGGAGATCGAGGGACAGGTCCGCACGGCGGTGACGGTCGAAGTGCGCGACGGTCACCTCTGCGTCTTCCTGCCGCCGGTTGAGGAACTGGAGGACTATCTCGAGCTGGTCGCGGCGGCCGAGGAATCGGCAAAGGCCATCCGCCTGCCGGTACAGATTGAGGGATACGCGCCGCCGTTCGATCCACGGCTCAACGTCATCCGCGTGGCGCCAGATCCGGGCGTCATTGAGGTTAACATCCATCCGGCGACCAATTGGGATGAGGCCGTCGCGACGACGACGACGATCTACGAGGAAGCGCGGCTCAGCCGGCTCGGCGCCGACAAGTTCATGATCGACGGCAAGCATGTGGGCACGGGCGGCGGCAACCACGTGGTGGTTGGCGGCGCGACGCCGAGCGACAGCCCGTTCCTCAGGCGCCCGGACCTGCTCAAGTCGCTGGTGTTGCATTGGCAGCATCACCCGTCCCTGTCTTATCTCTTCTCAGGGCTCTTCATCGGGCCGACCTCGCAGGCGCCGCGTATCGATGAGGCACGGCATGATGCGCTCTACGAGCTGGAGATGGCGATCGCGCAGGTGCCGGCGCCGGGCCAGGGTGTCCCGCCGGCGCCGTGGCTGGTCGACCGACTGTTCCGCAATCTCCTGGTCGACGTCACCGGCAACACCCATCGCAGCGAGATCTGCATCGACAAGCTCTATTCGCCGGACGGGCCGACCGGGCGCCTCGGGCTGGTCGAGTTCCGCGGCTTCGAGATGCCGCCCAATGCTCGGATGAACCTTGCGCAGCAATTGCTGGTCCGGGCGCTGATCGCCCGCTTCTGGACCGCGCCGCTCGACGGCAAATTCATCCGCTGGGGCACGACGCTGCACGACCGCTTCATGCTGCCACACTACGTGTGGATGGACTTCCTCGACCTGCTCGACGATCTGCGCCAGCACGGGTTCAATCTTGACCCGGAATGGTTTGCGGCGCAGCTCGAGTTCCGCTTCCCGTTCTGCGGTGAGGTCGAATATGCGGAAATGAAGCTAACGCTCAATCAGGCGCTCGAGCCCTGGCACGTGATGGGCGAACAGGGCGCCATCGGCGGCACCGTGCGCTTCGTCGACAGCTCGGTCGAACGGCTGCAGGTCAAGCTCGAGGGCGTAAATCCAGAGCGCTACATCGTCACCTGCAACACCCGCCGCGTGCCGCTGAAGGCAACGGACGAGGCCGGCGTGTCGGTCGCCGGCGTGCGCTTCAAGGCGTGGCAGCCGGCGTCGGGGCTGCATCCGGTGCTGCCGGTCAACGCGCCGCTGACCTTCGACGTTTACGACACCTGGTCGGCCCGCTCGATCGGCGGCTGCGTCTACCACACCGCCCATCCGGGCGGCCGCAACTACGAAACCTTCCCGGTCAACGGCAACGAGGCGGAAGCCCGGCGGCTTGCCCGGTTCGTCGCCGAGGGCCATACGCCGGGCGGGTTTGTGCCGCCGGTAGAGACTGTCGCGGGCGAGTTCCCGCTGACCCTGGATCTGCGGCGGTCTTGACGATAGAGCGATGCGCGCCTACTGTTACATGTAACAGGAGTTTGTCGTGGGAACGCCAGTAAATCAGAGGGTTCAGAAGCGCCGTGACGCTATGCGAGCCGCCGGACTCAGACCGGTTCAGCTCTGGCTTCCGGATACGCGTGATCCCAAGTTCCGAAAGGCAATGGAGGAAGAGGGACAACGGCTCGCCGCAGCAGATGCGCGCGGTCAAGACCTGCAGGAATTCATGGATGCCGTCCTCAGCGAGGCCTTCACCGAGCTTGACGATGCCGAAGCCAAGCTAAAAGCAAGGCGCAAATGAAGAGAGGGGACGTGGTCGTCGCCTCGTTCGAGGGCGACTATGGCAAGCCGCGCCCCGCAATCGTCGTCCAATCTGACGTCTTTCATAAATTCGATTCTGTCGCAGTCGTCCTTCTCACGACCGATTTGGATGAGGCGTCCGAATTGCGACCAATCTTGGCGCCAACGGACGCCAACGGCCTCCACAAGCGATCACAGGTGATGGTCGACAAGCTTTACTCTCTGGGGCGATCCAAAGTTGGCGCCGTAGTCGGCGAACTTCGCGCCGCCGACATGGAAATGGTCACGCGGCAGCTCGCGCTTTTATTAGGCTTGGGCGACTAGGCAGCACTGCATGGAATTCCTTTGCACACATCCTCGCTTCCGGTAGCCATGTGGTAATGGAAAAACGGAATCAGCGTCAGGCTCCGAAGAAGCCCGGCCGGCAGGGCTTGGCCGCCGATTACCGTTTGCTGCCGGGTATTCCCGACGAAATGATCGACGCGGCCGGCAACATCCGGCCCGGCTGGACAGAGCTGCTGGCGGGGTTCGATGAGCTTGGGCCGGAGGGGCTGAACGCCCGCTTCGAGCGCGCCGACCAGTATCTGCGCGACGCCGGGGTGTTCTATCGCAAATATGACGGCGCGGCGGGTAAGGAACGGGCCTGGCCGCTGGCGCATGTGCCGCTGATCATCGACGAGACCGACTGGCAGCAGATCACGCACGGGCTGACGCAGCGCGCCGAGCTGCTCGAACGGCTGCTGGCGGACATCTATGGCGACAACCATCTGGTGGCGCGCGGTGTGCTGCCGCCGGAGCTGATCGCGCGCAATCCCGAGTTCCTGCGCCCGGTGGTCGGCATCAAGCCGGCGAGCGGGCACTATCTGCACTTCTGCGCCTTCGAGCTTGGGCGAGGTCCGGATGGCGGCTGGTGGGTGCTGGGCGACCGCACGCAGGCGCCCTCGGGTGCCGGCTTCGCGCTCGAGAACCGCGTCGCGACGACGCGGGCGCTGAGCGACATTTATTCGAAGATGCATGTGCACCGGCTTGCCGGCTTCTTCCGCGATTTCCGCGACGCGCTCAACGGCGAGGCGCGCAAGTACGATGGCCGCGTCGGCATCCTGACGCCGGGCCAGCACAACGAGACCTATTTCGAGCACGCTTATATCGCCCGCTATCTCGGCTTCATGCTGCTGGAGGGCGAGGACCTCATTGTCGAGAACGGTCAGGTGATGGTGCGTACCGTGTCCGGGCTGAAGCCGGTGAGCGTGCTCTGGCGCCGCATGGATGCGAGCTTCACCGATCCGCTGGAGCTGCGTTATGACAGCCGCATCGGCACGCCGGGCATGACCGAGGCGCTGCGGCAGGGCTCGATCTCGATGGTCAACGCAATCGGTTCGGGCATCCTCGAAACCCGGGCGCTCGCCGCCTTCATGCCTCGGCTCAGCGAGGCGCTGCTGGGCTCGGCGCTGGAACTACCGACAATCGCGACCTGGTGGTGCGGGCAGGATGCCGAGCGCGAGCACGTGCTCGACAATTTCGATCGCATGATGATCGGTCCGGCGTTCTCGACGACGCTGCCGATCGAGGATCGCGAGCACACGATGCTGGGCTCGACCCTCGATGCCAATCCGCGCGACATGCTGCGGAAGAGGCTGGTCGAAGAAGGCAGCACCTTTGTCGGCCAGGAGCCGGTGACGCTGTCGACGGCGCCGGTCTATCTCAACGGCAAGCTCGAGCCGCGGCCGATCACGCTGCGGGTCTATGCCGCGCGCACCGCCAAGGGCTGGATCATTATGCCGGGCGGCTTCGCGCGCGTCGGCTCGACGCCAGACTCCGCCGCCATCGCGATGCAGCGCGGCGGCCAGGCGGCGGACGTCTGGGTGGTCAGCTCCAAGCCGGTCGAGCGCGTGACACTGCTGCCGCAGGACGGCGAGAAGCTGATCCGCAATTCGTCGGGCAGCCTGCCGAGCCGTGCCGCCGATAACCTCATCTGGCTCGGTCGCTACGCCGAGCGCTGCGAGGCGACGGTGCGTATCCTCCGCGCCTACAATGCGCGGCTGGCGGAGGTGTCGAACCCCGACCTGCCGATCCTTGCCGACACGCGCACCTATCTCGAAACCATCGACGTCGATGCGGCGCAGGCATTGCCGCAGGGGCTGCTGGGCTCGATCGACAGCGCCGTGCATTCGGCGAGCCAGATCCGCGACCGGTTTTCGCCCGATGGTTGGCTGGCGCTCGCCGATCTGCGCAAGACCGCCCGCAATTTCGCCGCCCGCGTGCAGCCGGGCGACGACGCGACACGTGCCATGACGGTGCTGCTGCGCAAGCTCGCCGGCTTCTCGGGTCTGGTGCACGAGAACATGTATCGGTTCGCCGGCTGGCGCTTCCTCGAGATCGGTCGGCGGCTGGAGCGCGGCATCCAGATCGCCGGCATCACCCGCTGGCTGACCCGCAAGGAAGCGCCCGACGGTGCGCTCGATATGTTGCTCGAGATCGGCGACAGCGTCATGACGCACCGCCGCCGTTACAATGTCAGCGCCGGCGCGAATTCGTATGTCGACCTGCTCGTGCTCGACGCGCTCAACCCGCGCTCGGTGCTGTTCCAGGTCGCCGAGTTGCAGGAGCAGATCGACAAGCTGCCAGGCGGCGTGGTTGAGGGTCAGCTCTCGCCGGCCGCGAAGGCCGTGCTCGAACTGCATACGTCGCTGCGCGTCGCCGAGCCGGAGGATATGACGCCGGCCAGCCTTGCTTCGCTCGGCGCCGAGATTGGCCGGTTGGCGGGCCTCATTGCCGACGCGTATTTCGTGTAGCGGCGATGCTCTACGACATCCGCCTCGAGATGCACTACGACTACGAAGGCTTCGTGCATGGCGACCGGCATCTGGTGCGAGTGGCGCCGGCCTCGATCCCCGGCGTGCAGCGGGTAATCGCCTCGTCGATGTCGTTCGATCCCAAGCCCGATACTGAAACGACGTTCGTCGATTTCTTCGGCAACACCGTCACGACGATTTCGTACCAGGGCTACCACGACCAGCTCGATGTCCGCCTCACGGCGCGGGTTGGCGTCGAAGACGAGGCACAGTCCGCTGATCTGTCGCCGGACCTTGAGGGGCTCCAGCGCGACCTTGCGTCGCTGTGGACGCTCGATGCGAACTCGCCGCATCATTTCCTCTCCCCCTCCCCGCGCATCGCCCTGTCGAAGCCGATAACGGATTATGCGCTGGAGAGCGTCAAGAAGACCGCGTCGGTGCGGGCCGCAGCGATGCGTCTCTGCCTCGCGATCCACCGCGACTTCACCTACGACAAGAAAGCGACGCGCGTCGATACGCTGCCGCTTGAGGCGTTCAATCTGAAGCGCGGCGTCTGCCAGGATTTTGCGCAGGTGATGATCGCGGGGCTGCGCGGCGTCGGCATTCCCGCTGCCTATGTCTCGGGGTTCCTGAGGACCATTCCGCCCAAGGGCAAGCCGCGGCTCGAAGGGGCCGATGCGATGCACGCCTGGGTGCGGGTCTGGTGCGGCCAGCACGCCGGCTGGATCGAGTTCGACCCGACCAATGCGATGTTGGCAGGCGCCGACCACATCACTATCGGTCACGGGCGCGATTACACCGACATCTCGCCGATCGTCGGGGTGCTGCGCACCTCGCACGGCAATCACGAGACTAAGCAGTCGGTCGATGTGATCCGGGTCGAATAGGCACCCGCCAAGTTTCCCATTCAGCATTTGGAACCAAGTCGCGGGAGGCTCCGTTATTGGGCCAGCGCAGTCATGCACGGGCTTTCCGAAAAAGCGAAGACCGGTCCTCCTCCCTGCCGGTCAAAAGACAACAGGATCGAAGCGATGACACAGATCGAAATCAACGCTCTAGAGCATGCTGGACGGTCCGCGATGGCGTGGTCTCCCGAAGGTTATGACGGGCGTGTCCATTTCGGCGCGGTGCTGGGTGCCATGTTGCCGGCGATCGGCATCTTGATGGCAGCGGCGGCGTTTCTGTTCGTCGCGTTCTAAGCGCCACCAAGGAGTACGCTAAGATGCTCAGCACAATTCTCGTCGTTATTCTTATCCTTTTACTGATCGGCGCCCTGCCGAACTGGGGATACTCCCGCTCCTGGGGTGTGTTCCCGTCCGGCATTTTGGGTGTCGTGCTCGTGATCGTCATCATCCTTGTTTTGATGGGACGGATCTGAGCTCGCGGACCCAAGGTCGCCCCCCTTTCGGTCCGCTTAAACCACCCCGGTTCGCCCCCCGCGAACCGGGGTGTTTGTTTGATCGGCGCCATGCGTTGGTTTCGTGCGTTTGGGGAACCGGTGCCCCGCTCGAACGTTGCTTCACCACACAAACCAGGAGCGTTACCATTATGGCTGACACAGCTGATATGGCCCCGAGCAAGACCAATTCCTCGCGTCGCGCTTCCGCGGCCAACGGGGGCGCGCGCCGCAGCCGCGCCTCGCGTGCCAACCCCGACGATCTCGAGGCACAGGTTGCACAGTTGCAGAGCGACCTGAAGTCGATCACGCAGACCCTCACCCGCATGGGTGAGACGCAGGTCGACAATGTCCGCTCCGCCGCCAAATCGCAGGCGAAGACGCTTGTTGATCGCGGCCAGTCCGCCCTCGACGACGCGCAGGACGAGTTTGGCGCGATTGAAAAACAGATCAAGGACACCATCCGCGAAAAGCCGCTGACCGCGGTCGCCGGCGCCATTGCGCTGGGCTTCGTGCTCGCCGTCGTGACCCGCTAGTCCGATGTTCTCACTGCTGGCCCCGCTGGCGTCACTGCTGGGCATTGAAATGGAGGCGCTCAAGGAGCGCCTCCAGCGCCAGGCGGTCGTCTGGGCGATCGTCGGAGCCTTTGCGCTTGTCGCGGTGACCTTCATCCTCGTTGCGATCAATGGCGCGCTGACGCTGGCCTTCGGTCCGGTGGTCGCGCCGCTGATCATTGCCGGGGCATCACTGCTTATCGCACTCGCGGTCTATCTCGTCTGGCATATAATCGACGGGATGGAGCTGCGGCGCGAAGCCGAGAAGAAGCGTTCTGCCGAAACGACCGCGCTGGTGACTACGGCAGTTTTTGCGGCACTTCCGATGCTGCTGAAGTCGCCGCTGCTCAAGCAGATCGGTATTCCGGCCGGCGGAGCCCTGGCGGCCGCCTATCTGCTGTCGCGGCCGAAGAACACCACTCACCACGACTAGGGTGGAACGCTCGGCCTCCCTGGCCGTTGTTGTCGACCCGATCCTCCTGTGGGAGGTCGGCAGCATAGCAACCGAGGGATTTGCCATGTCACACATCAAACGGCGGATCGTGACTATCCTGACGGATGACCAGTTGGGTGACGATCAAAAGGTTGAAGTCTTGCGCCAGCTCGAAGCAGATTCGCTCAGCAAGGAGCGGAGCGCGACCGAGGGCATGACGCCAGTCGACGGCGACGATGGTGAAGATCTGAAGGCCATCGAGCAGGCCCTGCGCAAGCTGGGTCAGGAGCCGGTTGAGGCCGGCGCCGCCAGCCTCTAACGCGAGGCAAGTCGCAACGAGTTTTGGAGCCCTGCCCGCAAACACCGGGCAGGGCTTTTCTCATGCCGCGGTGAGCTCTGGAGGGGAATCCGCCGCGACCTTTGCCTTCGGCACCACGACCTTGAGCGCGCCGGGATGGATTTTGAGGTCGACGCGCGACGCCAGGGCGATCAACTCACCGTCGACGACGGCCATCGCGGTGGACTTGCGGCGTGGAAAGCGGAGCGTGACCTCGCGCGCCTCCTTGTCGATCACTTCAGGAGCGCTCTTCCATTTGCCGCGGACGACCGCCAAGCAAAGCTTGAACAGCACCCAGGGCGTCAGCGGCTTGACGATATAGATGCCGAGGAGGCCCCCATCCAACCCCTCGGTGTGCGGGACGTAGCCCTCGCCGAACGGATTGTTCGACACCGAGATGCCAACCGTCCGGCGCCGCTCGAGGCCGTGCTTGGTCAGCACCTCGATGTGGAAGTTTGGCGGGTTGAAGATGACGCCGGCTGCGGCGCGGACGGAGGCCAGCATCTTGCCGACGCGGCCGTGATAGCTGAGCGTCTCGCGCAGCTTCACCAGCTTGGGATGGATACCGACCGAGAACTGGTGGATGAAGGGGCGGCCATTGGCGGTCGCGATATCGACGTTGCGCACCTCGCCATCGGCCAGGGCAGCGAGCGCGTCGTCGAGATTGAGCGGGATGCCCAGCGAGCGGGCAAAAAGATTCATCGTGCCGGCCGGCAGTACCGCGAGCGGAATACCGCGGCCGTACGCAGCGCCGGCGGCGGCCGAGATGGTGCCATCGCCGCCACCGGCCAGCAGCAAATCCGCCTTAGCGGCGGCGCTTTTCAGCTGGTCGACAAGCTCGTCGCCCGAAACGATCCGCGTCTCGAGATCGTGCCCGCGTGCAGCGAAAGCCGCGACCGCCCGCTGCGCGAAGGCGTCCATGTCGGTCGTTTTGAAAGTGCCGCCGTCGCGATTGAACACGCCGATGACGTGCATGTGCGACCCCTGAATTGCCCCGTATCGGGGGGGAACGGCGGCGGTGGGTGCTTTGTTCCCTAGATCAGCGGGCGCTTCTGTTCCGGCAGGCCATGCCAGCCGGCGACCTCCATCAACCCGTTGCTGTCGAGAACCTCGCACGCCCGGTCGTGCCACCGGATCAGTTTCTTGTCCGCGAGCTTCTTGAGCGTCTTGTTGGTGTGCACGATCGAGAGGCCCAGCGTGTCGGCAACATGCTGCTGGCTGATCGGGATCAATATCGCTTTCTTCTCGGTCAGCCCGACCGAGGTGGCACGCTGATAGAGGAAGGCCACCAGATAGGCGGCGCGCTCGATGGCGGAGCGGCGGCCGACACTGAGCAGGTTCTCATCGAGCATGCGCTCTTCCCGCGCCGCCAGCCAGGTGACGTCGAACGACAGCCCGGGGTGATTGCGGAACAGATCGCTGAGCTTGTCGCGTTGGAAGACGCACAGCACCGTCGGCGTCAGCGCCTCGACCGAGTGATCCATCGCGCCGATGACCGAGCCCTGCAGTCCGAGCAGGTCGCCCGGCAGGGCGTAATTCAGAATTTGCCGGCGTCCATCCTCGAGCGTCTTGAAGCGGAACGCCCAGCCACTCAGCAGCGTGAACATCTGCGCGCTGTGAGCGCCCTCAGCGAGGAGCATCGCGCCCGCCTCGGCAACCAACTCGCCGCGCTTGAAATTGGAGACGAACTTCAACTCTTCCGTGCTGAACGCGCGGAATTGCGTCATGGCCCGCAACGGGCATTGCTCACACGGAACGCGTCGGATCGATACGGGCAGGATGACACTCACGTCTGGGACCCTGGACTTAAGCGCTCACTCTGGCCAAACGCCACCGCAATGTTGCAAGTTGCACGAACGCCGACATGTCTTTGTTAAATGACGTTTTCTCATGCTCGGCCGATTTCTCGCGCCGTTTCCGGAGACGAAAATGTTGTCGCGCGAACACCTTCTGATCGTCGAGGAAGAGTTCCTGATCGCGCTGGACATCCAGCGGGTGATCGAAAGCGCCAACGCACGGCAGACGGTTTTTGCGCGTAATTTTAAGGAAGTAGAGAAGCTTGGCGATCGGCTCGCCGACTTCAACCTCGCCATCGTGACGCCGCCTCGCCTCGGCACGAACGACGAACACATCGCCGAACGGCTCGTTGCCGCCGGCGCAGCCATCGTTGTTTGCTCGGCTGCTCGGACAAACCTTGCAGGCACCTCGCTCGATGGTTCGGAGGTTGTCTACAAGCCGTTTTCCGACGACGAACTGCTGGCGGCCTGCCGTCGCGCCATCGAAAAGCGCGACGCCCGCTAGCTGAGGGTGTGAGTGGTAACCTGCGCCGAGACCGCATCGGGGCCGTAGTCGGCCTCGCCCGAAATGCCAAGCACGTCCTGCAGTCGCGTGCGGGCGCGGCTGACACGGCTCTTCATGGTGCCGACTGCGCATTTGCAGATGTCGGCGGCTTCCTCATACGAGAAGCCCGAAGCACCAATGAGGATGATCGCTTCGCGCTGATCCGGCGGCAGACCGTCGAGGGCCTTTTTGAAGTCGGCCATGTCGAGGACGCCGTATTGCGATGGATGCACGGAGAGACGTTCGGTGAAGGCGCCGTCGGTGTCCTGCACCTCGCGGCCGCGCTTGCGCATCTGGCTGTAGAACTCGTTGCGCAGGATCGTGAACAGCCATGCCTTGATGTTGGTGCCCATCTGGAAGCTGTCCTGCTTCGCCCAGGCCTTCATCA
>CAZNAE010000081.1:0-15027 GCA_964570695.1 uncultured Devosia sp.
CCCCGCAAGGGGGAGGTGACCCGACTGCAAGACCTAAGCCGTCGGAAACAGCTTCCAGCGTTTCGGCTTGAACGCGATGCGGCTTTTTTCGCCCGCCGGGTGATCGAAGGGCAGGTCGATTTCCACCCGTTCGGCGTTGCCGCCGATTTCGAGTTCGACGCGGCGGGTGCCGCCGACGCGGCGGGAAGCGGCGACGACGCCGGCGAGGGCCGGGCCTTCCTCGATCAGTTCGACGTCATGCGGGCGGAAATAGAGTTTGGCGTTGCCCTTGGGCGTCTCGCCGGAGGTCAGACCGATAGCGCGGCCGCCAACCCAGAGTTCGCCATTGTCGATTTCGACCGGCAGGCAACTCGACTCGCCGATAAAACCGAAAACGAAGGGCGAATTGGGTTGGTCGTAGACATTGTCGGGCGTGCCGACCTGCTCGATCTTGCCTTTGCTCATCACCACCAACCGGTCGGCGAGTTCGAGCGCCTCTTCCTGGTCGTGGGTGACGAAGACCGTGGTGTGGCCGGTCTTGTCGTGGATCTCGCGGAGCCATTTGCGGAGCTCCTTGCGGACCTGCGCATCGAGCGCGCCGAACGGCTCGTCGAGCAGCAGCACGCGCGGCTCGATGGCGAGAGCGCGGGCAAGGGCGACACGCTGCCGCTGGCCTCCCGACAGCTGCTGCGGATAACGCTTGTCAAGGCCGCTCAGCTGGACGAGATCGAGCAGCTCCATGGCGCGCTTCCGGATCTCGGCGGCGGGGGGACGATTCGAGCGCGGCCTGACCTTGAGGCCGAACATGACGTTCTCGGCCACCGTCATATTGCGGAACAGCGCATAGGCCTGGAACACGAAGCCGACGTTGCGCTCCTGCACGCTCTTTGAGGAGGCATCCTCTTCGCCGAAGAAGATGCGGCCGGCAGTCGGACGTTCGAGGCCAGCGATCAGGCGCAGGAGCGTCGTTTTACCCGACCCCGACGGTCCGAGCAGGGCGATCAGCTCACCCGAGCGGACCGACAGCGACACGTCGTCGAGCGCCGGGTAGCGCGAAAATTCCTTCAGAACGTTTTCGACGCGAATATCCAAACGACTGGGTCCCCGATTGCGTAGAAACTAGTGCCGGCGCGTTGCGGCGAGTTCGTCGCCATAGCGCAGCTCGAGCAGCGTCTTGGCCACAAGCGTCACCAGCGCCAGCAAAGCGAGCAGCGAAGCCATAGCGAAGGCGCCCGCGAAATTGTAGCTGTCGAACAGCAACTCGATATGGAGCGGCACGGTATTGGTCTTGCCGCGGATATGCCCCGAGATCACCGACACGGCGCCGAACTCGCCCATGGCGCGGGCGTTGCAGAGCAGCACGCCATAGAGCAGGCCCCATTTGATGTTGGGCAGCGTCACGCGCCAGAAGGTCTGCCAGCCGGTTGCGCCGAGCGAAATGGCCGCTTCCTCATCCTGGTTCCCCTGATCCTGCATCAACGGGATCAACTCGCGCGCAACGAACGGGAAGGTCACGAAGATCGTCGCCAGCACAATACCCGGCACGGCAAAGACGATCTGCAGATGGGCGCTTTGGAGGAACGGATAAAGCGCGCTGCTGGCGCCGAACAGCAGCACATACACCATGCCTGAAATCACCGGCGACACCGAGAACGGCACATCGATCAGCGTCGTCAGGAAGGCCTTGCCCCAGAACTCGTATTTGGCGATCGCCCAGGCCGCAGAGACACCGAACACCAGATTGAGCGGCACTGCGATCACCGCAACGAGCAGCGTGAGGCGGATGGCCGCCGCACCCGCAGGGTCAGTGAAGGCAGCCCAGAACATCCCGATACCTTTGGAGAACGCCTGCACGAAGACAGTGACAAGCGGCAGCACCAGGAGGGCAACGAGGAAGACCACCGCAACGCCGATCAGCGTCCATTTCACCCAGCCCGGCTCGGTGGTGGGACGCGAATGCGCGTACGGCGGCTCGTTCGGTCGCCGGCTGTCATAGACTGCGATGTCGGCCTCATACATCGCCATAGCGCCTCCTGGCCCAGGCCTGGATGAGGTTGATGATGAGCAGCATGACGAAGGCGATAATCAGCATGACCATGCCGATGCAGGCAGCAGCCGGATCGTTGAACTCCTGCAGCCGGATAACGATCAACAGCGGCGCGATCTCCGACTTGTAAGGGATGTTGGAGGCAATGAAGATCACCGAACCGTATTCGCCGACGGCGCGCGCGAAGGCGAGCGCGAAGCCGGTGAGGATCGCCGGGCTGAGCCGCGGCAGCAGCACCCGGCTGATGGTCTGAAAGCGGTTGGCGCCAAGCGTCGCAGCGGCCTCCTCGAGCTCCTGCTCGAGCTCTTCGAGCACTGGTTGGACGGTGCGCACGACGAACGGCAGGCCGACGAAGATCAGGGCGACGACAATGCCGGCCGGCGTGTAGGCGACCTTGATGCCGAGGAGTGCCAGTGGCGCGCCGATCCATCCGCTCGGACCATAGAGCAGCGAGAGCGAAATGCCGGCGACGGCCGTCGGCAGCGCGAAAGGCAGGTCGACGATCGCGTCGAGCAGGCGGCGGCCCGGAAAACTGTAGCGCACCAGGACCCAGGCGACGATCAGGCCGAAGACGACATTGACCAGCGCGGCGATCAATGACGAGCCGAAGCTGGTCATTAGCGCATCGACCGTCCGCTGGTCCGAGGCGAGACGCCAGAACTCGGCGGGACCGAGGGCCGCAGACTTGATCGCCAGCGCCGCCAGCGGGATGAGGACGATGAGGGTCAAATAGGTGAGTGAAAGACCAAGCGTGACCCCGAAGCCCGGGATCACGCTTGATTTTACGAAACTCCAGGCCGGCCGCCTCGGGGCGGCCGGCACGAGACCGTCACTGGCCAGGCTTGTAGATCTGGTCAAAAATGCCGCCGTCGCCGAAGTGGTAGGGCTGTGCCTTTGCCCAGCCGCCAAAGATCGGGTCATCAATAGTGACCAGAGCGAGCTTTGGGAAGGCATCGAGCAGCGACTTGTCGGTCACCGAGTCGGGGTTGATCGGGCGATAGTGGTTCTGCGCCGCAATGGTCTGCCCCTCAGGCGAATAGAGGTAATTGAGATATTCGGTCGCGACCTCCCGGTTGCCATGGGCATCGGCATTCTTGTCGACGAGCGCCACCGGCGGCTCAGCCAGGATCGACTGCGGCGGATAGACGACTTCAAGCTGGTCGGCGCCGAACTGGGCGATGGCGAGATCGGCGTCGTTTTCCCAGGCCAGCTCGACATCGCCGATCTGCTTCTGGGTGAACGTCACGGTCGAGCCGCGAGCGCCGCTGTCGAGCACCGGAACATGCTTATAGAGCTGGGCGATAAAGTCCTTTTCCTTGCCCTCGTCGCCGTCAAAGGCCTTGGAGGCATAGGCCCAGGCCGCGAGATAGGCCCAGCGCGCGCCGCCGGAGGTCTTCGGATTGGGCGCAATCACCTGCACGCCATCCTTGATCAGATCCGGCCAGTCCTTGATCCCCTTGGGATTGCCGTGGCGGACGAGGAACACGATGGTCGAGGTGTAGGGCAGCGACTTGCTCGGGAATTTGCTCTCCCAGGCTGCGTCCAGCAGGCCCTTGGCGCCGATCGCGTCAATATCGCTCTTGACCGCGAGCGTCACGACGTCCGCGCCGAGACCGTCGATCACCGCCTTGGCCTGGGCACCCGAACCGCCATTGGAGATATCAACCTCGACGGTGTCGCCAGGATGCAGGCTCGCCCAATGCTTAGCAAAGGCGTCGTCATACGCCTGATAGAGCTCGCGGGTCGGGTCGTAGCTTACATTGAGCAAATGATAGTCGGCGGCACGGGCGGTTACCACTCCCGTGAAAGCTACTGAGGCGAGCAGCGCCCCGTAGGCCAAAAGCTTGGCAGTCGTCTTCATCAGAACCTCCTAGGTGAAGCGTAACTGTCGTAACTCTACCTGTTTAGTCGGCTTTCTCAAGGTTGTCAGATTTGGTGGAAATTGCCCCGGAAGGAAAAACCTTCCGGCGCGACAACGTGCCGAGAGAAGATTCGTTCGTTTCGTTCCGCCCCGAGGCGAAACGAAGAATCTCTTGCTAGAGAATGGCCTCCGGAACGCGGCCTTTGACGATCGCGTCGGCAAAGGTGGTGTGATCGAGCACCTCACGCTGCGCTTTGACCACATGCGCGAAGACGTGCCGGATCTCGCAATTACCCTCGTCCTGGCAATCGGCACAGCGCCGGTATGCGATTTTGCTGAGGCATGGCAGCGGCGCAATCGGCCCGTCAATAAGCCGTAGAACCTCGCCAAAAGTCAGCTTTTCCGCTGGCCGCAGAAGCACATAGCCGCCCAGACGACCCCGTCGGCTCATCACGATCCCCGCCCGCTTCAGCTCGAGCAGGATCTGTTCGAGGAATTTCTTAGGGATCGCCTGGCTGCGGGAAATCTCCGAGATCATCAGCGAGGTCTCGGGCGGCGTCTTGCACAGCGCCACCAGCGCCCGCAACGCGTATTTTGCCTTTTGCGAAATCATCGAATGCCGACCGGTTTAGTGGAGATATAGCGGCTTTCGCAGATTTTGCGAGGGGGTGCAGAGAAGCAAAAACCGGACTCTTCCCCGAAAGCCTAGTCCTCGTCCGCGGTGACCGGCTCCGGATTGAACGCCGCCCCCGGGGCGGTGGCGGGCGCGGCGGCGCGCTGGCGCGGGGGTGGTTTGGGCGGCTCCGGAGGCTCAGCCAACGCTTCGGAGGTCGGCACCTCTGGTTTGGGCAGCGAAGCTTCGGGCGCCGGAGCCGCGGGCTCGATGTCGAGCAGGCCCGGAATGGCGACGCTCACCGGCACATCCCCGACTGGCGGCTCGGCTTCGACGAGTTCGGGTAGTTCGGCCGGCATCTCGCCCAAAGCCGGGACAAGTTCCGGCGGCTCGGCTGGTCCGTTCGCAATATGCTCGGGATGCGCCGCCTCGATGGCGGCCTCCAGTACCTCGGGGACGGCAGGCGGCGGGGCCGGCGCCATGGGTGCGGCCCGCGGAGCGGCAGTGCCAAGACCGCGCAGCGCTGCGGCGACGGCATCGAGGCCCGCCTGCGGGACGGGCGCGTCGTGTTCGATCCAGCCCAACATGCCGAGACCGATTTCGCGCTCGCCCATGATCACCTCATTGGCGCCGAGATCGCGGAGATACGCGACCTCCTCGTCCGAATGCGCCCGGGCGATGATCCTCAGCGATGGATTGAGCCTGTGGCACTGCTCCACCGCCTGCCCGGCCTCGAAGGCGTTGGGGATGGCGATGATCACTGTCTTCGCCGCCGCTGTATTGGCGAGCACCAGGCTCTTCGAGCTCGCGGCATTGCCGATGACGACCTCGATGCCGGCAGCCTGTGCGGCAGCAACACGCTTCTCGGCATCCTCGATCAAGACGAACGGCGTTCCATGTTCCTTGAGGCCCTCGGCGACGACGGTACCAACGCGACCATAGCCGATCAGCACGGCATGGCCGGTGAGCGTCGTTGGATGCCGCTCGTCGATCGGCTCAGGCACCGTGGGCGCAGCGGCCGCCATCGCCATCGCGGGTTCGACGCGATTGGGCACGACGATGGGCACGCTGGTTGCGATACGCGCCTCGAGCAGCGGCCGGACATGCTCGGCCGCATACATCAGCAGCGGATTGACGATGATGGAGATGATCGACCCGGCAAGGATGTAGCTCTGGCCCTCGGGTGGCATCAGCCCAAGGCCAACGCCGAGCGCCGCGAGAATGAAGGAGAATTCGCCGATCTGCGCGAGGCTCGCCGAAATGGTGAGGGCCGCGCCGACCGGCCGGCGTAGCGCGATGACAAGGAAGAAGCCGATCACCGATTTGCCGACGAGGATGATGAACAGCGTGCCCAGCACCTGCAGCGGATGGGTGATGAGGATCGCCGGATTGAACAGCATGCCGACCGAGACGAAGAACAGCACCGCGAAGGCGTCGCGGAACGGCAGGCTCTCCTGCGCGGCGCGGTTGGAAAGCTCGCTTTCGCTGAGGATCATGCCGGCAAAGAACGCCCCGAGCGCCAGGCTGACACCGAAGAGGTAGGCCGCGCCCGCGGCGACGCCGAGCGCGATCGCCAGCACCGCGAGACGGAACAACTCCCGGCTGCCGGTGTGTGCGGTGAGATGGAGAATCCACGGGATGACGCGGCGGCCGACCACCAGCATGAAGCCGACGAAGGCCGCGAGCTTCACCACGGTGATGCCGACGACGCCCCAGATGTTGAGATGCAGCCCACTCAGCCGCTCGACGAGATCGACGAAGGGGTCGTGGATCTCCGTCGCAGTCCCGCCCATGAGGCCCGCGAAGGCGGGAATCAGCACCAGCGCGAGGACCATGGCGATGTCCTCGACGATGACCCAGCCAACGGCGATGCGGCCGCGGTCGGATTCGACGAGGTGGCGATCCTGCAACGCCTTCAGCAGCACGACGGTCGAAGCGACCGAGAGGGCGAGGCCGAACACTAGCCCGCCGCCGAGCGACCAGCCCATGGCTAGCGCCATGGCAAGCCCCATCGCGGTGCCACCGGCGATGCGAAGCAGCGCGCCGGGAACCGCGACGGCCTGCACCGAGAGCAAATCCTTGAGTGAAAAATGCAGCCCGACCCCGAACATGAGAAGGATCACGCCGATCTCGCTGAGCTCGTTGGCGAGCTCGGCATTGGCGACGAAGCCGGGGGTGAACGGGCCGACCAGAACGCCGGCCACCAGATAGCCAACGAGCGGCGGCATTTTGAACCGGTTGGCGATCGCCCCAAAGATGAATGCCAGCACCAGACCCGCCACGATCGTCGAGATCAGAGGTGTGTCATGCGGCATCCGTGCGTCTCCGAGATGTGAACCTGGTTCTGGTTGCGTGGCCCCGACGGGCAACATGGGAGCGTTCGCCGCCCCGTGCAAGGCGAGCGTTGGCGAAAAATGCAGCGAAATGATGGGGGTGCTGGTGAGCGTCGGGAGAGACCAAGTCCAGTCCCGTCTAGCGCCTATCGGGTTCCCTCCCCGCTGAGCGGGAAAGGAGCCTGACTGCGCGGAACAGGCCGACGGCTACTCGGTCGTCGTCACCGGCACGACGGTCGCGGTGACCCGGCCGGCGTCGCCGCCAAGGACAGCTTCGCGGAGACTGGTCAGGAACTGGCGATCGGTCTCGCTGTCGGGCAGGGCTGCGCCGAAGAGCGGCTTCTCCGAGGCGACGACCAGCAGCATCTCGTCGCCTACCGGCCTGGCGACCGTGAGCACCATGGCGCCCGAATCGGTCGCATCGCCCAGATGGATCTGGCTGTGCGCGGCCTTGGCTTTGAGATCGGCGGAAGTCGGCTGCGCGAGCGCGGCGACCGAGCCGTCGGCCGCGAAATAGGCGGCATAGACGTAGCTCGCAAAGCCCGGCGACTGGATGCCGATCTGCATGCTGTCGCCGACCTTGGGGCTGGCCGGGCTGATAGCAGCCTGCGGCGTGTCGGTATCGGCGAGCTGCGCCGCGAGGGTCAACTGCACTTCGCAGGCCGGCCACGGCGCCAGCGTCACCTCGCTGGTCGCAAGACCTTTGAGCTTGCCGTTGACGCGGTCGAGTTCGGCCTGCGTACCGACGAAGCCCGTGGCGATCTTGTTGCCATCGGCATCGGTCGAGATATCGACCTTGCCGCAGGACAGCGAGCCGATATCGATCGGCACGTCGGCAGCGATGTCGCGGCTGACGGTGCTGGTCGGAACGGCGTCGAGCGGCGGCCGAACGACCTGCGGCACGGCAACCATATCAGGCGAGAGATCGGCTTCGCTCAGCACGATATCGGGATCGCCCGCCATGTGCATGACATAGGCTTCCTCGACCCGGGTCTGGAAGGTGTCGTAGGTCATCCAGCCATAGCCCTGGTCGCCCCACTGTGTGCTCCAGGAATTGATGAACTTGAAGGTCTGCGTGCGGTCGTCATAGCCGACGATGGTGAAGGCGTGGCCGCTGCCCGGTTCGCTGGCGTTGGAGCGCCAGACCTTGTTGTCGGGGCTGATGTACTGGAACGCGTCGTCGACCAGCGCCAGCACGACAACCGGATTGCCCTGCGCCAGCGGCCCCTTGACCTGATCGAGATCGGTCATGTTGCGGGAGGGATCGAACACTTCGTCGTAGCCGTCGATGCGAAAATCGGTAGCCTTGGCGCGAGCCGCGCTCGGCGGCGCCGCGCAGCTTGTCTGGTCATAGGGGAAATCCGCGAGCGAGGGCGCGCCCTGCTTCAGCACGTCCATGGCGTCGGACACGTAGGAGCCCGAGATACAGTCGCCGTTGAGATGGATCAGATCGAACAGATAGGCCGGGCTTGGGACATTCTGCGGCTGCGTGGTGTCGCGATGCTCGACCTGTTCAGCGTAGTAGGCGCGCGCCGCATAAGCGGTGGCCCAGGCGACGCACGAGCCCTGCTGACCCTGGTCGCCGACCGGCGGGAAATATTTCGACAGATCGACCGCCTGCGGCAGAAAATCGCGGAACACCGGCGCCTGCGCGATCGCCTGTTTCTTGTCGGGTGGGGTCGGCACGCCGCCGGTCGGGTGGCGCGCTTGCGCGGCGGCGCCCGACACGCTCAACACGACCAAGAGGCCGGCCGCGGCGAACGCGCCCAACCCGGCAGTGAAATGTCTCGGCATTGTCATCCTCGTATGCTGGCTACCGCAGGATCGCCCGCGCAAACGGTAACATGGCGATGCGGGCGGGAGAAAGGCCGAGTTATGGCGCTGCCACGGGGGTTTAGCGGCAGCGGCCGCGACTGCTAGTAGGTCGCGCGGCCACCGGAAAGGTCGAACACCGCAGCGGTGGTAAACGAGTTCTCGGCGCTTGCCAGCCAACAGATCATCGAGGCCGCCTCGGTGAGCTCGAGGAAGCGGCCACGCGGGACTTTGGCGAGGATCATTTTCACGAACTCCGGGTCCTGCGCCAATGCGGATTTTGTGGCTGCCACGGAGGGCGTTACGCAGTTGACGCCGATATCGTATTTCGCCAGTTCCTTGCCGAGCGACTTGGTGAGCGCGATGACGCCGGCCTTCATCGCCGCATAGGCGGGCGCCCCCGGATTGCCCTCCTTGCCGGCGATCGACGCGGTGCTGACGATGCGCCCGTAATTCTGGGCGATCATGTGCGGCACGATGGTCCGGCAGCAGAAGAAGGTGCCGACCAGTCCGACATGGACGACGTCGATAAAATCCTGCGGCGGATATTCCCAGGTCGTCTTGTTGGGCCCGATAAGCGCCGCATTGTTGATCAGGATATCGATGCGGCCGAAGCGGTCGAGCACGGCCTTGGCACCGGCTTCCACCGACGGTAGTTCACCGATGTTGACGTTGACCGTGTGGATACGCGGATTGCCGCGCGCCGCCAGCGCATCGAGCGACGGCTGGTCGCGGTCCCAGATCGAGACCGAGGCGCCGCTCTCGAGCATGCGCTCGGCGACGGCGAGGCCGATGCCCTGGCCACCGCCGGTGACGATGGCGATGCGGTCTTTGAGATCATAGGAATTCATTTTGCATCTTTCGGAGTGGGAGAGTCTGGATCGATCAGCGCCTGCGACTTGAGGTCGGACCAGAAGCCGGCAGGAATGGGCGCACCGACCGAGGCAATATTCTGCCTGACCTGCTCGCCGGAAATGACGCCCGGGATGATCGACACCACCGCCGGGTGAGCGGGTGGGAACTGCAGCGCAGCGGCGGGCAATGCGACACCGTGGGCGCGGCACACGGCTTCTATGCGCTTGACCTTGTCCTGTATGGCGGCCGCGGCTGAGACATAACCGTAGGTCGCCTTGCTGCCCGAGCCGGTGGCAAGGATCCCCGACGAGAACGGGGCGCCGTTGATGACGCCGATGCCGCGCTCGAGGCAGCGCGCCATGCCGGTGGTGAGGCTCGATTGGTCGAGCAACGTATAGGGCATGGCGACGATGAGGAAATCGACATCAACGCGGAGCGCCACCTCGTTGAACGCTTCGGTCGAATTGACGCCCATGCCGATGGCCTTGATGTCGCCCGCCGATTTCAGCTCCTGCAGTGCGGCAAAGCCGCTCGATTCGAGCTGGCGCTGGTGGCCCGGGAGCTTGTCGCCGAGATAGTCGGCATCGAGATCGTGGATGATCAGCGCATCGACCGTGTCGATGCCGAGCCGCTGCAGCGCCTGCCCGTAGGAATGCAGAATGCCGTCACGCGAATAGTCGAATTTGACCTCAAAATTGAGCCCGCCCGCCCAGGGCGAGCGATCGAAATGCGCGGGATCGCGCGGGCGATGGAGCGTGCGGCCGACCTTGGTGGTGAGCAAATAGTCGGAGCGCGGCTTAGGGCGAAGGAAGCCGCCGACGCGGACTTCGCTGAGACCGCGCCCGTACCACGCCGCGGTATCGTAGAACCGGATGCCGCTGTCCCACGCCGTCGCCAGCGCACCGCGCGATTGCTCCTCATCGATCTTGGCGTAGAGCTCACCCAGCGCCCCACCGCCGAAGCCGAACGGCGGCAGGCTGAGCGCAGTCGAGCCGACATGGCGCCGATCGGTCAGAGAGAGTTGCACGATATCCTCCGAGGCGCGTTCTGCGGCCTTCTACTTGATCGTGGCAGAGCAACTTTCGGCGCACAAGGGCAGAACGAAACCCTTGTCCGGTCGACCGCGCACCCATAAGGCTTGGCGCGGCATCAAGCGAGGCGAACCGGTGAAACTGACGGTATTCGGGATCGGCTATGTCGGCCTCGTGCAGGCTGCGGCGTTTGCTGAAGTCGGCCACGAGGTCGTCTGCGTCGATGTCGACGCGGACAAGATAGCGGCGCTGCTCGCCGGGCAGATCCCGATCTTCGAGCCGGACCTGGCGCCGATGGTGGCCCGCAACCTTAAAGAGGGGCGGCTGCGCTTTACCACCGATGCGACCGAGGGCGTTGCCCATGGGGCCGTGCAGTTCATCGCGGTCGGCACGCCGCCGTTGCCGGACGGTTCGGCCGACATGCGCGCCGTGAGCGCCGTCGCAGCGTCGATCGGAGAGCATATGGGTGAGCCGCGCATCGTTGTGGTCAAGTCGACCGTACCAGTCGGGACCGGCGATCTGGTTCGCGGAATCATCGGCGACGGGCTGAAGGTGGCAGGACGGGGCGGACTCGGTTTCCACGTCGTCTCCAACCCGGAGTTCCTGAAGGAAGGTGCGGCCGTGGCGGATTGTATGCGGCCCGACCGCATCATCATCGGCACCGACAGCGCCGAGGCCGAGCAGATGCTGCGGCGGGTCTATGCGCCTCTCAACCGCAACCACGACAAGATCATCGTGATGGATGTGCGGAGCGCCGAGCTGACCAAATACGCGACGAACGCGATGCTCGCGACCAAGATCAGCTTTATGAACGAAATGGCGGGGATCGCCGAGGCGGTCGGCGCCGATATCGAGCGCGTGCGGCAGGGCATCGGCAGCGATCCACGCATCGGCTACAGCTTCATCTATCCGGGCATTGGCTATGGTGGTTCGTGCTTTCCCAAGGACGTGGCGGCGCTGATCCATAATGCGCAGGCGGCTGGTGTCGACCCGGTGGTGCTGTCGGCGATCGATGCGCGCAACGCGGCGCAGAAGTCAGCGTTACTGAGGAAGATCGACGCCTATTTCGAGGGCGACCTCAAGGGCCGGACGTTTGCGCTCTGGGGTCTCGCCTTCAAGCCGGACACCGACGACATGCGCGAGGCGCCGTCGCGGGTGATCATGGAGGCGCTGTGGGCGGCGGGCGCGACGGTGCGGGCCTACGACCCGGAAGCGATGGACGAGTGCGCGAAGATTTATGGTGCGCGTGCCGACCTGACCTTTGCACCGACGCGCGACGCGGCGCTGCAGGGAGCCGATGCACTGATCGTCGCGACGGAATGGAAGGCCTTTCGCTCGGTCGATTTCGCCCGGCTCAAGACGGCGCTGAAGCAACCGGTGATTTTCGACGGCCGCAACATCTACGATCCAGCGGAGGCCGCTGCCGCCGGCATCGTCTATTTCGGCATCGGTCGCGGCCGCAGTGTCGCGACGTTCTAGTGTGGAGAGGCCAGCTTGCTGAGGTTTTCCAAGTCCTCAGTGGAGATCGGCACGCCCAGGCGCTCAGCCTCGCGGCGATTGGCGTAGCGGCGGTCGCCGGGAAGCCGATCCTGACCGGCATCGTGAATGGCCTCGACAAGCGTCTCGATCCTGGCGGCAAAATCGCGGGTGTTGCCGCGGCGCGGATCGATCAGAATGTAGGTCTGGCCACCATGCGGAGTCGCAGCGCCCGGGTGGCCGCTCCAGTCGATCTCGAACGAATAGTCGCCGCCGGCCAGCGCCGCCCCCATGATCTCCATCATCATGGCGACGGATGAGCCTTTGTGGCCGCCGAACGGCAACAACGCACCGCCTTCGAGCACGGCGTTTGGATCAGTCGTTGGCTTGCCGTCGCGATCGACGCCTATGCCGTCCGGCAGTGCCCGGCCCTCGCGACGCGCGATCTGCACGTCGCCATTTGACCAACCGCTCGAGGCTTGATCGAAGACAATTGGGTCCTTCCCGCTGCGCGGTACCGCGAATCCCATCGGGTTGGTACCATAGAGCTTCTTGTGGCCGCCATGTGGAACGACGCTCGACATCGAGTTGATCGTGGCGAGAACGATAAATCCGTCGCGGGCGAAGGGTTCGATGTCAAGCCACACGGCACTGAAGTGATGCGCATTGCGGATGGTGAGGAGCGCGATGCCGTTGGCATGAGCCCTCGCCATCAATGCGTCACGCGCGGCAGCCAGTACCGGCAGGGCAAAGCCATTGCGACCATCGCCGCGCAGCACGCCGGGCGCCACGTCCTCGATCACGGGCACGGCTTTGCCGTCGACCCACAGACTATCGAGCGAGCCGAGATTGCCTGCGACGCGGAAGACGCCGTGGCTGTGCGCACCGTCGCGCTCGGCGCCCGCCATGTTCTCGGCCAGCAAAGTTGCGACGTGATCGCTGCAACCGTGCCGGCGGAAGATGGTCGCAAGCAAGCCGACCAACTCGTCGAACGGGATGCGCAGCTCGTCCGTCACTGCCCGATCCGCGGCCAGGTGTCGCTGAGCTTGTAGCCGGCGGGCCATGGATCGGCCGGATCGAGCATCTCCTGCCGCGTGCCCGTGATCCAGGCCCGGCCCGAGATCGACGGAATGATTGCCGACTTGCCGCCGAGGCTGGTGTCGGACTCGATCCGGCCGAGAAATTCCGAGCCGATGATTGAGCGGGCGAGGTAGCGATCGCCGACCTGCATTTCGCCCTTCGCCCGCATCACCGCCATACGCGCCGAGGCGCCAGTGCCGGTCGGCGAGCGATCGATCTTGCCGGGCTGGATGGCGACCGCATTGGCGGCGGTCAGCATTCCTTCGCGGCGCTCGACCGGCGCGGCGATCTGGCAGAACGAAATATGCGTCCAGTCGGGATTGACCGGATGCGTGAAGCCGAGTTGCTCATTGGCGGCGCGGGTGATGCGGATGCCGGTCTCGGCCAGCTCGCGCGCCTCGTCCGGCACGATGGCAAAGCCGAGCTTCTGCGCATCGACGATGACAAAGCTGTCGCCGCCGAACGCCGTGTCGACGGTGAGCGTACCGATACCCTCGACCTCGAGCGTCGCGCCCAATTTGTCGGCGAACGACGGCACGTTGGTAACCGTGATCCGCTCAGCCTTGCCATCGCGGCAGTCGGCGACGACCTCGATGATCCCGCCCGGCGCCTCGAGCACCAGGCGGGTCTGCGGCTCGGTCATCGGCAGGATGCCGGTATCGAGCAATACCGTCGCGACGCAGATCGAGTTGGACCCCGACATTGGAGGCGTGTCCTCGGGCTCCATGATGATGAAGCCCATCTGTGCACGCGGGTTCTTCGGCGGCACCAGCAGGTTGATGTGCCGGAAAACGCCGCCGCGCGGCTCATTGAGGATGAAGTTGCGGAGCGACTGGTCGCGCGCGATGAAGCGCGACTGCTCCCAGAGCGTGTCGCCCGGCGGCGGCGCGACGCCACCGATGATGACGTCCCCCACCTCGCCCTCGGCGTGGCAGGCGACGATATCGATGTGGCGGGTGGTTCTCAAGGCGCGGCCCGGTGGTTGTGGCCCCCACCCTCGGTCCCTCCCCGCAAGGGGGAGGGAAGCGAAGGAACCGCAGTCGCCGAGGATGAAGTCGGGCTCCCCTCCCCCTTGCGGGGAGGGGCTGGGGGTGGGGGCAACATGCTGCAGCGTCTCATCGAATCACCAGCACGGGCTCGCCTAGTACCTCGAATTTCGGTTCGATCCCGAGGCCCGGCTCATCCATCGTCGTCATCGTGCCGTTGACACGCTGCGGCGCGCCGTCGGCGATCGAGACGGTGCCGTAGGAATTGAAGTCAGTGGCGGTGAAGCAGAATTTCTCGGGCGTCGAGCGGGCGAGATGGGCGATGGTGGCGGTGACGATGTCGCCGCCCCAGGTGTCCTCGATCGTCATCGGAATGCCGTTCGCGACACAGAGGTCGCGCATCAGCTTGGCCTTGGTCAGCCCGCCGACCTTGCTGATCTTGAGGTTGATGACATCAAAGGCATCTTCGGCAATGCCCTTCAGCAGGTCGGTGACGCTGCCGATGTTCTCGTCCAGCACGAAAGGCAGCGCGGTGCGGCGGCGGATCGAGACGCTCTCCTCGTAGCTCATGCAGGGCTGCTCGATATAGACGTCGACGTCGCGCACCGCGTTCACGACGCGCGCCGCATCCGCCATGGTCCAGCCGGTATTGGCATCGGCGACGAGGATGTCGGTCGGCTCGAGGATGGCGCGGCAGGCCTTGATGCGGGCGATGTCGTCATTGGCGTCGCCGCCGACCTTGAGCTGGAATTTGGTATAGCCTTCGGCGCGGTAGCCGGCGATCTTCTGCGCCATGACCGCGGAGTCTTCCTGCGAGATGGCGCGGTAGAGCTTGATATCGGCCTGCTCGGCACCGCCCAGCAATTTGTAGACCGGCAGGCCGGCGACCTTGCCGAGAATGTCCCAGCAGGCGATGTCAATCGGCGCCTTGACGTAGAGGTGGCCGCGCAGCAC
>CAZNAE010000082.1:0-14918 GCA_964570695.1 uncultured Devosia sp.
CTCGAACGAGACGCCGCCGGTGATCACGAGGCAGTTGTCATCCGACGAAATCGTCAGACCAGAGAGACCGAGCTGGTCGCAAACGTCGAGCGACGTCACGACGCCCAGGTCAGCAGCGTAGCCAGCGGTCGAGAGACCGGCGACGGCCACGGAACCGAGAAGCAGGCTCCTGATTTTCATAGTTGACCTCCAAAGTCAGTCATTTGGTTTGCCGAGTTTCCCCGACGGTTTGCCGAAACGCGACCACACCTTGTTTAGTGTGTGTTGTCGTCGCGTTGCGACCGACAAACGATCCCATGCATGGATTCGCAATGGCCACATTACCCACGACTGGGGAGCGCGCAATCGCATAAAGGCCAGATTGTGGAAGAGTGCTCATGGTTGCCCCCTCGTTGTTGCAGATTCAGCACAGGTTTCGAAACCTCCTGTTAACCCGGCTGAATCAGCGGTTAAGATTAGGCTCTTTTGGCGCCTCGCGCTGCGGCAGACCGGCCACATTGTGGCGGTCACGCGGCAGTTCGCCGACGTGACATCCGGTCCGAATGGCCCTACGCGGGGCGGAAACGAGGCAGAACCATGGGCGCAGCAAAAACCATCGTGATAACAGGCGGAACATCCGGAATCGGTCGCGCCGCGGCCCTCGGTTTCGCCAAAGCGGGCTGGCAGGTTGCCATTTGCGGGCGGCGGGCGGACCGACTCGAGGCCGTAAAGGCGGAAGGCCAACTCGCCCTAGCGTCGATTACCGACATCACCGATCCCGACGCCGTGGGCCGGTTCTTTGCGCAGGTTGTGCGCCAGTTCGGCAGCATTGACGTGGTCTTCAACAACGCTGGTGCCTTTGCACCGGCGACGAACTTCGGCGATCTCACGGTCGAAACCTGGCGGAAGATGATCGACACGAACCTCAACGGTGCCTTCTACGTCGCCCGCGAAGCCTTCCGCGCCATGCGAGCCCAAACCCCTCAGGGCGGCCGGATTATCAACAACGGCTCGATCTCAGCCTATACACCGCGCCCGGGCGCCGCCTCGTACACTGCGAGCAAGCACGCCATCACCGGCCTGACCAAGGCGATCTCACTGGACGGCCGGCCGTTCAACATCGCCTGCGGCCAGATCGACATCGGCAATACGGCGACCGATATGACCGCCGGAATGTCGTCCGGATCGCTCCAGGCCGACGGATCGACGCGCGCCGAGCCGACCTTCGACGTCAAGCATGTCGTCGATGCCCTGCTCTACATGGCCAGCCTGCCGCTCGATGCCAATGTGCAGTTCATGACCTTGATGGCGACGGCCATGCCCTATATCGGACGCGGCTGAAACCGGAACTCCAGATGGCCAAATCCTACATCATCAAGTCCGACCTGCTGCGACCGCTGTCGGCGATCAACGTGATCCAGAACGGAACGGAGGCCTATTTCCGCGAGCTCCGCCGCAACAGCGACCCGTTCATCGCCGTCGCCGCATGGTGCGGACTGCTCGACAACAAGGCGATGTCGATGCCGCTGGTCGATGAGGCTTTGCCGTTCGCCCGCTACAATGCGATCCGCAGCCGGTTGTTCAACTACCTCCACGGCATCGGTGAGCGCGACCTCGCGCGCAAAGTCGCGCTGACCGACGTGGCTGCAGAAACTGCCGCGCATCAGCAGGCGATGCTCGCCGACCTCGATCATAATTTTGCGCAGGCCGCGGAGGCGGCCGGCGCGCTTTACCTCGCGTCGGGCGAGCCGAGCTATCTCAACCGTGCCTCCAACATGGCGGAGCTCGCCGGCGGATGGCGCGATGGCCTCGCGTGGACGGTGCGGTCAATCGCCGCCTCCCCTTTCGGCGCGGCGGGCATCGTCCGCCTTTACGCCCTGCTGGAGTCGTCGGCGCAGCCCGAATTGCTCGAAGAGGCGGCGGAGCTGTTCGCCGCCCGCAACCTCTATCTGCAGGTCGGGCAGGTGTTCCGAGCTTCTGCGGCCCTGGTCCGCAAAAATCCACAGCTCGCCCTGGACCTGCTCAAGCCCTTCACCGACGAGAAGATCAACGACTCGAAGGCACTCCAGACCTATCGCGGCACGATCTACGCGCATCGCGCCGAGGCCGAAGAGAGGCTCGGAAATTTCAAGAAGGCCTACGAGGGCTACATCGCGCTCAACGCCTTCGAGAAATCCACCGAGATCAACCCCGAGCACTACTATCGCGGGGTCGAGGCGCGAAATCGCCTCGAGATCCCAAAACTGCCGCCCGACTCTTATCCGCACGTCGTGCAGATGCTGGGATTTCCGCGCTCAGGGACGACTCTCCTCGAGAATGTCCTCGCGGCGCATCCGATGATCGAGACCTTCGAAGAGATCCCGGCCTTGACGGCGACCATCGACCGTATCGAGCAGGTGATGCTCAAGAAACGCCAGCCCGAGCCGCCCGAGGCGACGTTCGCCGCGGCGCGCACCACGTATTTCACCGACATGCTGTCGCGCCGGAAGAAGCCGGATGCGAACGTTCTGGTCGACAAGATGCCGATCCGTAGCGCAGAGGCCGCATTCATTGGCCGGCTGTTCCCGGAGTGGCGGTATGTGTTCTCCATCCGCCATCCGTTCGATGTGGTGCTGAGCTGCTTCAAGCAGCGGTTCGCGCCGAACACGGCCATGGAAAACTTTCGCACCATCGAACAGTCCGCCCGCATCTACGATTTCGCGATGACGCAATGGTTTGCCAACCACACGATGGCTGATCCGAACGTCCACTACGTGCGCTATGACGACCTCGTCACGGATTTCGAACCCACAGCTAAGGCGGCGTTCGATTTTCTCGGTGTGCCGTGGGACGATGCAGTGCGGGACTTCTCCACCAATGCCGAGAAGCGCGCCGCCAAGACCCCGAGCTACATGAAGGTTCGGCAGGGTCTGTCGATCGGTGTGCAGTCGAGCTGGAAAAAATATGGATTCGTGTTCCAGTCGGAGGCGACCAAGCCACTGAAGAAGTGGGCGGAATTCTTCGGGTACCCGACGGAGTAAGTCGTTGCCGCAGCTGCCCGACGAGCTACAGCCGCTGGCGATCCTGGGGACGGCTCGCCTGCCGGCCGATGAGTACTTCGGCCCGCTCCTCGACAGCCCGAACGAGCTGCTGCGGATCGGCGCCTGGTGCGTGCTGCTCGATCGCGACGAGGTGCCGGCGTCGCGCTATGCCGACGCCGTTCTGCTGTCGGTCCATGGCGGCGTGCGGCGGCGTGCCGTCCAGCATTTCCAGCGCTTCTTCGAGTACGGTTTTGCCAACCAGGTGCTCGCACTGACGGCTGCCGACGAGGCCGACGCCGAGACCGCGGTGATGCGGGCGGAGCTGGCTGATGATGATCCGGCGCTGGCGACGGCGCTCGTGGCGCAGTTTATCGCAACCGGCGACATCGACCTCCTCGCCAAGCTGATGACGACGCGCGAGCGGCTGGGTGGCTGGCGGGCAGCGCTGCCGATCGCTGTCGACCGCGTGGTGCTCGGGCCACACGATCCGGTAGCCGCCTATGCGCTGCTGAACCTCATTCACAGCGCCCGCCGCCTCGAACTGCTCGAGGCCGTGGTCGGCCTGTTCGACGCAAACCACCTCCACCCGTTTCACACCCGGCTTTTCGGAGCGGCCGCCAAGCTGCTGAAGGGCAATCCGGGTGGTTGCCTCAAAGACCTCGCGTCGCTCGGCACGGCGCGGCCACCACGCGCCGACATCGTCGGCCGGCTGCGCGCGACCTGGCTGACCCTCAACGCCGAAGCGCTGGAGCGGCTGGGCGACTACAGGAACGCCTACACCGGCTACGTCGAACTGAACCGGCTCGAGCAGAAGACGTTCGATCTCGCCGAATTCGGCAAAACGACCCTCGCAGCGGCCGCTCTCGCTGTCCCGCCCCTGCCCTCCGACGCCCGCGCCGACTGCTTCATCATGACGGGCTTTCCGCGGTCGGGGACGACGCTGCTGGAAAACGCCCTCGCCGCTCACCCGCTGGTCGAGACGTTCGAGGAAATTCCGTCGAGCACCAGCATGCAGCTCTTCCTCGACCTCACGCTGCCCGAACTCCCGGCCTCGGCTGACCTCGTCCCGGTCTTCGAGGAAGCCCGCGCGCGCTATTACGCTGAGATCGACCGGCGCCGGAAGAAGCCCGCAGCAACGGCGCTGGTCGACAAGCTGCCGATCAAATCGGCCGACGCCGTGTTCACGGCAAAACTCTTCCCGGAGAAGCGCTACATTTTCTCGATCCGGCACCCATTCGACGTCGTGCTGAGCTGCTTCAAGCAGCAATTCGAGCCCAATATCGTGATGGAGCACTTCCGGACATTCGAGACCGCCGCGAAGCTCTACGACTTCACCATGACGCAGTGGTTCGCGACCTTCAGCCTCGATGATCCCCGCGTCCACTACGTACGGTATCATACGCTGGTCACCGAGTTCGAGCCGACCGTTCGTGCCGCGCTCGCGTTCCTCGGTGCGCCATGGGACGACGCGGTGCTGAATTTTGCGGCGGCTGCGGAAAACCGGGCCGCCCGGACCCCCAGCTACCAGAAAGTCCGCCAGGGCCTCACGATCGGGATGCAGTCGAGCTGGAAGAACTATGGATTCCTGTTCCAGTCGGACGCGGCCAAGCCGCTTCGGAAGTGGGTCGAGTTCTTCGGCTATCACGCCGAGTAACATTTTCGCGACCGGGTTAGCATCGTCACCCGCCCCGGCTAGAGTCGATTGGCCGCTCGCCCCGCGGCGCGACCATTAGTGCCCAATGACTGTTCTTCCCCCGGACCTTGCGCGCCTCTCGATGTTGAGCTCGGCACGGCGCAAGGCGGCCGAATACTATGCCCCGCTGCTCGACAGCGATGATCAGGTGCTCAAGATCGGGGCATGGTGTGCGCTGCTTGATCGCGAGGAAGTGAGCGTCGAGCAGTATCCCCGCGTGATCGAGCTCGCGACCTACGGGGCGATCCAGAGCCGGGCGTTCCGCTTCTTCCAGTCGAACTGGGAGCACGATCTTGCTGCCGAGGTGGCGGCCAAGGTCGCGACGACCGAGGCGGCCGGCGAAGCCTTGGCGCGGCGCGCCGATCTCGCCTGCGACGACCTCGCGGCGGTCGAGGCGGAGCGCTACCGATTCCTCGCCACCGGCCGGTTCGACGCGCTCGTCGCGATGGTCACCAAGGACGAGCTGGCTGCCGGCTGGCGCCCAGCTCTGGCGCTTGCGGCAAAGGTCTTCGTCCTCAGCCCGCACGATCCGGCGGCCGCCAATCTGGTGCTGCACCTGCTCTATGACGCACGGCAGCCGGAGCTCCTCGCCGTGGTGATCGAGCTGCTGCAGGGCGCGAACCTTCACCCCTACCTGACGCTGCTCTACTCGGCCGCGCTGCAGCTCATGCAGGGCGATCCGAAAGCGTGCCTCAGGAGCCTGAGCCAACTCGGCGCCACGCGCCAGACGCGCATCGATGTGATGGCGCAGTTGCGACCGGTCGTGCTCGGGCTCAACGCCGAGGCCATCGAGAAAACTGGCGACTATCGCAAAGCGTATGACGCCTATGTCGAGATGAACCGGCTCGACGACGGCCAGACGATCAGTCTCGACGACTATGGCCGCGTGCTCCTCGCCGCGGCAGCGCGCGACGTGCCGACGCTGCCAGCCGATCCGAACACCAGCCACGTTGTGATGACCGGCTTCCCGCGCTCGGGCACGACGCTGCTCGAGAACGCCCTCGCTGCCCATCCGCTGATCGAAACTTTCGAGGAGATTCCTTCGAGCGCCAGCATGCAGTTTTTCCTCGACCATGCGCTGCCCGGTGCGCGGACCGAGGCGGAGCTCGTCGAGATCTACCTCAAGGGCCGCGAGCGCTATTATGACGAGGAGCTGCGCCGGAAGCACAAAGTCGGGGCGAAGCTCTTCATCGACAAGCTGCCGATGCGGGCGGCAGAGGCTGGGTTCATGGCCAAGGCCTTCCCTGACAAGCGCTACATCTTTTCGATCCGCCATCCCTTCGATGTCGTGCTGAGCTGCTTCAAGCAGCATTTCAAACGCAACATCGCCATGGAGCATTTCCGCTCGATCGAGAGCGCGGCGAAGCTCTACGATTTCTCGATGACGCAGTGGTTCAAGACCTATTCGATGACCGACCCGCGCGTGCACTACCTGCGCTACGACACGCTGGTCACCAAGTTTGAGCCGACCGTCTATGAGGCGCTGGATTTCCTAGGGTTGCGCTGGGACGATGCGGTGCTCAATTTCGCCGAGGCGGCCGCCAACCGCTCGGCGCGGACGCCGAGCTACCAGAAGGTTCGGCAGGGCCTGTCGATCGGCGTCCAGACCGCGTGGCGGAACTATGAATTCCTGTTCCAGTCGGACGCCGCCAGGCCGCTCTACAAATGGGCCGAGTTCTTCGGCTACCCGACGAAATAGGCTCAGGCCTTCATCACCGCGATGTTGAAGTCCGCAGTGTTCCCCAGCACGGCATAGAGCCGCACCCAGAGTGGGAGCAGCTGTTCGGCGGCACGGGCGCTGGTGATGTCCCCCAGATCGATGATCGAGTGCCAGCCGAGGCTGCGGAGGAAATCCATCACCTTGCCCTTGGCGTGCTTGTCGTTGCCGGAGACGAACACCGTGTGCGGACCGGGAACGCGCGACGGCTCGATCATCACCGCGGCGTTGACGGTGTTGAGCGACTTCACCACGAAGGTTTTGGGCAGTGCCCGCTGGATCTGCTCGGCCAGCGAGTCGGTGTTCGACACCGTCAGATGGGGCGGAAAGCCCTGCGAGAAGTCGAGCGGGTTGGCGACATCGATCAGGATCTTGCCGTCGAGCTCCTTGCTGAGCATCGCGAGCATCGCCAGTGAGGTGTCGCCGCGGGTGCAGTTGAGCACCATCTCGCCATATGCCGCAGCGTCGGCAAAGGTGCCGGCCTTGCCGCCGGTGCGCTTGGCGAAGCCGAGGACTTTTTCGTTGTCGGCGGCGCGCGCGCCCATCATCACGTCGTGGCCCATTGCCACGAATTTTGCCGCCACCGTCTGGCCGGCCGCACCGGTGCCCAACACGCCAATCTTCATTCCGACTCTCCCGTCATCCGCTTGTCTAGCAGGCGACGGCGCTGAGGGGAATCACGCGGCCCAGGCGGTCTCCCCGCCGATGATCGTGCGGCGCATGCCCAAATCATCGCCGAGATGCACAAGATCGGCCCGCATGCCGTGACCGAGGCTGCCGCGCTCGACCGAAACACCGAGAACCTCGGCGGGATAGAGCGAGGCCATGCGCAGCGCTTCCTCGAGCGGCAGGCCAAGCGTCCGGTGCACATAGGTCACGGCATCGATCATCGTGAGATCGGCGCCGGCGAGCGTGCCGTTGGCGAGCCGCAGTGCCCCGTCCTTGCGATAGACCGTCTGGCCGGTAAGCACGAAGCTCGTCGCGTCGGTGCCCGTGGGCGACATCGCGTCGGTGACAAGGAAGACGTGGCCCGGGCCGCGCTTGGCGCGCAGGGCCACGCCAATGCTGGGGGCCGCGACGTGGATGCCGTCGGCAATCAGTCCGGCCGACAGCGAACCCAGATCGAGCGCAGCGCCGACGACGCCCGGATCGCGGTTGCCGAGCTGGCTCTGTGCGTTGAAGAGGTGCGTCACCATCGTCGCCCCGGCTTCGGCGGCGGTTCTCACCATGTCATACGACGCGTCGGAGTGGCCGATACTGACGACGATGCCCGCTTCGCTGAGCCGCGTGATCTGGTTCGGCGTCACCGTCTCGGCAGCAACCGTGGTGAGCAGGTTCGGGAGCCGCTGCCGCGCAGCGATCAGGGCAGCGAGATCGGCCTCGTCCATCGGACGGATCAGCGCCGGATCGTGGGCGCCCTTGCGCGCGACGCTCAGATGCGGCCCCTCGAGATGAAGCCCGAGGAACCCGCGAACGCCCAGCACGGCCGCGGCCTCACCCGCTGCGACCACGGCGGCATTCTTCTCGCGCGTGTCGGTAATCAGCGTCGGCAGGCAGGCGGTGGTGCCGAACTGCGCGAAGGCCGCGCAGATCGTTCTGATCGTCGGCACGTCCGGCGTGAGGTTGAGCAGCGCCCCGCCTCCGCCGTTCACCTGCAGGTCGATGAAGCCCGGCGCAAGGATGCCACCGCCGAGGGGGACGCGCGTCGCGTCGGTTGGTGAGTCTGCCGCGATGATCCCCTCGATACGGTCGCGGTTGACGACCAGCGCCGAGCGGTCCCACCATTGCTCGCCGTCGAAGATCCGGGCGCCGGTGTAGGCGATGCGGCTCATATCGTCTCCGTGATCTTCTTCAAATGCGGCGGGTGGTCCGGATCGAAGCCGCGATGGCGCGACAGCATCTCGACGAAGCCATAGAACGAGACGATCAGCGATAGCCCGTCGGTGATCGGATGCCCGGTCGCTGCGAAGGGCAGCTTCTGGGCCAGCGCCACGCGATCGGTCGTCGCAAAGGCGGTCGCCCCCTGCTTCGCCAGCCGGTCCGCGATCTCGGCGACGCCCGCCTCCGATGCATCGCGCGCCGCGAGCGCCAGCACGGGGAAGCCCGCCTCGACGATGCGCGCCGGCCCATGCAGCACCTCGGCAGCGCTATAGGCTTCGGCGTGGATGCCGCAGGTCTCCTTGAACTTCAGCGCCGCTTCCTCGGCGATCGCCAGCGCCGGACCGCGGCCGAGCACGTAGAGTGAGTTGCGATCCTTGAGTGCAGCCAGCAGCGGCGTCCAATCGGCGGTCACCGATTTCGCGAACACGTCGGGCAGCGTCTTCAGCGACGCCAGCAATGCCGCGTCGCCCGCCCAATGGCCGAGGACGCTCAGTCCCGCGACCACCGAGTTCACGAAGCTCTTGGTCGCCGCGACCGATTGCTCGACGCCGGCGCTGAGGTCGACCGAGATATTGGCGGCCGTCGCCAGCGGCGAATCCGCAGTGTTGGTCAGCGCAATGCTCAGCGCCCCGTTGCGGCGCGCCGACTGCGCCATCGCGACGATGTCAGGGCTCTTGCCCGATTGCGAGATCGAGATCGCCGCGCAGCCCTCGAGGCGCAACTCGCGGCCATAGATCGACATCACCGACGGGCCGATCGAGGCGACCGGCACACCGGCAACCAGCTCGATGGCGTATTTGAGATACGCGGCAGCGTGATCCGACGAGCCGCGGGCGATGGTCGCAACCATCACCGGCTGCAGCTTCTTCAGCGCCGCGCCAGCCTCGGCGAGCCGCTCGCCCGATTGCTCGAGCAGCCGGCGCGTCGCATCAGGAATTTCCTCGATCTCGATGCGCATATGAGTAGCCTTGGCGGTCGTCATCGCAGAGGTCCCCGGCCGTCGCCCAGTCTGAGCTCGGCAACAAAATCATAGGTGTCGCCCCGATATATCGAGCGGGTGAATTCCACCACCCGACCCGATGCGAGGTACGACGTGCGCTCGATGTGGAGGCTGGCAGCGCCCGGCGTCAGATCGAGCAACGCCGCGTCGTCCCTGCCGAGGCTGATGGCGCGGATGCGCTGGATGGCCCGTACCGGCCGGTTGTCGGTTTTTGCCAGATGCGCGTAGAGCGACGTTCCAATCGCTTCGGGGTCGGGCAGGATGTTCGCCGAAATCGCCGCACGCTCGATGGCGAGCGGCGTGTCGCCCGAGACACGCAGCCGCGCCACGCGCGCCACATAATCGCCCGAGGTCAGGCCGAGCGCCACCATCTCTTCCGGCGACGGCGGATAGAGCCCGCGATCGAGCCAGGTCGAGCGCACCGCCATGCCGCGCCGCGCCATGTCTTCGGCGAACGAGGTCAGTTGCGACAGCGACTGCTCGACGCGACCGGGTTGCGGCGCCACATAGGTCCCGGAGCCGTGCCGCTGCACCAGCAGACCCTCGCGTACCAAATGCTGCACCGCCTTGCGCACGGTCACGCGGGAGACGTCCACCTGGGCCGCGAGGTCGCGCTCCGACGGCAAAGCATCGCCGGGCTTGATGGCGCCGCGATGCACGGCCTCCTCGATCCGCCGCTTCAACTGCAGATAGAGCGGCCCGCCCTGCGGCAGGGTGATCGATTCGGCGCCGAATAATGTCGCGGCCGCATCAGCCATCGCGTGATCTCCAACCCAGGTACGTTAATACCAATGACATACCATTTGCCAGCAGATTCTCCTGGCGATGGACAAGTGGTATTTTTTTGGCATTAATGTCGGCAACGTTCTCGGGAGCTGTTAAGTGACACTACGCGTGCTTGTTGCGGGCCTCGGTAATATGGGCCGGAGCCACGCCCTCGCCTATCACCGGCATCCCGGCTACGAGATCGTCGGGCTGGTGAACCGCTCAACGCCACGGCTGCATGAGGAGCTCTCGGGCTACGACATCCTGCCCGCCTTCGAGCCGGCGCTGCGCGCGCTAAAACCGGACGTCGTCTCGATCAACACCTATTCCGACACGCACGCCGACTACGCGGTGATGGCGATCGAGCAGGGCGCGCACGTCTTCATCGAGAAGCCACTCGCGACCAATGTGAAGGACGCCGAGCGCGTCGTCGCGGCGGCCCGGGCCAACAACCGCAAGCTGGTCGTCGGCTATATCCTCCGCCACCATCCGAGCTGGATGCGGCTCATCGCCGAGGCGCGCAAGCTCGGCGGCCCCTATGTCTTCCGCATGAACCTCAATCAGCAATCGTCCGGCCAGAACTGGCGGACGCACAAGATGCTGATGGAGACGACCTCGCCGATCGTCGACTGCGGCGTCCACTATGTGGATGTGATGTGCCAGATCACCGACGCCAAGGCGGTCGAGGTGCGCGGCATGGGCCTGCGGCTCAGCAACGAAGTCGCGCCCGACACGTACAATTACGGCCACTTCCAGGTGCTGTTCGCCGACGGCTCCCTCGCCTGGTACGAGGCCGCCTGGGGCCCGATGATCTCGGACCAGGCGTTCTTCGTCAAAGACATCATGACGCCCAATGGCTCGGTGTCGATCGTGGTCAACTCAGGCGGCGACTCGCAGGACCATGAGGTCCATTCGCGCACCGACAGCATCAAGGTGCACCGCGCCGCGCTGACCGCGGATGGCCAGGCCTTCGCGCAGCCCGACGAGATCATCTCGATGGCCGGCGAGCCCGGCCACGATGCGCTCTGCGCCCGCGAGCAGGACTACGTCCACCGCGCCATCACCGAGAATTTCGACCTCACCCGCCACATGGACGATGCCGTCGCGTCGCTCCGTATCTGCATCGCCGCAGACGAGAGCGTGCGGAGCGGTAAGCCGGTGAAGCTCTAGGGTTGCCCTCGCGGCCGGGACGTTGCATACACCGGCGCTCACTTGGGTGGTGGCGCGATGGTCAGTCTCGATCGTTCGTTCGGCCGAGAAGCGTTCGGCGACGACCCGGCAAACTATCACAGCGCGCGGCCGGCCTATCCGCAGTAAACCTGGGCGGCGCTGCGTGAACGCGCCGGCCTCCGTCCGGGCATCGAGATCCTCGAGATCGGCGCCGGCACCGGTCTCGCGACTCTGCCACTGCTCGCCGCCCACCCTGCGCACCTCACAGCGGTCGAGCCCGATCCCCGGCTTGCCGATTTCCTCCGCGCGACAGCGGCAAACGCGCGGTTGGATGTTGTCGCGGCGTCCTTCGAGGACGCCGATCTGGCACCCGCCTCGTTCGACCTCGCTGTCAGCGCAACGGCGTTTCACTGGCTCGATGCGCGGAGCGCCTTGCCCCGCCTCCACACCCTGCTTCGCCAGGACGGTGCGCTCGCCTTGGTCTGGAACATCTTCGGCGACGACAGTCGTCCCGATCCGTTCCACGAAGCGACTACGCATCTATTTGCCGGCCATCGCACGAGCTACTCGGGCGGCGGTACTGGCGGCCCGATCTATGGGATGGACATGGAGCAGCGCTTGCGCGAGATGACCGAGGCCGGCTTCCACCCAGACCCTCCGCAATTCGTGCGGTGGACGCTCAGCCTTGATGCGGTGGGCGTCCGCAATCTCTACGCGACGTACTCCAACGTCACCGCTCTCGCCGCCACCGAGCGCACTGAGCTACTCGATGCCCTCGCCCGCATCGCCGCGCAGCAGTTCGGCGGCCGCATCGATCGCAACATGACCACCGCGATCTACACGGCGCGCCGCGTGTCTTAGGCGGTCCACCCGCCGTCGATCACATGTACCTGCCCGGTCGTGTACGTCGCCGTCGCGAGATACAGCGCCAGATCCGCCACCTCCTCAGGCCTGGCGATGCGCCCGATCGGCTGGCGGGCGATGAAGGCTTTGCGGGCGGCCTCGAAATCGCCGGTGGCCTTCCAGCGCTCGTGCAGCGACGGGCTGTCGACCGTACCCGGGGCGATGGCGTTCACCCGGATGCCCTTTGTGGTGTAGTCGGCCGCCATCGACTTGGTAAGGCCGATCACCGCCGCCTTGCTGATCGAATAGGCGGCGCGGTTGGGCACCGCCTTCCAGGACGAGGCGACCGTCGACATGTTGATGACGCAGCCCTCGCCGTGCTCGAGCATCGCCGGCAGAAAGGCTTTGATCATCCGCACCTGCGCCCAGATGTTGAGGTTGAAGGCGAATTCGAGATCGCTGTCGGGCATTTCGAGGATGTTGCCGTTGTGTACCACGCCGGCGCAGTTGAAGAGCACGTCGATGCGACCGATCTCGGCGGCGGCCGCCTTCACCGCCTCGTTGTCAAGTACGTTGAGCACGCGCGTCGTCACGCCGGGCAGGCCGTTCAACTCCTTGAGCTTGTCGGCGTTGATGTCGGTGGCGATGACCCGCGAGCCGGCGCGCGAAAACGCCTCGACGGTGGCGCGACCAATGCCCTGTGCTGCCGCCGTGATCAGGCTCAGCTTGCCATCGAGACTACCCATGAATATTTCCTTCACCAGCGGATGTTCGCGTTCCGCTAGCTAACCTATCAGCCGGGGACGCGGCAAGCGCCCCCTTTCGTCGGGGCTTATTGGGCCGGCTGCAGGTCGCTGCAGAGGACGACGCGGCCGCGACCGGCGCCCTTGGCGGCGTAACAGGCGGCGTCGGCATCGGCGAGCGGATCACGTTCGGCCGAGCCGGGCTCGATCAGCGCGATGCCGATCGAGGCGCCGATGTCATAGCGGGTGCCGTTCCAGGTGAAACCGGTCTCGGCGATGGTGTCGACGATCTTTTGCGCCACCACCCGGGCGTTGGGTAGCGGGCAGTCGGCGAGCAGCACGACGAACTCGTCGCCACCGATGCGGGCGGCAAAATCGTGGCTGCGGCAGGCGCGGCGGATGGTGTTGGCGACATCGCGCAGCAGGGCGTCGCCGGCGGCATGGCCGGCGGTGTCGTTGATCGGCTTGAAGCGGTCGAGATCGATGAAGCAGAGCGCGTGGCTGCGCTGCTCAACATCCGCCTGCCGCCGCGCTTCGCTGAGCGCGCGGGTGAAGGCCGAGCGGTTGGGCAGCCCGGTCAGCGGATCGTGGTTGGCAGAATGGGCAAGCTGGCGCTGCACTTGCTGGCTCTCGGTCACGTCCTTGAACACCAGCACGGCGCCGACGACGCGGCCATCCTCGGTGCGCACCGGCGCCGCGGTGCCGGAGACGCCCCGCCCGGTGCCGTCACGCGCCGCGAGAACAACATCGGCCTCGATTTCGCTCGGCTTGCCGGTCGCGACGCAGAACGCCAAATGATCGGCCGCCGGCTCACCGGTCGCCTCGGACTTGGCGACGAACACCTGCTGCAGCTTCTGGCCCAGCGCTTCAGCCTCGCTCCAGCCGGTCATCGCCTCAGCAACTGGGTTCATAAAGGTGATGCACTCGTCCGCATCGGTCGAAATCACGCCGTCGCCGATCGATTCAAGCGTGACGCGCAGGCGCTCTTTTTCCTCGGCAAGCAGGCCTTCGGCGGTTTTGAGGCGGGTGATATCGGTGTCCGTGCCGATGGTGCGGACGCGCTCGCCGTCGGGGCCCCATTCGACCGGCCGGCCGCGGCTCAGAATCCAGATGTAGTGGCCATCGACGTGCCGCTCGCGATATTCGATGGTGTCGTAGCCGTCCTCGCCGTGATCCTGCTTGTCGACAACCGCAAGGACGCGGGGGACATCGTCGGGGTGAACCCGCTTCAGCCACTCGGTCATGGCCGGATCGACATACTCGTCCGGCTTGAAGCCGCGCATGGTTCGCCAGGTCTTCGAATAGAACATCACCTCGTTGAGGGTGTCGTGATCCCAGACGCCGGTGCCGGCCGCTTCAAGCGCGAAATTCCAGCGGCTCTCCGACTGCGCCAGCGCGGCTTCCGCCTGCTTCTGCTTGTCGATGTTGATGATCTGGACGATCGCATAGAGCGGCCGGCCAGTCGTGTCGCTGCGCAGCGACGACACCGACAGCAGCGCCCAGAGCTGGCTGCCGTCCTTGTGGTTCATCCGGCATTCGAGCCGCATGTCCTCGATCTCGCCGCGCGCCACCTGGTCGAAGCGCAGCATGACCGTTGGTCGGTCGTCGGCGAAGATCGCCTCCTCGGCCATCCGGCCGAGCCGCTCGTCGGGCTCGAAGCCCAGCATCGTCTCGTAAGCGCGGTTGACGTAGATGGTGCGCTTGTCGACGCCGATCAGCGCCATGCCGACGGCCGCGCTCTCCATGACCTTGCGCAGCAAGGCGCCGCTCTGGTCGAAGCGGAAGACGTTCTGGTCGGTCTGTCCAACGGCAGGCATCGGGCTCATCCCATCAGGCTCGCCCCTGAACCTTAATGACGGACTTATTTTGCGCCCAGTTTGCGCGGCCGCCCCTCAAACCCGTGGAAATGATGAACGGGGTGCAAATATCGAGGGTCTTGCCGGCCAAATCGCCGCGCCCGCCACGCGTGGCTCCGGCCTTGCATTGACCGGCCAAACCGGGAATAAGGCGCCCGTGGGAGAGGTGGCCGAGTGGTCGAAGGCACGCCCCTGCTAAGGGCGCAGACCTCAAAAGGGTCTCGTGGGTTCGAATCCCATCCTCTCCGCCA
>CAZNAE010000083.1:0-14769 GCA_964570695.1 uncultured Devosia sp.
GGAGCAGCCGACTAAGCTCGGCGCGCCGTCTTCGCGTGTGAATTACGCCGGGAAAGCCCCGAACGCGTGGGCCATATAGGGGAATCAGTGTGGAAGCGCAAGACGCCTAAAGGGCGGTGGCGATCCCGAAAGCCACGCCGATCACGGCGATCAACAGGCCACTCAGCACCTCGCCATACCGTTCCAGCGGTCCGAGGTTGAGCTGGCGCAGGCGCGACGCCGCATAGACCGAAAGCACGACGTAGGTCGCAATCGTGCTGATGGCGAAGAGGATGGCCATGATCGCGATCAGACCAGCGCCGTATCGCGACGCGGCGAAAAAGGCCGGCACGCCCTCCACCATGGGCGAGGATCCCAGAACAAGGAGCAGCGCCGTTCGACCGCTCGTCCCATGGCCATGCAGGTGAAATGGAGCCGCGGCGACGGTGTTGATCCCGATGGGATGCGCGCTTGGCGCGTCGTGATCGTGCCAATGCAGATGGGCAGATCCCTGCCCGTGACGGTGCCAGTGTGCGTGTCGCTCTGCCACGACGCTGGTTTTGAGCGGCGCGTACAGGGAGTCATGCTCCCAACCGTGGGCGTGATCATGAACATGATCATGCTCATGATCGTCGTGATGGCCGTGGTTGTGGGCGTGAACGTGCCCTCCAGTAGCGGAGAATTCCCGCCATGCACCCCAGGCGATCCACAGACCGAAAGCGATGAGCGCGAAGCTCGCGAGGACATCCACGATCTTGCCGTAGTGCGCGGCAGCGCTCGCTCCCACGATCCAGACGAGCAGCCCCAAAAGCAGGGTTGTCACCACATGGCCGGCGCCGGCGCCCGCTGCAGCTCGCGCCGTTTCCTGCGGCGTCCAGCCACGCTGGCGCGCAAGGAGCGCGATCGGTAGCCAATGGTCCGGGACGATCGTGTGCAGCACACCCACGCCGATCACGCCAAGGACAAGAAGAATTTCGTTCAGCATTTCGAGGCTGCCTAGTTCAACCGCACATCAACTACCCCGCCCAGCGACTTGATCCCGCCTGCAACGGCTGGATTGAGCTGAAACCGCTGGCCAAGCTCGATCTCATATTCCTTGGCGCCGTTGTCTCGCGACACGATGAAGATCACCTGCCCCTCGCCGCCCGGCTTGAGCTGTGACTGGATCGGGCCGAGGCATTTGGGGTCTTCGGCGAAGATCGTCAGGCGCCGGCCAGCCTTCTGTGCCGCCTCGTCGAGCGGCACGGCCGACATCAGCCTGAGGCTGATTCCGTCCGGCCTCTCATCCGCCTCGACATTAATGATGACCGAGCGGCCCGGCTGCAGGATCTTGCCGTACTGCTCGACGGCCTCGGAGAAACCGATGACCTCGAAGCTGCCGGAGGGATCGCTGAGGCTGAGCGACAGCATCGGCGTGCCCTTCTTGGTCCGCCGGTCGGCGCGGGTCGCGATCGTGCCGGCCAGCCGGCCGGCGGAGAGCTCGCCCTCCCTCACGCCGTGTTCGAAGCGCGCATACGGCATGATCTTCATGTTCTCGAACAGCCCGGCATAATCATCGAGCGGATGCGCCGAGATATGGAAGCCGATCGCCGAACGCTCGCGCTCGAGCCGCTCCGCAAGGTTCCATGGCGTGAAATTCTGCGTCAGCCGGATCGGCTCGGGCGTGTCGGCGGCGAACATGTCCATGATGCCGTCGGAGGCATTGGCGTTGGTGCGCTGTGCCGTCGCCACGATCATGTCGACGGCCGCGAAAGCCTGCTCGCGTTTCGGCACGAGGCAATCGAACGCCCCGGCATTGATCAGCGTCTCGAGCGTCCGCTTGTTGATGATGCGCGGATCGACTCGGGTGGCGAAATCCGCGAGGTCGGCGAACGGCTTGCCGGCGCGCGCCGCGACGATATGCTCGGCAACCGCCTGCCCAACGCCCTTGATCGCGCCGATGGCATAGAAGATTTGGCCGTCGCGGGCGCTGAATACGGCCTCCGAGGTGTTGACCGACGGCGCCACCATCTTGATGCCATGCTTCTTGGCATCCTCGCGGAATTCGTTGAGCTTGTCGGTGTTGCCCATGACGTAGGTCATGGAGGCGGCCATGAATTCCTGGAAGAAATGGGTTTTTAAATACGCCGTCTGGTAGGTGATGTAGCCGTACGGCGCCGAATGCGACTTGTTGAAGCCGTACTCAGCGAACTTGGCGCAGGCCTCGAAGATCGTCGTCGCCAACCCCTTGCCGATGCCGTTCTTTTCCGCGCCATCGAGAAAGCGGCTGCGTTGCACCTCCATCTCGGCCTTGATCTTCTTGCCCATAGCGCGCCTCAGCAGATCGGCCTCGGCGAGGGTGTAGCCGGCCAGTGACTTGGCAATCTGCTGCACCTGCTCCTGGTAGGTGATGACGCCGTACGTCGCCGCCAAGATCGGCTCCAGCATCGGATGCAGATACTCGACGTCCTCGCGGCCGGCCTTGCGGGCGCAATAGGTCGGAATATTCGCCATCGGACCGGGGCGATAAAGCGCCACGAGCGCAATAAGGTCCTCGAACCGGTCCGGCCGCATATCGACCAGCGCCCGTCGCATGCCGGGGCTTTCCACCTGGAACACGCCGACCACATCGCCCTTGGTCAGCTTGTCGTAAGTCTCGACATCGTCGATGGGAATATCGGTCAGCGCGAACTTCGTACCGTTGCGGTTGATCATCTTGACCGCGTGGTCGAGCACCGTGAGCGTTGTCAGCCCGAGGAAGTCGAACTTCACCAAGCCCGCCGGCTCCACCCATTTCAGCGAATACTGCGTTACCGGCATGTCGGAACGCGGATCGCGGTACATCGGCACCAGTTCGGTCAGCGGCCGCTCGCCGATGACGATACCGGCCGCGTGCGTCGATGCGTGGCGGTAGAGCCCTTCAAGCTTCTGCGCCGTGGCGATCAGCTCGGCGACCTGCTCGTCGCTGTCGCGCATTGCCTTGAGCTGCGGCTCCATGTCGAGCGCCTGCTGCAGCGTTACCGGATTGGCCGGATTGGCAGGGATCAGCTTCGAAATCCGGTCGACCTGCCCATACGGCATTTGCATCACGCGGCCGACGTCGCGCACCACCGCCTTCGCCTGCAGCGTCCCGAAGGTGATGATCTGCGCGACCTGGTTCTCGCCGTACTTCTCCTGGACGTACTTGATCACTTCGCCACGGCGATCCTGGCAAAAGTCGATATCGAAGTCCGGCATCGACACGCGATCCGGGTTGAGGAAGCGCTCGAACAACAGGTCGTAGCGGAGCGGATCGAGATCGGTGATGGTAAGCGAATAGGCGACGAGCGAACCGGCGCCCGAGCCGCGCCCCGGCCCCACCGGGATGTCCTGCGCCTTGGCCCACTGGATGAAGTCGGCGACGATCAGGAAATAGCCCGGATACTTCATCTTGATGATAACGCCGAGCTCGAACTCGAGCCGCTCGCGATACGCCTCGACGGTGAAGCCGTGGGCCATGCCGTTGGATTTGAAGCGGCGTTCCAGCCCCTCGAACGCGTCGAGCCGCAGCCGGTCGGCCTCAGCCGCAAGCCCCTCTTCCTCTGTCTGACCTGGTGCCGCGGCGAAACGTGGCAGGATCGGTCCCCGGGTCTTCGGCCGATAGCTGACGCGGCGGGCGATTTCGATCGAATTGTCCAGCGCCTCCGGCAGATCGGCGAAGAGCTTACCCATCTCCTCGCGCGACTTGAAGTAATGCTCGGCCGTCAGCTTCCGCCGTTCCGTCTGCGCCACCACCGAACCAGCCGCGATCGCGAGCAGCGCATCATGCGCCTCGTAGTCGCCGCGCGTGGCAAAGAACGGCTCGTTGGTCGCGACCAGCGGCACGCCGCGCCGGTAAGCGTAATCGATCAGCCGGGCTTCGTTGGAGAATTCCTGCTGCCGGCCATGCCGCTGCAGTTCGATGTAGAGACGGTCGCCGAAGAGGTTGCGCAACGCCTCGAGCCGCTGTTCCGCCTGTCCGTCGAGGCCTTGCGCGAAATAGGGATCGATCGCGCCCTCAGGGCCGCCGCTGAGGCAGATGATGCCATCGAGCTTCTCATGATCCAGCCAGCCGAGCTGCGCCGCAGCTCGGCCTGGCTCACCATCGAGATAGGCCCGGCTGACCAGCCGCGAGAGATTGCCGTAGCCGGTCTCGCTGTCGGCGATGAGGACCACGCCACCTTTGCCGAACTGGCCTCGATCGTGCACCCGCTCCATCATCCGGTCAGTCGGCGCCTCGAAATCGAGCACCAACTCGGCGCCGAGCAATGGCTGCACGCCTTTGCCGGCCGCCTTCTCGGAAAACTCCAGCGCCCCGAACAGATTGTTGGTGTCGGCCACGCCGAGCGCGGGCTGCTTGTCGGCCTTCGCCAGATCGAGCAGCGTGCCGAGTTTCAGCGCGCCTTCGAGCAGCGAATAGGCGGAGTGGATATGAAGATGGATAAAACCGGGGCCGGCCATGTGGTGTCCTACGCCGCGAGTTGGATGGGACCAACCCGCACGGCAATCAATCCACAGGTCACACGAGTCGGGAGGCCATATCCATCCACGCAAGCGATGCGCCGGTGAAGCCGACCAGAGCGACAAGCGCCATCATGTCTTTCACGAAACCCAGCATTTCGACCTCCGTTGTTGCCGTTATGTTCTTATATGTTCGTCTTTTGTTCTCGTCCAGCAACATCGGTGTAACCGTGAATCGGAGGTTAACGGGCACGTGGACGTGACGCGCCGGGGACCTTTCCTGCCCGTGCCGTCGTGCTATGAAGCGGCATGCTCAAAGCTCTCACCCTCACCGCGTTTCTCCTCGTCGCCGCCAGCCCGGCGATAGCTGCTGTTGATCGCGACACCGCCGTTAAAACCCTGGCTAGCCTCTTCAACTCCGCCGATGTCTGCCAGCTCTCAATCAGCCGCGACAAGGTCAATGCCTATCGCGCCGACAACACTCCGGCCGGCGATACGGCATTCAATGTCGACGTGTTCCGTGCCACGGACGATCTCTACCGCCAGCAGAAAACCTGGACCAAGGACCAGACCGACGCCTACTGCAAGACCGCGGCGGGAACGGCCAAGACGCTGGGCATGCTGCTCTGACGGAGCAGGCAGAAAAGGGCCAGATCTTTCGCGCTTTGCATGAGCGTAAGAAGCTGTTCGTCATCCCCAATCCGTGGGACGGCGCCAGTGCCAAGCTCTTGGCCTCGCAGGGCTTCGAGGCGTTGACCACGACCAGCGCCGGCCTCGCTTTCGTCCTCGGCAAACCGGACGGCGGCGTCACCCGTGAACAGTCCCTGTGGAACGCCAAACTCATCGTCGACTCCGTCGACCTGCCGGTCGCCGCGGATCTCGAAAACGGCTTCGGCCACCGCCCGGAGGACGCGGCGGACACCATCCGCCGGGCTGCCGAGATCGGCCTCGTGGGAGGGTCGATCGAGGATGCGACCGGCGATCCAGCCAGCCCGATCTATGACTTCAACCTCGCCGTGGAACGCGTTGCCGCGGCGGCCGAAGCCGCTCACACGCTCGGCTTCCCGTTCGCCTTCGTCGCGCGTGCCGAGAACTATCTGCACGGCCGCCCCGACCTCGACGACACCCTTCGCCGCCTGCAGGCGTTCGAGAAAGCCGGCGCCGACGTGCTCTTCGCCCCCGGCCTGCCGAACATCGAGGCGATCCGCGCAGTTGTCGCCAATGTCTCGAGGCCGGTGAATGTCGTCCGCGGCGGCCCCGGCCCCAACATCGCCGAACTGGAAGCTGCCGGCGTGCGCCGCGTCAGCCTCGGCGGCTCGCTCGCCCGGGTCGCGCTGACGGCATTGAAGAACGCTGGCGAAGAACTGCTGGGAACCGGCACATTCGGTTTTAGCGAAAAGATCCTCAGCACTGGCTGGCTGAACGAGCTGATGGTCCGCAAGCTCTAAAGCGTCAGCGGCTGTACCAAACCGTCTTTCAGGGTCACGATCCGGTCCGCGCGGCGAGCGAGATCGTGGTTGTGGGTCGCAATGAGCCCCGCCGCACCCTCGCCGCGGATCAGTTCCTGCAGCGCCGAGAACACTAGGTCGCTGGTCGCCGGATCGAGGTTGCCCGTCGGCTCGTCGGCGAGGATCACCCGCGGGTGGTTGGCGGCCGCCCGCGCGATCGCCACGCGCTGCTGCTCGCCGCCCGACAGCTCCGCTGGACGATGCGTCGACCGCGCGTCCACGCCCAGCAATCCGAGCAGCTCGTGGCTCCGCTTGTCCGCCACCGACTGGCTCTTGCCAGCGATCAGCTGGGGGATGGTGACGTTTTCGAGCGCCGTGAACTCCGGCAGCAGATGGTGGAACTGGTAGACGTAGCCGATGGTGGTGCGCCGCAGCAGCGTCCGGCCGCGCTCGTTGAGCGACGAGGTCGGCTCGCCGATGATCTCGATCTCGCCCGATTGCGGCCGCTCCAGCAGTCCACTCAAATGCAGCAGCGTCGACTTGCCGGCCCCCGATGGCGCGACGATCGCGACGAGCTCGCCACTCTGCACCTCGAGGTCCGCGGCCTCGAGCACATGCACCATCGTCTCCCCCAGACCGTAATGCCGGTGGACGCCGCGGAGCCTCAGATGCGGCTCACTCATAACGCAGCGCCTCGACCGGGTCGTACTGCGCAGCTCGCCAGGCGGGATAGAGCGTCGCAAGGAAGCTGAGGCCAAGGGCGAGGCAGGACACCACCGTCACCTCGGTGACGTCGATCTTCGAAGGCAGGCTCGAGAGGAAGAACACTTCCGGCGGGAAAATCGGCACGTTGGTGAGGTTGGAGAAGAATGCCCTGAGCGGCTCGGCGTTCGACGCCACGACCAGCCCGAGGATCAGCCCGATCAGCGTCCCGCCAACGCCGATCGCCGTGCCGGTCATCGAGAAGATGCGCATGATCGAGCCGCGCGTCGCGCCCATCGTGCGCAGCACCGCGATATCGCTGCCCTTGTCTTTGACGAGCATGATCAGGCTCGAAATGATGTTGAACGCCGCGACGAGGATAATCATCGATAGGATGACGAACATCACGATCCGCTCGACCTGCAGCGCCGAAAAGAACGTCTCGTTGCGCTGCTGCCAGTCGTAAAGGATCAACGGCCGGTCGACCTGCGTCTGGATGCGGTCGCGCAGCACCCCGACATTGTCCGGATTGTCGATGAAGATCTCGACGGCCGTGGCCTGATATTGTCGCGTGTAGGCCGCATCGATCTGGTCGTCCGTGGCGTCAGCGGGCGGCGGCGAAACCCCCGGTTTCAGCACGTCTTCGTAGAGCTTGAAGTAGGTCTGCGCTGCCTGCATCGGCATGTAGACGTAAAAACTGTCGAACTCGACCATGCCGAGATTGAAGATGACATTGACCGGATAGCTGCGGATCTGCGGCGTCCGGCCGAACGGCGTATTCGCCCCGTTCGGGCTGACGACGGTGATCGGATCGCCGATCGTCAGGCCCAGCTTTTCGGCGAGGCGCTGGCCGATGGCGACGCCGTTCGACTTGTCCCACTGGTCCCAGCCACCGAGCACCGCACCCTTCTTCAAGAGCTTCAGCTTGTCGATCGACGCCGCCGAAATGCCGCGAACCGAGACTCCTGCAGACTCCTGCTGGCCGGAGGCGAGCGCCTGCCCCTCAACATACGGAATGGCATAGAGAACGCCGTCCACCTTCTCGATCTTCATCGCCGTCTCGTCGTAGTCGGAGAACTTCGAGTCGATCGGATAGGCGGTGAAATGGCCGTTGAGGCCGAGAATTTTGGTCAGCAGCTCGTCGCGAAAGCCGTTCATCACCGACATCACGACGATGAGCGTCGCGACGCCCAGCGCGACCCCGATAACCGTCAACGCCGAGATCACCGAAATGAAGGTGTCGCGCCGGCGCGAACGCAGATACCGCCCCGCCATCAACCATTCGAAGCGGGAAAACGGCCCGGCGGTCTGCGAGCCGGACCCGGCCGCGGTATCGCTCAAACCTTGTCCCGCCTTTGCGGTTCGATCAGCGCCTTGACCCGCGCCACCGCGCTCGCGAGCGGCAGCGTCTCGCGCTCGCCGGTCTTGCGATGCTTGATCTCCGCCTGCCCGTCCTTGAGGCCGCGCGGCCCGAGGATGATCTGGTACGGAATGCCGATCAAATCGCCCGTCGCGAATTTCGAACCGGCCGGCGCGTCGCGGTCGTCATAGAGCGTGTCGAGACCGGCGGCGTTCATCTCGGCGTAGAGGGTCTCACAAGCTGCGTCAGTCGCCGCGTCGCCGACCTTGAGGTTGATCAGTTCGGCCTCGAACGGCGCAACGCTGACCGGCCAGATGATACCGTTGTCATCATGGCTCGCCTCGATCACTGCCGGCACCAGGCGGCTCGGCCCGATGCCGTAGCTGCCCATATGGACGAGCACGTCCTTGCCGTCGGCTCCGGTGACACTGGCTTTCATCGGCTCCGAATACTTGGTCCCGAAGTAGAAAATATGGCCAACTTCGATGCCGCGCGCCATCAACTGCTTGTCCGCCGGGACCGCCGCCTTGAATTTGGCCTCGTCGGTCATCTCGTCGGTGGCGGCAAACAGTGACGTCCAGTCCTTGAAGATCGGCGACAGGTCGCCGCGGAAGTCAGTGTCGATCGGCGGAATCGGCTTGTTGACGAGGTCCGAGTGGAGGAACACGCCGCTCTCGCCGGTCTCCGCAAGCACGTGGAATTCGTAGCTCAAATCGCCGCCGATCGGGCCGCTGTCGGCCCGCATTGGGATGCCGACCAGTCCCATCCGATAGAAGGTCCGCAGATACGCGACGAACATCCGCTGGAAGGCGGCCGTCGCCCCTTCCTTGTCCATGTCGAACGAATAGGCGTCCTTCATCAGGAACTCGCGGCTGCGCATGGTACCGAAGCGGGGCCGCACCTCGTCGCGGAACTTCCACTGCACATGGTAGAGGTTCAGCGGCAGATCCTTGTAGGACCGGACATAGGTCCTGAAGATGTCGGTGATCATCTCCTCATTGGTCGGCCCATAGAGCATCTCGCGCTCATGCCGGTCCTCGACCCGCAGCATCTCCTTGCCATAGGCGTCGTACCGACCGGATTCGCGCCAGAGATCAGCGGATTGGAGCGTCGGCATCAGCAATTCGATGGCGCCGGAACGGTCCTGCTCTTCTTCGATGATCCTGACGATCTTGCTGAGCACCTTGAAGCCGAGCGGCAGCCAGGAATACGAGCCGGCGGCCTGCTGCTTGATCATGCCCGCACGCAGCATCAGCTTGTGCGAAACGATCTCGGCCTCCTTCGGGGACTCCTTCAGGACAGGCAGGAAATACCGGCTGAGACGCATGAAAACTCCGAGGAAATCGGGCCGACTCGGCGGCCCACGGCGCTGTAGTCAAACCGCAACGGTCAAGCCGTGTCCAGACCGCGGCCGGCTGCAAAATCGTCGCAGAATCCTAGTGACAACCCCTACTCCGATTGTTAGGGTCCACCGCAATAAATTACAGGCAGCGCCAAAGCTGCCGGACGTCGACAACGTCAAGGGAGGAGCGTTGGCCGCCGCTTAACAGCGTGCCTAAGACCAACGTATTGTCGTCAAACTATTTCAGGCAGGGCTCACGCCCTGCTTTTTCTTTTTAGGGTCGCTAGCTCCAGTATTGCTGGAGCCATTTGGCGCTCACCGCCCACATCAAAAGAGCGGTCACCGGGATCGACAGTAGAGTCGTCCACAGAACGCGCTTCCACCACATCGGCGCAACCGGTGCTCCGCGCTCGGTGCCCTGTACATACTCACCGGCGTCCACCTGGTTGCGCACGCCGAACGGTAGCACCACGAACAGGCAGATCCACCAGACGACGAAGTAGATAGCGACATAGGTGGCCGGAGCGAGCATAACCGACCTATATGCGGTGAACGAACACCGTCACATTGGGCTTTTTGCCCCACCACGCGTTGACCTCGCCGCGCACAGCGCGCTGCAGCGCTGCATCGACCAGGTCCGGATCGGCGCGGCGCTTCGGCGGAATGCTCTTCAGCGCACCGTTGACGACATTGCGCACCAGATCTGTCAGCGATTCCTCGTCGTCCTCGACATTGGGCAACCCCTCGATCGAGAGGTCAGGGCCCGAGACGATGGAGCCGCGGTCGTCAACCACGAGGCTGACCCCGATATGGCCGCCAAAGCTCAACCGGCGCCGGCCTTTGACGCCGCTCTCGTCGGGCGTGCAGAGGATGTTACCGTCGAGATAGAGCTCACCGGTGCGCACTTCGCCGGGGAACTGGAGCACATCGGGGAACAGCCGGATCATGTCGCCGTTGCGGGCATGAACGACGTTCTTGATGCCGTGCAGACGGCCAAGCTCGGCATGCGCCTCGAGATGCGCTGCCTCGCCATGCACCGGTATCAAGGTTATCGGCTGCAGCATGTCGTAGAGCCGCTTCAACTCCTCGCGCCGCGGATGGCCGGTTGTGTGGACGAGCCCATCCTTCTGCGTCACGATCTCGATGCCGCGGTCGATCATCAAATTCTGGATGTCGATGACCTCGCGCTCATTACCGGGGATGGCCCAGGACGAAAAGATCATCCGGTCGCCGGCGTTGAGATCGATAGCCGGGTGTTCTCCACGGGCGATCCGCGCGATGGCGGCCCGCGGCTCGCCCTGCGAGCCGGTGCAGAGCACGACGATCTTATTGCGCGGCAGCGTCTTGAACGCATCCTGGTCGAGGAACGGCGGAATGCCCTCGAGCATCCCGAGCTCGCGGGCAATGCCAGAGATGCGGTGCATGGCGCGCCCGGACATGACGACCTGTCGCCCCGCCTTCGCCGCGGCTCGGGCAACCGACATGACACGGCCAACATTGGAGGCAAACGTCGTGACGGCGACGCGATGCGGTGCCGAGCCGATCAGCGCGTCGAGTGTGGCCGCCACTTCGTCCTCGCTCGGGCTGGTGCCTTCCTTGAGTGCATTGGTGGAGTCGCAGATCAGCGCGATCGGGATGCCTTCGGCGGCCAGTTCGCGCAGCCGCTTCTCATCTGTCGGCGGCGCCGCGATTGGACGCGGATCGAGCTTCCAGTCGCCGGTGTGGATCACCCTGCCGACCGATGTCGTGATGGCCAGCGCGCAGCTTTCCGGGATCGAGTGCGCAACATTGATCGCCTCGATGGTGAACGGCCCGACAGTGAAGGGCTTTCCCGCCTGCATCGACCGGATCGCGACATTGTCGACGATATTGTCCGCCGCCCGCTTGGCCGCAAGCATCGCTGCAGTAAACGCTGTCGCGTAGACCGGCCGGTCAAACGCCGGCCAGAGGTCGAGCACGGCACCGTAGTGATCCTCGTGGCTGTGCGTCAGGATCAGGGCCAGCACGTCGTCGGCATTGTCCTCGAGAAAACTGGGATCGGCCATGATCAGCTCGATGCCAGGCTGCGACGGACCCGCGAAGGTCACGCCGCAATCGACCACGATCCATTTGCGGGCATTGCGCGGGCCGAAGCCATACGCTGCCATGTTCATGCCGATCTCGCCGACGCCGCCGAGCGGCACGAAGACGAGTTCGTCGGGATAAGGAGTTGCCATCAGGCTCTCACGCTCGCGGTGACGCCGAAATGCACGTCACCCGCGGTGATGGCGATGCGCGAATTGTCGTTGGCCCGGACGATCAGCCGGCCGGTGTCGTCGATGGATTCGAAGATGCCCCGCACCACGCCGCCATCGCGAGTAACCGCGACTTCGGCGCCGATACCGGCGGCCGAAGCGCGCCAAAGTCGCAGAATGTCGGCGACATTGCGGCCATTGTCCCAGAGCTCGTAGGCGACGACCCATTCCTCGGCGAGCGCCGAAAAGATCGTCTCTGCCGAAATCGCGGCGCCAAGCCCCCGCAGCGATGTCGCCGGGTAAGGCAGACCTTCCGGCGCGGAGACGACGTTCACGCCGAAGCCGATGACGACCGCGTGCCGTCCATCGGCGCGCTTCTGCGCCTCGAGCAAAATGCCGGCGAGCTTGCTGCCGTCGGCCAGCAGATCGTTCGGCCATTTGAGCGCGATACGATGCGCGCCCTCGGCGCCATCGATCCCCTGCTTCACGATGCCCGCCGGCAACGTCGCCGCCAGCGCTCGGTTGAGCGCCACGCCGGCAACGAAGCCGAGCGTTGCGGCGATCGCCGGATCGCAATCGGGCACGATCATCAGGCTGGCCGCAAGATTGCCCGATGGCGTTTCCCAGGCGCGTCCGCGGCGGCCCCGGCCCGCCGTCTGCCTGAGGCTCGCGAACCAGACTTCGCCGACGTCGCCGGCCTCGGCGGCACGCGCGGCCTCGGTGCTGGTTGAGCCGATCTCGTCGAATGAAAACAGCCGATAGCTGCGGGCGCTCGCGATGGGTCCGAGCGAAAACTCGGCCAATTAGAACAGGCTTCCAGCCGCGGCGTGTGCGGCGTTGTAAAGAGGAGAACCAACGGTCACGTAGTAGGTGACGACCAGGAAGCCGGAAACTGCCATGACTGCAGTCAGTTCGGCCGGGGCGGCGACGAAGTCGGTGACCGGCTCGTCAAAATACATCACCTTGACAATGCGGAGATAATAGAAGGCGCTCACCGCGCTCGCCAGCACGCCGATCACCGCGAGCGCGAAGAGGTGCGCGTCGATGGCCGCCAGGAACACCTGCCATTTGGCAAAAAACCCGGCGAGCGGCGGCAGGCCGATGAACGAGAACATGATGATGGCGATGATCGCGGCAATGAACGGTCGCTTCTGCGCGAGACCCGCCATCTGCGGGATCGTCTCTACAAAGCCGTCGTTGGTCTTCAGCGACAGGATCGCCGCGAAAATGCCGATGGTCATGGCAATATAGATCGCCATGTAAACCGCGACGCCCTCGACGCCGACCGCAGTACCGGCCGACAGCCCGACCAGTGCGAAGCCGACATGGCCTATCGATGAGTAGGCCAGCAGGCGCTTGAGGTTGTTCTGGCCGATCGCCGCAAACGCCGCGAGCACCATCGAGGCGATCGAGAGGAAGATGACGATCTGCTGCCAGTCATGCGTGATCGGCCCGAAGCTGACGGTCACCACGCGGATGAACAACGACATCGCCGCGACCTTGGGCGCCGCCGCGAAGAACGCCGTCACCGGCGTCGGCGCACCCTCGTAGACGTCCGGCGTCCACATGTGGAACGGCACAGCCGAGATCTTGAAGGCGATGCCGGCCAGGAGGAACACCATGCCGAAGATCAGCCCGATCGAGCGGCCCGAACCGGTGATGGCGCCGACGATCTGGTCGAGCTGCGTCATGCCGGTAAAGCCGTAGACCAGCGACGCGCCATAGAGCAGCATGCCCGAGCTCAGCGCGCCGAGGACGAAATATTTGAGGCCGGCTTCCGTCGCTTTCGCATCCTCGCGCTTCAGCGCCGCGACAACGTAGAGCGCCAGCGATTGCAGCTCGAGGCCGACATACAGCGACATCAGATCGTTGGCCGAAACCATGACCATCATGCCGAGCGTCGCGAGAAGCACCAGAATGGAATACTCGAACTTGTCGAGACCCATCGGCTTCGCGGTCGAGGTCGACAGGATCAACGCAAAGGCCGAGCCAGCGAGCACCAGGAACTTCATGTAGCGCGAGAAGCCGTCGGAGATGAAGCCGCCGTTGAACAGCACGCCCTCGGCCGGCTGCCAGATGGCGACGGCGATCACCGCAACCAGCAGCACGATCGACAGGAACGCCAGGCCCGAGGAGCGTTCGCGCGACCAGATCACGCCGGCCAGCAGCAGCACCACGGCGCCAACCGCGAGCAGCAGCTCGGGATAGGCCGGCGCCAGTGCTGCAAAGCTCAGCAGATCGGATTTCATCAGGCTGCTCCTAGTTCGCCGCCGCGACCAGAGCGGCGGTGTCGCCGATGGCCTTCGAGAAGTTCTGTGCGATGAGGTTCACCGATGCCGCCGTCGCATCGAGGATCGGCGCCGGGTAGAAGCCGAAGAGGATCGTCAGCACCACCAGCGGCACCAGCACGGCTAACTCGCGGCCGTCGAGATCGAGGATGCCCTTGAGCGAGTCCTTGGTCAGCGCTCCGAAGATCACCCGCCGATAGAGCCAGAGCGCGTAACCGGCCGAGAGGATCACGCCGAAGGCCGAGAAGAACACCACCCAGGTGTTGACCTGGAACGTGCCGATCATGGTCAGGAATTCGCCAATGAACCCCGAGGTCCCCGGCAGCCCGACATTGGCCATGGTGAACACCATGAACACCGTGGCGTAGCGGGGCATGCGCTCGACCAACCCGCCATAGGCCGAAATCTCGCGGGTATGCATCCGGTCATAGATGACGCCAACACAGAGGAACAACGCAGCCGAGACAATGCCGTGCGAGATCATCTGGAACACCGCGCCGTGCACCGCCATGACGTTGCCGGAGAAGATTCCCATGGTGACGAAGCCCATGTGGGCCACCGACGAATAGGCGATCAGCTTCTTCATGTCGGTCTGCGCCAACGCGATCAACGACGTCAGGATGATCGCCGCCACCGAGAGCGTGAACACGAACGGCGCGAACTGGTGCGAGGCGTCCGGGAACATCGCTAGCGAGAAGCGGATGAAGCCATAGCCGCCGAGCTTCAGGAGGATCGCCGCCAGGATCACCGAGCCGGCGGTCGGCGCTTCGACGTGCGCTTCCGGCAGCCAGCGATGGAACGGCCACATCGGCATCTTCACTGCGAAACTCGCGAAGAACGCCAGCCACAGCCACATCTGGACTTTCGGGTCGAAGTGGAAGGCGAGGAGCTTCCGGATGTCGAGCGTGCCGGCCTGCCAGTACATCGCCATGATGGCGAGGAGCATCAGCACCGAGCC
>CAZNAE010000084.1:0-1306 GCA_964570695.1 uncultured Devosia sp.
GCCACGATCCTCGCCTATGCCAAGAACTCGCTCTATGGCGATCTGCTGCACAGCAAGGCGCCAGACGATCCGTATCTGAGCCACGAGCTACTGAAATATTTCCCGGCGAAGCTCAACGAGCGCTATCCGGACTCGATCATCGGCCACCGGTTGCGCCGCGAGGTGATCGCCACTGTGATCACCAACGCCATGATCAACCGCGGCGGCCCGGCCTTCGTCATCAAGATGATGGCAGCGACCTCGACCGACCCCGGCCAGGTGGCGGCGGCGTTCAATCTGGCCCGCGACGCCTATGGGCTGGAGCGGCTCTACTGGGAGATCGACCGGCTCGACGGCGAAATTTCAGGCAGCACGCAACTGGCGCTCTATGCCGAGGTGCAGGCGCTGCTCGAGCGCGAGACACTGTGGCTGCTGCGCAATGCCGACTGGGCGGCGCCGCTCGGCGATCTGGTGCTGACATACGCGCAGGGCGTCACGGATGTCTCGGGCCTGCTCGCGAACCTCGTGCCGCCGACGGTCGAGGCAACCATCGCGGCCCGCACCGAGGCGTTCACCGCCGGCGGCGCACCACCCGGCATCGCCCGCCGCGTCGCGGAATTGAGCGCGCTGAGCTTTGCCACCGATATCGCGCTGGTGGCCGAGCGTACCAAAAGCCCAGTGGGTGCCGCTGCCGGCGCCTTCTTCGGTGTGCTCGACCTGTTTGGCCTCGCCTCGATCATCGAGACCGGCAGCCACATCGTCCTCGCCGACCGCTTCGACCGCATGGCGCTCGACCGCGCGCTGGCCAATCTGATGCGCGCGCAGCGCGACCTGACCGTCGATGTGCTGGGCTTCGGCCGCGGCGAAGTCGGCACGCGATTGGCCGCCTGGCACCAGGCCCGGCCGGAAGCCATCGACCGTGTGGCGGCGGCCGTCGCGAGCCTCACCAAGGGCGATATGACGGTGTCGCGACTGTCGGTGGCCGCGGGGCTATTGTCGGATCTGGCCCGCACGGCTTGAAGCCGCGATGGGGCGATGTGTATGTTTTGGTGAAATCATACACATCGCAGGCTTGGATGAGCCGGACGAACATCGACATCGATGACGAGCTGATGGCCGCGGCGATGCAGGCCAGCGGACTCAAAACAAAGAAGGCGGTGGTCGAAGAAGCCCTGCGGCTCGTCGCTCGCCGGAAGCAGCTAAAACAGGTGATCAACGACCTTCAGGGCATCGGTTGGGATGCGCCTCCCCTTGAGGATCGTCAGTTCGACGAAGATGGCACGCCTTACTATCCGAGCGACAGGACGTGATCGTCGTCGACAGTTCG
>CAZNAE010000084.1:1406-14758 GCA_964570695.1 uncultured Devosia sp.
GGTGCTGCTCGATTCGTCGAGTCGAAACTCGCAAGCTTCGATCAGGTGTCCATGCTGGATGCCGACATCGCGCGCCGCGCGGCGGCAAACTATCGAAGGCTGTGGGCGATCGGAATCACTATTCTCAGTTCAATCGATCTGATCATCGGAACGTACTGTCTCACACACGACTACGCCCTCCTGCATCGCGATCGCGACTTCGATCACTTCGAGCAGCATCTGGGGCTGCGAGTCGTCCGCTAGCTCAGTGCCGGAAGTGCCGCATACCGGTGAACACCATGGCGACGCCGCGGTCGTTGGCGGCATCGATCACCGCCTGGTCGTTCATCGAACCGCCGGGCTGGATCACCGCGGTGGCGCCGGCATCGATTGCGGCCAGCAGGCCGTCGGGGAATGGGAAGAAGGCATCCGACGCAACGACTGAGCCCTTGGTCAGAGCGCCCTCGAGGCCGGCGGCTTCAGCGGCATCGATCGACTTGCGGTGAGCGATGCGGGAGCTGTCGACGCGGCTCATCTGGCCGGCGCCGACGCCGACGGTGGCACCATCCTTGACGTAGACGATGGCGTTCGACTTGACGTGCTTGGCGACGGTCATGGCGAGCTTGAGGTCGGCAAGTTCGGCAGCGGTCGGCTGCCTAGTGGTGACCACCTTGAGCTCGGTATCAGCGACGCGGCCATTGTCGCGGCTCTGCACCAGCATGCCGCCGCTGAGGGTCTTGGCCGTCAGCCCGCCCGCCTTGGGATCGGCGAGTGCACCGGTCACCAGCAGGCGGAGGTTCTTCTTGGTGGCGATGATCTTCTGCGCTTCGTCACTGGCGGACGGCGCGACGATCACTTCGGTGAAGATCTGAACGATCTCGCGCGCCGTCTCGGCATCGATCTGCTGGTTGAGCGCCACGATACCGCCGAACGCTGAGACGGGATCGCAGCGTTGCGCCTTGATATAGGCGTCCTTGAGCGAGGTGCCGGTCGCGACGCCGCAGGGATTGGCGTGCTTGATGATGGCGACGGCCGGCACCGCGGGGTCGAACTCCGAGATCAGCTCGAACGCCGCGTCAGTGTCGTTGAGATTGTTGTAGCTCAGCGACTTGCCCTGCAATTGCTCGGCGGTGGCAACGCCCGGACGCTTTTCGCCATTGGTGTAGAACGCCGCCCATTGATGCGGGTTCTCGCCATAGCGCATCACCTCAGCGAGCCGGCCGCCGAAGGTGCGGTATGGAATGTCGTTATAGCCGAGGGTCTGGGCGAACCAGTTGGAGATCACCGAGTCGTAGGCGGCGGTGCGCGCATAGGCCTTCGCCGCGAGCTTCTGGCGCATCGCGTAGGGTACGCCGCCCTGTTGGCGGATCGCCTCAAGCACCGGCTCGTAATCGCCGGGATCGACCACCACCGTCACATAGGCGTGGTTCTTGGCCGCCGAGCGGATCATCGCCGGGCCGCCGATATCGATGTTCTCGATCGTCTCGTCGTAGCTCGCGCCTTTGGCGATGGTCGCCTCGAACGGATAGAGGTTGACCACCACGAGATCGATGGCGCTGATCTGGTGCGCGTCCATCGCCGCCTTGTGGGTCGGGTTGTCGCGCACCGCCAGCAGCCCGCCATGCACCTTCGGGTGGAGCGTCTTGACCCGCCCATCCATCATCTCGGGAAAGCCGGTGAGATCGGAGATGTCGCGCACCGCGACGCCGGTTCCGGCGATCAGCTTCGCGGTGCCCCCGGTCGACACCAGCTCGACCCCGAGCCGCGCCAGCTCTTTGGCAAAATCCTCCATGCCGGATTTGTCGAAGACGCTGAGCAGCGCGCGTTTGACGGGGACGATCTGGTCGGACATGCGGGCACCTCGCTGTTTCGCGGGCTCGCTAGCAGATGGACCGCCGCAGGGCTAGCCCTCGTCCAGCGTGAAGATCCAGCTGACCTCGTGGACGTCGCCCACCAGCACGTCGAGGACGATCTGGCGCGTGCGGTGAAAGCCGAAATAGGCGGACTGGCGGACGCTGTCCTCGATCCGCATGTCGGCGCCTTCCCAGAGGAAATTCCAGACCAGGCCGGAGGCAAGCTTTAGCTTAAGCATGTCGCCCGACTGGAACACCTGCGTCTGGTGCGCAAGGTGAAAGCGAATGGCGCAGGCGCCGCTCATCCGGCCGCGCGCCTTGAGCATCCGCTCCTGCCCGACCAGCGAATTGCCGTCGGCCAAGAGCGTCAGCCGGCGCTCGAGGATGACGCCGAAGCGATCGACATAACCATAAGTGCGCGCCACCAGCGAATGGTCGCTCTCTTCGGTCGAGATCTCGGGATCGCGGCCGATGCGGACCACGCGATGGGCGAGCGGCCCACGCGCCGGGATGGCGGCGGCCGAGAGCGCGTTGATGGTGGGCGCCGAGTGCGCAATGCCCTGCCGGAACAGCAGCGCGCTCTGCTCCATGTCGGCGGGCGCCGGGCCGCAATTGCAGACCACCAAATCGCGACCGTGGCTGAACTCGAAGGCCAGTGCCCCGGCGTGCATATGGCGCGAAAACTCCGGCGCCGGCACGAGGCCGGAATCAGCGACCACGATGGATTTGCCCGAGATCAGCCTTCCATAGCCGCCGGCGGTGCCGGTGGAGCGGGCCCGGGCCGGGCTCTGCGCCTGCACCGCCACGATGATGTCGTGCGCCATCTGGCCGGTGCCGTTGAAGTAAGCGGCTTCGCCGGTGCCGAGCGAGATCGCGTCGAGCGCCACATGCATGCTGTCGAGAATTTCGGTCAGCTCGTTGCGGTAAAGATCGGACTGCCGCAGCAGCGCCTGCCGCAACGTCGTCAGCTCGACCATCAGCATCAACTGCATCTTGGCCGAGCGCGACCGATGCAGGCCATCTTCATCGATCTGCTGCTCGAGCAGTTCGTTGACGCGCCCGAGGCGCGCCGCGATCTCGCGCTCACGATCCTGGTCGCAGAGCGACACGCCGAGCAGCGCGATTGCCGCCATCAGCGAATCCACCGGATCGTCGGCGAAGTGGGCGCGCAGCTTCAGCGACTGGATCTGGGTGCCGAGCGAGCGGGCGATCAGCGCCGCATCCACCGGATTCGAGCCTTCAATCAGGATGTTGAAGTGCCGGAGCCAGTTGAGAACGCGCCGCGCCGTCAGCGACAGTCCCCAGATCGTACGATCGAAATGGCCGTCGCGCTCGATCCAATCGAGCGCCAGGCTGCGGGCAAACGCGCGCTCGCCATCGGTGCGCGCGTCGCGGAAGTGCCTCAGCCAATTGAAGGCCTGGAGATCGTCGAGCCAGTCGTCGTGCACCATGTCGACGGCGAAGGGCGAGACGCCGTTGGTGTCGACCAGCTTCGAGGCGAGGAGGTACCGGCCGCGCATCATTTCGAGCACGGATTCGCGGTCAGTCGGGCGGAACTCGCTGAGCGCGCTGGTGTAGTCCTCGTTGCCGGGACCCGTCCAGCTCCAGCGGATCAGCGGATTGCTGACGGCGAAGTCGGCAAACCGTTTCGCACTGCGGCGCGCAAGGAAAGCTATCGGGTTTGCCAACCGGCCCTCTCACACCCCATGCGGCGCCCGACGCGGGGCCACTCCGCATTCCGGCCGGGGCCGGTCTGGTCACAATATTCAGCCACGCCGGAAGCGCGCAACGAAGAACCCATCGAGAGTTCCGGCCTTTTCCCCAGGAACCGGCATCGCCGGGTGGGTCCGCACAAAGCCTTCTTTGGTCACGGGGGCGGCCCAGCCGTCAAGCTCGGCGGCGGTGATGGGGAAAAGCTCAAGGCCCTGTTGCGGCGCCCACACGGCCTGCGCCTCGCCTTCCTCCGGCTCCAGCGAGCAGACGCAATAGACGAGGATGCCGCCGGGTTTGAGGCACGCGATGGCGCGGGTGATCAGCTTCCGCTGCAGCGCGACGCGGCCGGCGATATCGGCCGGATTGCGGTGCCAGACGACCTCGGGATGACGGCGGAAGGTGCCGGTCGAGGAACAGGGCGCGTCGAGCAAGACGCCGTCGAACAGCGTCGCGGGCGTGTAATCCAGCGCGTCGGCCGTGACGAGATCGGCAACATAGCTCAGGCGGAGCAGATTACCTGTGAGGCGGGACATGCGGCTTGGTTCGCGATCGAGCGCGGTCACCGCATAGCCGGCCTTGATCAATTGCGCGGTCTTGCCGCCGGGGGCGGCGCCGACGTCGAGAACGCGGGCGCCAGCCGGCAGCGTCATCAGCCGCGCCGGGATGGCGGCGGCGACGTCCTGCACCCAGAACCGGCCCTCGGCATAGCCGGGAAGCTGGTCGACCGGTTTGTCGCGGCTTTCGACGCGGACGGTATCGGCCAGCAGCGGCCGGGCGCCGAGGAGGTCGATGAGGGTCGGGTAATCGGCCTTGAGCGTCAGATCAAGCGGTGCGCCGTCGAGCAACGCCGCGCCGAACGAGGGGATCGCATCGGCGCCATAGGCCGCGGTCCAGGTCTTGACGAGGGCCGGCGGGAACAGCAGGTCGGGCGGACCCTGCCGCAGATCGGCAGCTTCGGTCTGGGCGCGGCGCAGCAGGGCATTCAGCAGCTTCGCCAGATGCTGGGCGCTCTTGTCCCGCTTCACCGCCTCGCCGGCGAGGAACAGCGCCGAGTGGTCGCCGAGGTCGGGCAGATAAAGCAGTTGCGCGAGGCTCAGCCGGAGCACGGCTTCAAAACTGCCGGATTTCTTCGGCATGCCCCGGTCCAGCAGATGCCCCAGCACCAACGTCAGATGGCCATGATGGCGGAGCGCCGTAGTGATCAGCCGGTTGGCGAGCGCCCGGTCGCGCGGGTCGGCGACATCGGACGCACCAAGCGGCGTGAAGCTTGCCCCCTTGAGCACGAGCGCCAGCCGCTCCGCCGCCTTGAGCCGCGGTTCGAGCCCGGGCGTCGCCTTTGATTTCGCCACGCGGGCTCCTCGACACTGTTCGGGCGGGCTCATAACATAGCCGGTGATGTCCGACACGCCCGAAGAAAAGCCGATTTCCGAGGCCGCCCGCCGCGCGCTCGACGAGGCAAAAGCGCGCCGCAAGGAAATCGACGCAAAGCTTGCCGCGCAGCCCAAAGAGAAAGGCGGCCGTGGCGGCCTCGACCCGGCGCGCTATGGCGACTGGGAGATCAAGGGACTGACCAGCGATTTCTGAGGATCGCTTGAGGGAGGCAAGGCGCGCCGCTGGTTGAAAATTCACCCGGAAGGATATACATTGTAATGGAATGTATATCCATGGAGACCGAAATGCAGGTTTCGAAGTGGGGCAACAGCCTGGCGGTGCGGTTGCCCGCAGAGCTGGTGGAAGCTCTCAATCTCAAGGAGGGCGACCAGGTCGATCTGCGGGTCAATGCAGAAAATACGTACAGCCTGTCAGTCGCCCGCAAGCTCGCCAGGGGCGACGCGATTCGTGAATTGAGAAAGCTGCGCGGTACGCTGCCGGACGACTACGAGTTTGATCGAGACGAGGCCAATGAGCGGTAGTTTTGCGGACAGCAATGTCCTGCTCTACCTTGCCAAGCACGATCTCACAAAAGCCCGTGTCACTGAGCAGCTTCTCGATGAGGGCCTCACAATCAGCGTGCAAGTTCTCAACGAAGTCGCCAACGTCTACATTAAAAAGTTCAAGCGCCCCTGGTCCGACGCCGACCTTTTGTTAGGGCGCCTTCGGGCCATCTGCCGGGTGGTTCCGGTCGATGAAGACATTCATGATTTGGGCATTTCGGTCGCCAAACGACACAGACTTGCGATCTACGACAGCATGATCATTGCGGCCGCGTTGTTTGCCGGCTGTGACACCCTTTATTCTGAAGACATGCCCCACGGCCTCATCGTCGTTGGTCGGCTGACGATCGTGAATCCATTCCTTGTTTGACCGCCTCAGGGCGCCCGCTTCAACCCGCCCATCCTGCAGACCAGCGCCCATTCCTCGGGCGTCACCGGCTGCACGGAGAGACGCGACAGTTTCACCAGCGCCATGTTCGCGAGTTCGGGCGTGTGCTTGATGGTTTCGAGCGTCACCGGCCTGGGCAGTTCGGTGTCGGCGGCAACATCGACGCACTGCCAGACGATTTTGCCGTTCTCATTGGGCTCGGCGGTCGAATCCGGATGGGCGAGCGCCACCACCTTCATGATGCCGACGATCTCCTTGCCGATATTGGAGTGGTAGAAGAAGGCGAGCTCGCCCAGCTTCATCGCCATCATATTGTTGCGCGCGGTGTAGTTGCGCACGCCGTGCCATTGTTCGACCGGCTTGTTCTTGAGGTCCGTCCACCCGAACACATCGGGCTCCGATTTCATCAGCCAGTAGGCCATGTGCCCCTCCCGCTCTCCGCCCCGGTATTCAACACAAAGCCGAAGCGGCTGTCATCACTTGCTGTTGTTGATGGTGAGCTTCCAGGGCTTGATGGTGATCGAGTCAAAGAGCCCCTGCGTGACGAAGGGATCGCGGCCGAACAGCGTGCGCGCCTCGTGAAGATTTTCCGCCTCGACAACCACGATGCTGCCGACGCCCTCGCCGGCGTCGTTGAGAAACGGGCCGGCGAGCACGAGCTGGTCGCCGAGCGCATCGAGATGCTTCAGATGCTCGGGACGGATTTCGAGGCGACGGGCGACCGAATTCGGCCGGTCATAGGCAACAAGAGCAAAATGCAATTCTAGTTCTCCCGTTTGAGCGGCCGCGACATCAGCCCGGCGACGATCTTTTCGATTTTGACATTGCCGGCGAGCAGCAGATTGACCGCCTCGATCAGCGGCGCATCGACACCTGCGCCGTTGGCGAGACGCTTGGCGACCGGGGCAGTGAAGACGCCCTCGGCAAGCGCGGGCGGCTGCGGATCGCCGCGGCCGAGCGCGACGCCGTGGCGGTAGTTGCGCGACTGCTCAGAGGTGCAAGAGAGCGCGAGGTCGCCAAGACCCGCGAGGCCAGCTAGCGTTTCGGCCTGGCCGCCGAGGGCCGGGATAACGCGGCTCAGTTCCGCATAGGCGCGGGCGATGAGACCGGCCCGCGCGGACGCGCCGAGGCGCGCGCCGTCGACCGCGCCGGCGGCAAGCGCATAGACGTTCTTCAGCGCACCGGCGAGCTCGACGCCGACGATGTCGCGCGAGGCATAAAGGCGGAAGCTCGGGCCGGCGAGCGCTGCCGCGATGGTCTCGGTCTCGTCGTCATAGTCGCCGGCGAGCGTCACCGCGGTCGGGCGCCCGGCCGCGACATCGGTCGCAAAGCTTGGACCTGAGAGGACGAACGGCACGGCCTCGGGCGCCATTTCGGCCAGGATCTCGCTCTGCCGCTTCAGCGTGCCGTCCTCGAGGCCCTTGGCGGTGAGCACCACCGGATCGGTCAGCCGGCCGAGGTCGGCAAGCACCGCGCGCGTCGCCTGCGCGGGGACCGCGAGGATCACCAGGTCCGCGCCGCCGAAGCGGGTCGACGCCGAGATGTGTGGCGACAGCCGAATATTGCCTAGGTGCTTCGAATTGGCGTGATTGCGGCCGATGTCGTTGAGGACCTCGACGTCGCGTCCGACGAGCGTCACCTGCCGGCCGGCCATAGCGGCGGCCTGCGCCAGCGCCGTGCCCCAGGCGCCGGCGCCGACCACCGCGACCTGCTCAATGGCCATGGCCGAGCCCCATGTCGGCACTGTCGAGCGGCCAGCGGGCCTTGGCCGAAATCTCGAACCCGTCGGTGTCGCCCAACGCCAGCCGCTCGGCGCCGGCCCAGGCGACCATGACGCCGTTGTCGGTGCAGAGCGGGATCGGCGGCACCACGAGTTGCGCGCCGGCTTCGGCCGCGACGGCGCGAAGGCCCGAGCCGATCGCCTGGTTGGCGGCGACGCCACCGGCGACGACCAGCACCGGGGCGACGCCAAGTAGCTCGGCGCGAAAGCGCGAAAGCGCCGCCGCAGCGCGATGGCGGACGATGTCGGTGACAGCGAGTTGGAAGCCGGCGCAGATGTCGGCAACATCTTTCGGGGTCAACGGCGCGATCTCCTCGGCGGCGAGGCGCACGGCGGTCTTGAGGCCCGAGAAGGAGAAATCGAGCCGGTCTTCCTTGAGCAGCGGGCGCGGGAATTTGAAGCGGAGCGGATTGCCGCTCTTCGCCAGTCTCTCGACTTCCGGCCCGCCCGGGTTACCGAGACCGAGGAGCTTCGCCACCTTGTCGAAGGCCTCGCCGAGGGCGTCGTCGATCGTCGTTCCCCAGCGCTGATAGTCGCCGACGCCGCGAACCAAGACGAACTGGCTGTGGCCGCCCGAGACCAGGAGCAGCAAATACGGGAATGCCAGCCCGTCGGTGAGACGCGCAGTGAGCGCATGTGCTTCCAGATGGTTGACGGCGATCAGCGGCTTGCCGAGCGCCGCGGCCAGCGCTTTGGCGGTGATGAGGCCGACAAGGACGCCACCGATCAGGCCCGGACCGGCGGTCGCCGCGATGCCATCGAGGTCGCGGAGCTTCACGCCCGCTTCCGCCGAGGCACGAGCGATGATGTGATCGAGGTGGCTGACATGGGCGCGCGCCGCAAGCTCGGGCACCACTCCGCCATAAGGCGCGTGCTCGTCGAGCTGGCTGCGCACGATATTGCTGAGGATCGTGCCGCGGCCGGCCGGATCGCGCTCGACGATCGCGGCGGCGGTTTCGTCGCAGCTGGTTTCGATGCCCAGAAGCCGCATCTGCTTGCCCGGAAAATCCCTGTGGTGGCGTTGGTGTCGCATCGCTTGCGCGAAAAACCGGTTTCCACTTTTTCGCGCGATGCTCTAAGGCGAGCCACTGGCTACAGGGGACCCGCCCGCTTTGCAATCTTCGCCCTTTCTTCGCATCGGCAGCCGCGGCTCGAAGCTGGCGCTGGTTCAGGCGCAACTGGTTCGCCGGCTGCTCGCCGAGGCGCATGGGGTGGCCGAAGCCGACATCGAAATCCGGACCATCATCACCTCCGGGGACAAGTTGACCGATGCGCCACTCAGGGAAGTGGGTGGGAAAGGCCTCTTTTCAAAGGAGATTGAGGCGGCGCTCGAAGCAAACGAGGTCGATCTGGGAGTGCATTCGTCGAAAGATATGGCGACGAAGCTGCCCGATGGGCTAGTTTTGGCAGCCTTTCTTGAGCGCGAAGATATCCGCGATGCCTTCGTGTCGCTGACGGCGAAATCGGTGGAGGAATTGCCGCGGGGGGCAAAGCTCGGCTCGTCGTCGCTTCGACGGTCATCCCAGATGCTGCGGGCGCGGCCGGACCTTGCGATCGTGCCGTTCCGCGGCAATGTGGATACACGCCTACGCAAGCTCGCCGAGGGCGTCGCGGACGCAACGCTGCTGGCTGTCGCGGGGCTCAACCGGCTGGGGCGACAGGCCGAGATAACATCATATCTCGACGCGGAGGTGTTTCCGCCGGCGCCGGCGCAGGGCGCCATCGGGCTTGAAATCCGCGGCGACGACAGCCGCACCGCGGACCTGATCCGGCCCCTTGATCATGCACCGACCAGTATCGCCGTGCATGCCGAACGGGCGCTGCTCGGTGCGCTCGACGGCTCTTGCCGCACCGCAATCGGTGCGCTGAGCCGGATCGACGGCGAGACGCTGACCCTCAAGGGCGAGATCCTTTCGCCCGACGGCAGGATCGCCATTTTCGGCAGTCATTCGGGGCCGGTTTCGGCGCCCGAGCGGCTCGGCCACGAACTGGGCCAAATCCTCCGCGACAAGGCCGGTTCAGACTTCTTCAAACTGTTCCCGGCATAACCCGACGTCATGGTCAGAATGCTCGTCACACGGCCTGAACCCGATGCGAGCGAGACCGCCGCGCGCCTTTCCGCGCTGGACATCGAGCCGGTGGTGGAGCCGTTGCTGAGCTACCACGTCCTCCCGACGAGCCTGCCCGACCCTTCGGGCTTTGCCGGCATGGTGCTGACCAGCGGCAATGCGCTGCGAGCGCTCCACGCCCGCGACGCCGTCGAACGCTACCGGCATCTGAAGCTGTTCGCCGTCGGCGACCGCACGGCGGAGGCCGCACGGCGGCTCGGCTTTGCCGACGTGACCAGCGCCAGCGGCAATGTGAACGACCTGATCGAACTGCTGGCCGATGCGGGCCTTGCCGGCCCGATCTTTTATCCGGCCGCTCGCGTCCGGGCCGGCGATCTGGGTAAAGCGCTGGCCCGGCACGGCGTGATGGTGATCGCCGCCAAAATCTACGACATGACGCCGGTCGAGGCGCTGTCGGCGCCGCTCTGGGCGCAACTCGAGGATGGCGACATCGGCGCCGCGATGTTCTTTTCGCGCCGCACCGCCGAAACCTTCGTCTCGCTCACCAAGGGATTGGCCAACAAGGCCCGCCTCGGCATGCTTTGTCTGTCGGAGTCGGTTGCGGCACCGCTCCTGGCTGCCCATTTCGTGCGGGTCGGCCTCGCCGACCACCCCAGCGAGGAAGCCATGCTCGGGCTGGCGCTCTCTTTTGCCCGCGGTCAAAACCCGGCATGATCGACAGGAACAAGGACTTTTCCCATGGCTGACCGCACGTCCGGTCCCGTGAAACCGCCGGTGATCGATCTGACGGCCCGCTCGGCCTCGGCCCGTCCCGAGAGCCGGCCGGAGCCCGAGGCGCACGCCGCGCCCGGCGAAACCGCGCCCGGCATGGGCCGGCAAACCGATGCGCCGCCGCCGTTTCGGATGAGTTTTGCTGGCGCCAACTGGCCCCTGCTCGGCGGCGCGGCTGTGGCCGGCGCCGTGCTCGGCACGATCCTCACCTATCTCCTCGCGACGCTGCTGCCGCTGCCAAGCCACGAGCAGCCAATGCCGCCCGATCTGAGTGCGGCCGTCGCTGCGCAGGCGAGCCGGCTCGACACGCTCGAGGCGGGAACCACCGATCTCCAAAACGCCGGCAAGAAGACGCAGGTGAGCCTCGACGCCACCATTGCGCAGCTCGACGGCGACATGACCACCGCCAACAAGGCCATCGCCGACCTCAAGGCATCGATCCCCACGGCGGCGCCGGCCGTCGATTTGACGCCGCTCGAGACCGAGCTCAAGACGCTAAAATCGCAGGTCGATGCGATCGCCGCCGGTGCGTCTGGCGCTGATGCGGGTGCCATCGCGCAGAACATCGCCGATCTCGAGACCGGCATGACCAGCCTCACGACGCGGCTCAACGGCGTCGACAGCACCGTGACTGCATTGCGCACCGATCTCGACGCGACGCGCAAGACGCTGACCGACCACATCAACGCTGCGCTGCCCAACGAAGTCGGCCCGGCGCTGAAGCTGCCGCTGATCCTCAGCGGGCTCGAAAGCGCCTTCGCCAGTGGCAAGCCGTTCGACAAGGAACTGGCGAGCCTCAGAACGGTTGTGCCGGACATGAGCATCGACGCATCGCTGGCCGCTGCCGCGCCGAGCGGCCTCAGCCGGCCCGACCAGCTGATGCAGCAATTCGAGACCACCCTGCCCGACATCCTCGCCGCCCGCGACACCACCGGCAACGACTGGGCCAGCAACGCGCTCGACTGGGCGAAGTCGCTGCTGGCGTTACGCCCGGCCGAGGAGGAGCAGGGGGACAGCCCCGAAGCCGTCGCCTCGCGGCTCGAGGGGGCCATGACCCGCCGTGACTATGCCGCTGCCAGCGCCCTCATCGCGCAGTTGCCGGCGCACATGCAGACGGCCGCTGCGCCGGTCTCGACCGACATCGCCACCCACGCCGCCGCCGACAAGCTCGTCACCGATTTGCGCACTCGCGCCCTCTCCGCCTCCGAGACGGCCCAATGATCCGCCTCGCGACCTGGATCGTCATCAGCCTCGTCTGCACGGCGATCATTGCCTGGCTGGTGAGCCTGCCCGGCACGGCGATGATCGAGATCGCCGGCTACCGCATGCAGCCGCGGCTCGGCATGGCGGCGTTCCTCATTGCCGCAGCGCTGGCGGCCGTGATCCTCTTGTGGTCGATCGTCCGCCGCATCCTCGACGCGCCGCGCTATTTCGCCAAGCTCAACCGCGACCGCCGCCGCGATGTCGGCGTCGCGGCGCTGAGCGATGGCTTCGTGGCGCTGCAGGCGGGCGACCCGAATCGGGCGCGCGTGCTGGCGCGCGAGGCGCGCAGCAACCTGCCGCGCAACCATGCGGCGCAATTGCTCGAAGCCCGCTCCGACCTGGCGCTCGGCGACATGCAATCGGCCCGCGAGCACTACCGGGCGCTGATCAGCAACAAGAAGACCGCCGTCGCCGCGCTCGCCGGCCTCTATGAGCAGGCCCGCACGCAGGGGCGCACCGACGCGGCGCTGAGCTTTGCCCAGAAGGCGGTGGCGCTGGCGCCGCAGACCCGCTGGGCCAGCGACGCCGTGCTCGAGGACCTGACCCGGCGCGGCCAGTGGGAAAATGCCCTCGCCCGCGTCGGCGCCGAGACCGCCGTGGCGCGCGACGAAAAGATGATCAAACGGCGGAAGCAAGCGGTGCTCGAAACCGCGCTCGCCCGCGAGACCGCCGACACCGATCCGCTGAGCGCGCTCGACCATGCGCTGGTGGCACTGAAACTGGTGCCCGATTTCGTGCCGGCGGCGCTGATCGCCGCGCGCATCCAGTCCAACCGCGGCGAGGTCCGCAAGGCCATGAGCCTGCTGCGCCGGGTGTGGCGCGCCACCTCGCATCCGCATGTCGCGACGCTCTATGCCAATGCCCAGCCGGGCACCTCGGCGGTCGACCGGCTGAAGCGTATCCGCGAACTGATCGACAGCCCGCCGCCCAACCGGCCCGCCGCCATCGTTCTCGCCCGCGCCGCCGTCGACGCCTATGACTGGCCGGCGGCCCGCAACGCCCTTGCCAACTACTCGACGGCCGAGCCGACGCAGGCGGTGTGCTTGCTGATGGCGGAGATCGAGGAGGGCCAGAACGCCGACCAGGGCAAGGCCCGCGAATGGCTGAGCCGCGCGGTGCGCGCGCCGGGCGATCCGGTCTGGACGGCAGACGGCATCACCAGCGACGATTGGGAGCCGGTGTCGCCGGTGAGCGGTGCGCTCGATGCCTTCGAATGGCGCGTGCCGCTCAGCGCCGTCGCCAGTAAGCCCGAGCCGGCCGGTGCTGCGCAGGAAAGCCTGCCCGCCCCGCCGCCCGAAACTTCGCTTGCGCCGGCCCCGGGCGGCCAGTAAAAGACCCCCGCTTCCGGGCGCTCGCCCGCGGCGCCGCTTTAGCTCAGTTGGTAGAGCACATCATTCGTAATGATGGGGTCAGGTGTTCGAGTCACCTAAGCGGCACCACCTCAAGAACCTGATTCTGCTAACGTATTTGCAATGGCCTGTGACGGCATGCTGTCGCGGATCAGACCAGGGCACCACCAGGGCACCACCAAGATAGTTTGCAGGTCGGCCTAGGCGTTCGCTGAAGGACGGTCGTAGGTGGACGAAAAGACCGTGTCCGTGA
>CAZNAE010000085.1:0-14626 GCA_964570695.1 uncultured Devosia sp.
GCAGCGTATCAGTCGCGGTCTTCAGCGTGCTGATGATCGAGGTGATCGAGGTGTTGGTATCGAAGGCGGTCGCACTGAGCGCATTCAGACCAAGGCCGGCCGAGCTGGCATCCTTGCCGCCGATGGTCAGGTTCGAGGTACCGGTTTCGTTGAACACCACCTTCAACTGGGTCGAGGTACCGGCCAGCAGGTTGTTGCCGTTGTAGCCGGCATCAGCCGTGAGCTGGTCGATCTGATCGAGCAGGCCATTGTACTGCGAGATCAGCGCGCCACGAGCGGGGTTGGCCTGGCCGAGGACCGCGTTGACGGACTGGCCGGAGACGAGGTTCGTGCCGAGCTCGGACACGGTGCCCGAGGTACCGTTGGTCAGCGTGAAGCTGTCCGACGTGTTCTTGGCCGTAATAGTCAAGTCACCACTGGTCGAGTCGATCGAAGCGTTGACGCCGGCCGCCGACAGTGCGTCGGACAGGTCCTGAGCACTGTTGAGATTGCTCAGGTCGACGTTCACCGGCGTGCCACCGTTGGTAGCGACGCCGACCGAGCCGGTGAGGGCTTTGACGGCAGTGCTGGTGGCCGTGGCCGAAGCGACGCCGAGGCTGGTGCCACCGTTGCCGGAGATCGTGATCGCGTCGGTCGTGTTGCCCGCCGTGACCTTCAGGAAGCCGCCAGAGATCGACGCGGTGCTGCCGAGCAGGTTGAGCAGCTCGGTCTTGTTCGAGACGCCGGCATTACCCGCGCCGAAGGTTAGGTTGGTGATGGAGCTACCGACCTGAACGCTCAGCGATTTTCCGGCAAGACCGGTGATCGCAGCGTTGGTATCCTCGTAGGTACCGTCGGTCAGACCGAAGCCATTCGTGGTCGAACCGGTGGTGCTGTCAGCGATCGTTACCGCCTTGTTGGTCGTCACGCCGCTTGTCACGGCGATCTTGCCCGCGGTGATACCGACGGTTGCTGCCGAGGCGTCGCCGCCGAGGGCCTGCAACTGGGTCTGGATGTAAGCAGTGACTTCCGAGACGGTATCGGTCGCCGCGTTGCCGATGTCGACGCCGATAGCGGCCGTGCCGGCACCGGTATTGCCGCCACCGCTGTTGAAGGTGACCGCTAGCGTCTTGCTGCCAACCGAGATCGAGAGCGTGTTGCCGGCTGAAGCAATCGTCGACGTTGCATCGCCGCCGAGGACCGCAGTGGTGCCGGTGGCAGTAGCAGTGACGTCGTTACCCAGAGCCAGCGTGCCCGTGGTCGTTGCAGCGACGTCGTTCTTGAAGGCGACGTTGCCCGTGGTGGTCGCCGCAGTGTTGGCGGTGATCGTCTCAGACAACTGCTGAGCCTGCTGGGCAGTCGCCTGGGCGGACTCAACGAGCTTGGTGATCGAGGTGATGCCGTCGTTGGCGGCCTGGATGGTCTGCACAGCGTTCGACACGCTGTCCAGCAGGTTGCCAAGGTCGGAAGCACGCGAGTTCAAAGCCGACGCCGTGAAGTACGAGGTTGGGTTGTCGAGAGCGCTGTTGACCTTGTTGCCGGTCGCCAGACGGGTCTGGGTGGTATCGAGGAGAGTAGCAGTATTCTGAAGGCTCAGCAGGTTCGAACGAACCGCTGCTGAAAGGGTAATATTGGACATGGAGTTCCTCTTCTGAGTCCGAAGCGCCTCTTCCTGAAGCGTCTCCGCCAGTATCGATGTGGACTCGTAAAGAAGAGTTAATGAGCGGGCGCGGAATTGAGATTAAGAGCGGGTCGCCCACGCCGGCGTGCCGGCCGGAATGCGATCATGTTCAATGACTTAGGTTGGGTATCGACGAAACACAGAGGACCGTTCAGATGCGGCGGTCGGCGAGTCTGAGCTGTGAAGTTGGCGCCTGCCAGTTGCCCGTCTGGCGCAGTCGATATTCGCTGGGGCTCATCACGCTCGCCGGCATCTGCTCAGCAAGCACGGCAGCGGCGAAGGCTTCGCTGGGCGGCTGAATGGCCGGTGCCGGGACGGGCGTCGGTACCGGTTCGAGGACGGGCGGCAGCGGATCTTCAAGCAGCGACGGGGTCGTTCCAAGACGCGTGTCGACGGACGCCGGCCGCGATCGGTAATCCGATACGGCGACGTTCATGCTGACCGGCTCTGGCGCGATTCTGGCGACCACGATCGACATCCCGGGCTGAGGGGCCGAACAGTTCTGGCCCACTGGCCCAGCCTAGAACAGCGAAACTTGCCGGAGGGTCGCCGGCGGCTGTCGCATTTGTTTCAAATACAAGCGGTCAGAGTGAGCGATTGATGGCGATGCCGCCCGACGCCTTCTTGGTCGGGTTGAGCTCGCCGGCGGCGCCATAGGTCTTGGGCCGTGCGGCGCGCGCGAGCTGCAGCGCAACGTCGCTCAGCAGATCGTCGGTGACCGAGCGCGCCGTAGCGATGACCCTGAGGTTCTCCGCCATCTGCGTGGCAAGACGCTCGTGCCCGAGCTTGAGCAAGCCGATGTCGTCGGGGGCCTCGGACTTCAGCCGCTCGATCTGGCGCTGCACGGCACGCGAGTAGCTGACATAGTCCTGCGCCAAACGGGTCTTTTCGGCGCCGAGCGTCGTGGCCTCATTGTGCCGGCCAGCACGGAGCAGCGTCGTCTCGCTGTTCATGACTTCGACGAGCGCGCGCAGCGTTCCTTCGGTGAAGGCGATCAGATCACGGGCGGGGAGGTCGTCGAGCGCGGCGATGCGTTGAGCGGCGGTCATGAGTGGAGTCCTGTTCCAGTGGCGGACGAAGCTTCCTGAATCTGCATCAGGGTAGGCATCAGTTGATCGGCGAGACCGACGCCACCTTGATCGGCGACGGAATTGGCGAGCTGCTCGGCCTGCATGCCGCGCCAGGTGTCCTCGGCGAAGCCGCCACCGAAGCTCTTGTCATCGGTTTTGATCGAGGAGAACATCTCCTTCATCAGGGTGTTGAGGAACACGCCTTCGAGATCCTTGGCCTGCTGGTGCGCCCTGGCATAGCCGGGCGTTTTCGGGTCGATCTTGGGAAGCGGAATGCTATCGACCATCACAGCACCTGGATGTCGGCCTGCAGCGCGCCGGAGGCCTTGATCGCCTGTAGAATGGCGATCAAGTCGCGTGGGCTGATGCCCAGGGAATTGAGACCGTCGACCAGTTGCTGGAGGCTCACCGATTCCTTGACCACCGCCAGATCGGAGTTGACCATGTTGACGTTGAGATTGGTGCGCGGCACCACCTGCGTCTGGCCGCCGGTGCTGAGCGGGGTTGGCTGTGACACCTGCGGCGTTTCCGCGATGGTGACGGTGAGGTTCGACTGCGCCACGGCGACGGTCGAGACGCGCACATCCTTGCCCATGACGATAATGCCGGAGTTCTCGTCGATGACGATCTTGGCCGGCTGGTCGGTCTCGATCACCAATTGCTCGATGTCGGTGATGAGGTCGACGATGTTGCCGTTAAAACCCTGCGGCAGAGTGATGCGCACGGTCGCCGGATCTTCCGGCGTCGCGCAGGGCGTGCCGATGAAGTCGTTGATCGAGAGGGCGACGCGGCGGGCGGTGGTGAAATCGGGGTTCTTGAGCGCGAGGCGGAGGGTGCGCTGTGCGGCGAGGGTGAAGGCGATTTCGCGCTCGATCAGGCCGCCAGAGGAAATGCGGCCGGTGGTGGGGACGCCGGAGATGACGGTCGCCGCATCGCCCTGCGCCTTAAAGCCGTTGATGGTGACGTCGCCCTGGGCGATGGCGTAGACCTCGCCGTCGGCACCGAGCAGCGGGGTGACGAGCAGCGTGCCGCCCTGCAGGCTCGATGCATCGCCAAGCGAGGCAACGTTGACGTCGAGCCGCGAGCCCTGGGTCGAGAAGGCCGGCAGGTTCGCCGTCACCATCACGGCGGCGACGTTGCCGGTCCGCATGCTCTCGCCGCGCGTGTTGACGCCGAGCCGCTCCAGCATCGCCTGCAGGCTCTGCTTGGTGAAGGGCGAGTTGCTGAGGCTGTCGCCGGTCCCATTCAGGCCGACCACTAGGCCGTAGCCGACAAGCTGGTTGTCGCGCACGCCCTCGATGTTGACGATGTCCTTGATGCGCGCGGTGGCTGCCTGGACGGGCGCGGTCGGCGCGAACAGGGTGCTGGCGATGAGGATCGCCGCCACTGCCTGTTTCAATACCCAATGTGTCATTTCACTCCCCGGTCAGCAGCTCGTCCCCACGAGCCACGTCGTCGGTGGAGGCGATGCGAATTGCGTGCCAAGTCGCTAAGCGGCTGAAATCCTGAGCGAAAGCTGTGGGCGGCGGGCAGGGTACGGCAGTGATTGCCGGGTGTGTTAAGGTCCTGTTAACGGGTAACGGCAGATTTTGCCGATCCGGGCGCTTCGCCTGAGCCGAGAGTCGCGCATTGCGCATCGAGAACACTGCACGATCGACCAGCATCAACCGCAGCGGCGCCAGCCGCTCGACGGGCAGCGGCGGCTTCTTCGTCGATGAGGAGCCGGCGGCGGTGCGTGTTGCCAACGCCCAGCCGCTCGCGCAGACGTCGGGAATCGACGCGCTACTGGCGTTGCAGGCGGCAGACGATCCGCTGTTCGCCAAGAAGAAGGCGATCCGTCGCGGCAACGCGCTGCTCGACACGCTCGAGTCGATCAAGACGGACCTGCTGATCGGACAGGTCAGCGAGGGCCGGCTGAACCAGTTGATGGTGCTGATTTCGAGCGCGCGCGAGCGCAACGTGCCGGGCCTCGACGGGCTCCTCGATGACATCGAGCTGCGCGCCCGCGTTGAGCTCGCCAAATTTGGCCGCTATCCCGGCCTGTAAGTCTTGCCGTCACAAGGGATTCACGAATTCAGCATGGCGCGTACAAGCGCTTGCTCGCCCTGAGGCAGACCACTATAACCCGCCCAATTCTGGCAGGTGAGTTGAGTCCATATGCGAAGTGCAGTTGCGACGGCTGAATACCGGCCGACGGCAGACGAACCCTTCATGAACCCGCGGCAGCGGGAGTATTTCCGGCGGAAGCTGGAGAACTGGAAGGAAGATATCCTGCGTGAGAGTCGCGAGACGCTCGAGAATTTGCAGGAAGAAAGCCAAAACCACCCGGACATGGCCGACCGCGCGTCGTCCGAGAGCGACCGTGCGTTGGAGCTGCGCACGCGCGACCGGCAGCGCAAGCTGATCAGCAAGATCGATGCGGCGCTGAAGCGCATCGAGGACGGCACTTACGGCTATTGCGAGGAGACTGGCGACCCAATCACCATCGCCCGCCTCGATGCCCGCCCGATCGCCACGCTGAGCCTCGAGGCGCAGGAGATGCATGAGCGGCGCGAAAAGGTGTATCGGGACGAGTGATCGTCCACCGGCACAATGTATTCGAGGCCCGCAGCGATGCGGGCCTTTTGCTTGCTATGTCAGCGGCTGAGTCCCCAGGTGGCATAGAGGCGGTTGAGCTCCGCCATGCTGCCGACATCGAGAAAGGGGAGTCCGGACTTCGGCAGGTCTCGGCGATAGCGGTGGATGTGCTTGGTGGCGCTGTTCCAGATCCAGCGAACCATGTCCCATTTGAGCGAGTCTTTGGCGCCGTCGAGAGCGCCGGGCCGCTGCTTTTCGAACAGAGTGCGACGGGCATAGCGGGCGAGATTGGCGACGACGTTGTCGCTGAGGAGGATAATAGCGGTCGCGCGAGCAAGGCGCTGCGGCAGCAGGGTGGAATAGTTGCCATCGAGTACCCAGGCGTCGCCCGTGATCGCGACGTCGTGCAGCACTGCGAACTCAGCGTCCGGGCGCTGTTGCCAATCGGTGTTGGGCAGGTGCCGGAACTGGTCGAGATGGACGGCGGGGATGTTGAGCTTTGCAGCCAGCGCCACCGCCAGTGTCGATTTGCCTGAGTTGGACGGTCCGCAGATCATGATGCGCCGGCCGAGGGTTTCCAGAGGCGGGATGGCGGGCATTGTGTTCCCCCAGACGAAAAAGCCACCCCGCAGGGTGGCCATGTCGACGCGACATCGGCAGCCCTATTCCGGCTGCTGCTCCTTACCGGTGTAGACGTCATCGACCCAGTACTGGTCGCGGCGGTCGAAGCCGTTGAACGGGGTAAGGGAGGCCTGGGTGTAGGCGCCCATCAGACCGAACTCGACCCAGTCGTCCTCGTCGACGTCGGACGGCAGGGTGAAAATCTGGGGCAGTACATCGTAGCTGTCGCAGGTCGGGCCCCAGACCGTGAAGTCTTCGAAATTGCCGTCATTGTCGTGGACGCGCGGACCGCGCCAGACGCGCACCGGCGGGGTGAAGTGCATGAACTTCACTTCCATCAGCGCGCCATAGGCGCCATCGTTGAGATAGACCGACACGCCGCCGCGCTGGTGCTTGACCCGCAGCAGCAGCGAGGTCGACGAGGTCACCAGCGCACGGCCGGGCTCAATGATGAGTTCGGGCGCCGACTTGCCGAAATTGTCCTTCACGGCCTGCTGGATGGTGTCGAAATAATAGTCCATCGGCGGCGCTTCGGAAGTCGGGTAGGGGGCCGGATAGCCGCCGCCGATATTAAGGCGCCTGAGCTCGATGCCGCCCTCTTCGGCGATCTTGGCCGCCGCCGCGATGTGGCGCTCATAGGCATACGCGTCCTCGCACTGGCTGCCCACGTGGAAGCAGAGCGAAGGGGTGAAGCCCATCTGGTCGACGAGGCTGACGATCTCGGCAGCGCCATCCTGCATGACGCCGAACTTGATGCCGAAATCATAGGACTTGAGCGCCTTGCCCGCCTTGAAGCGGGTGGTGACTTCGATGTCGCGGCTCGGCGTCACGACAGCGGCCAGTTGGTCGAGCTGCTGCGGGTGGTCGATAGTGAAGGAGCGGATGCCGAACTCTTCGTAAGCGCGCTCGATCTCACGCTTGTTCTTGATCGGGTTGTTGTAGTGCATGGCCGCGCCGGGCGCGAACTCGCGCACCAGCTCCATCTCGGTGTTTGAGGCGACGTCGAAGGCCTTGAGACCTTCCTCGTGCAGCTGCTTCAAAATATGGGGCGAGGGGTTGCACTTGACGGCATAGGTCAGCAGCCCGTCGAAGCCCTTCTTGAACACCTTGACCGACCGGTGCAGCTCCTTTTCGGAGAACAGGAAGCTCGGAAAATCCGGCTCCTCGGCGGCGATGAGTTGCGAGGTGTTGGCGTAGACCGTTTTGTCGTGAGCGGGCGCGTGCAGCTGGATGACGTCTTCGGCGGCGGAGGAGGAGGTCAAGGCGGCCATGAGGCGATCCCTTCCGGGGTGCGAGGGGCAGGCAAAACGCGGCTCGATATAGGGACGTTCAATCCCCGGCACAATGTCATATTTGCCGTGAGCCTTGTCGACCTTACAAAACGGTAAGCCGGCGTCCTTAAAGGCGCCGGAATCTGGGCGTTTCGCTGGTCCTGAAAGGCGGGCCAACCGTCCCGCCGCAACAAACGAAGCGGAGTGATCGACGTGTCGCAGCGTCAGGTGGTTTGGGGATTTTCGGGTCTGGTGGTGCTGGCCGCCATCGGCGGCGGGCTGTGGGCCGAAAACGCCGGCTGGCCCAGCTTTGCCCCAGCGCCGGCGAGCCCGCCGCTCGACATGCAGGTGGCCGAGGCCGACGTTTCGGCCGCGCCGATTGCTGTGGCCCAGGCGCCGGCCGCCGATCTGCAGGTCGCCGACGCGACGCCGAGCCGGGCCCTGCCGCAGAGCGAAGCCGACGTGCAGATGAGTTTTGCGCCGCTGGTCAAGCAGGTGACGCCGGCCGTGGTCAACGTCTATGCCACCAAGACCGAGCAGGGCTTCCAGTCGCCGTTTCAGGGCGACCCGTTCTTTTCGCAATTGTTCGGCGGCGGCATGTTCGACAGTCGGCCGCAGACCTCGCAATCGCTGGGCTCGGGCGTCATCGTCGACCCCAAGGGCGTGATCGTCACCAATTCGCACGTCGTCAACGGCGCCGACGAAATCCACATCGCGCTCAGCGGCGGGCGCGAATATCCCGTGAAGGTGCTGCTCGACGACACCAAGTCCGATCTCGCGGTGCTGCAGATCCAGAACACCAATGGCAAGACGTTTCCGGCGCTGACCTTCGGCAATTCCGACGACGTGCAGGTGGGCGATCTGGTGCTCGCCATCGGCAATCCGTTCGGCGTCGGCCAGACAGTGACCAGCGGCATCGTCTCGGCGCTGGCGCGCAGCGGCGTCGAGAGCGGCAATTTCGACTATTTCATCCAGACCGACGCGGCGATCAATCCGGGCAATTCTGGTGGTGCGCTGGTCGATCTGCAGGGCCATCTGGTCGGGATCAATACGGCGATCTTCTCGCGCTCAGGCGGCTCGGTCGGCATCGGCTTCGCTATTCCGGCGAACATGGCACATGCGGTGGCGGAGGCTGGTGAGAAGGGCGGGCCGATCGTGCGGCCATGGTTCGGCGCTCGGCTCCAGGAAGTCACCACCGATATTGCCGACAGCCTCAACATCGATCCGCCGCACGGTGCGTTGATCACCGAGGTGGCGCCGGACAGTCCGGCGGCCAAGGCAGGGCTCAAATCTGGCGACGCGATCATCAAGATCGACGGTGTCGACGTGGACGCGCCGCAGGGCTTCGATTTCCGCTTCGCCACCAAGGAACTCGGCAGCCAGTCCGATCTGACCTATGTGCGAAGCGGCAAGACCGCCGACGTCGAAGTCGCGGTAGCGCCGGCGCCGGGCGCGTCGGCCGACGAGACCGCGCAGATCAGCGGCGACACGCGGTTTGCGGGGACCACCGTGGCGACGTTGTCGCCGCCGGTGGCCCAGGACCTCGACCTGCCGTTCGACAGCAAAGGCGTGGTGGTGACGGCGGTCACCAGTGGCTCGCCGGCGGAGGACATGGGCCTGCAGAAGGGTGACGTGATCGTCTCGATCGACGGCCGCGACATCAACGATGTGGGGACGTTCAAGTCCCTGGTCTCGACGCGAGCGGACGGATGGCAGATTGTGCTGAAGCGCGACGGACGGATGATCCAGTCCTACGTCAGCGGTTGAACCAATGGACGCCTGATGCCCGATCTCTTCGCGGTGGAACCGACCGAGCGGGCGGGCGACAGCCCGCTGGCTGACCGGCTGCGCCCGAAAACCCTCGACGAGGTGATCGGCCAGCGCCATCTGCTCGGACCTGATGGCACGCTCAGGCGAATGATCGCCTCGGGCCGGCTGGGCTCGCTGATCCTGTGGGGACCGCCGGGCACCGGCAAGACCACGATCGCGCGGCTGCTGGCCGATGCGGTGGGCTACCGGTTCAAGCAGATCTCGGCGGTGTTCTCAGGCGTCGCGGACCTCAAGAAGGTGTTCGAGGAGGCGCGGTTCGAGCGGCTGAGCGGGCACCGGACGCTGCTCTTCGTCGACGAAATCCATCGCTTCAACCGGGCGCAGCAGGACGGCTTCCTGCCGGTGATGGAAGACGGCACGCTGACGCTGGTCGGAGCGACGACCGAGAATCCAAGCTTCGAGCTCAACGCCGCGCTGCTGTCGCGGGCACAGGTGCTGCGGCTCAATTCGTTCACGCCGGACGAACTCGAGCAGATGGCGGCGCGGGCAGAAGCGGCGCTGGGCCAGGAGCTGCCGCTCGACGACGACGCCAGAACGGCGCTCTACGAGCTGGCCGACGGCGACGGCCGCGCGCTGCTCGGGCTGATCGAGGAAGTGTTCGCTGCGACCAAGCCGGGCGAGGTGCTCGACAAGCCGGCCCTTCTCCACGTGGTGCAACGCCGCGCACCGATCTACGACAAGAAGCAGGACGGGCATTACAACCTGATCTCGGCGCTGCACAAGACTGTGCGTGGGTCCGATCCCGATGCGGCGCTATATTATCTCGCGCGTATGTTGGTGGCGGGGGAGAATCCGCTGTTTCTGGCGCGGCGGCTGATCCGTATGGCGAGCGAGGATATCGGCATGGCCGATCCGCAGGCGCTGCCGCTGGCGATCGCGGCGCGCGACGCCTACGAGATGCTGGGCTCACCCGAGGGCGAGTTGGCGCTCGCCGAGCTGACGGTCTATCTCGCCACCGCGCCCAAATCGAACTCGGTGGAGGTGGCGTTCAACGAAGCGATGGCGCTGGCCCGCTCCTCCGGCTCGCCGATGCCACCGATGGTCATCCTCAACGCTCCGACGAAGATGATGAAGGGGCAGGGCTATGGCGAGGGCTACCAATACGACCACGACATACCGGAAGGGTTTTCCGGGCAGGAATACTTCCCCGAACAACTCGGCCGCCAGGAATTCTACCGCCCGGTCGAACGGGGGTTCGAACGTGAGATCAAGAAGCGGCTTGAGTATTTTGCCCGGTTGAGGGCAAAGAGGGCCGAAGATCAGGCCTGAGCGATTGAAATGAACCCATATCTCTTGGTGGCAGTTGGCGGAGCGCTCGGCTCGATGGCGCGCTATGGCTTCGGCGTGCTGGTGGGCAAGGCGTGGAGCTCGAGCTTTCCGCTCGGCACGATGCTGATCAACATTGTCGGCTCGCTGGCGATGGGGCTGTTCATCGGCTACCTCGTGCGGACGACGCCGGCTTGGCAAGCCGATGCGCGGCTGTTCGTGGCCGTCGGAATCTTCGGCGGCTTCACGACGTTCTCGTCGTTCTCGCTCGACGCGATCTCGATGATCGAGCGCGGCGAGATCGGGCAGGCGCTGCTCTATGTGCTCGTATCGGTGATCGGCGGGATCGGCGCGCTCTACGGCGGATTGGTGATGATCCGAGGTCCGGCATGAGCGGTGCCCGGCAGCAAGCGGTTGCCCGTGACGAAGATGGCATGCGCCTCGACCGCTGGTTCGGGGTCCATTTCCCCGACGTGACGTTCGGGCATCTGCAGAAACTGATCCGAACCGGGCAAGTGCGGATCGATAGCGGTCGCGCCAAGACCAATTCGCGGCTGGCCGCCGGGCAACTGGTTCGCGTGCCGCCGCTCGAGGCCGAGGTGCGGCGGATCGAGACCAAGATCGTCGCCGAAGACGCGAATTTCCTCCGCGATCTCATCCTCTACGAGGACGACGAGCTCTACGTCTTCAACAAGCCGGCAGGACTTGCCTCGCAGGGCGGCAGCGGCACCAAGCGGCATATGGATGGGTTGCTGAAAAGCCTTCCCAACAAGCAGGGCGAGGCGCCGCGGCTGGTGCATCGGCTCGACCGCGATACATCGGGCGTGCTGGTGGTGGCGAAGACGCGGGCCTCGGCAGCACATTTTGGAAAAGTGTTCCAGTCCCGCGCGGCCCGGAAGATCTATTGGGCGTTGGTTTATGGAAATCCGAAGCCGGCGCAGGGCAGCATCTCGTGCTTCCTTGCCAAACAGATCGTCGGTGACACTGAACAGATGGCGGTGGTCGAGCAGAACTATCCCGGCGCGCAGCATTCGATGACCTATTACTCGACCACCGACGTGGCGGCGCGGCGCTTCGCCTGGGTGACGCTGAAGCCGGTGACTGGGCGCACGCACCAATTGCGCGTCCACATGCAGCAGCTCGGCAATCCGATCATGGGCGATCCGCGCTATTTCAACATCGAGAATTTTCAGGGTGCGCCGGGGCTGGGCGAGGGCCTGCATTTGCACGCGCGCCGTATCCGTTTGCCGCTGAAGACGGGCAAGATCCTCGACGTCAGCGCGCCGCTGCCGCCGCACATGCAGCAGAGTTTCGACGCGCTCGGTTTCAACGCCGACCGCTACGACGTCAAGGATCAGGACCCGGAAGACGAATGAGACTGGTGATTTTCGATCTCGACGGGACGCTGATCGACTCCGAGGCACTGATCGTCGACACGGTGGTGACATCGTTCGGCGATGTCGGGCAGGCCGTGCCCGACCGAAAGACCATCCGTTCGGTTTCCGGCATCACGCTCAAGGATGCGCTGAGCATCCTTGCACCGGGCGTCACAGCAGAGAGGGCCGCGGCGATCGGCCAAGCGTACCGTGCGCGCTACAGCGCCAGTGCGAACTCTCGCGAGCCGTTGTTCGCGGGCGCGCTGGAGGCATTGGATCAGCTTCAGGAGGATCCGCAGATGATCCTCGCGGTGGCGACAGGCAAGGGCTTCCACGGCGCGACGACGCTGCTTGAGAAACATGGCCTGACCGCGCGCTTCAACTCCATTCAAACGCCCGATCACAATCGCGGCAAGCCCGATCCGCAGATGATCGAGACGGCGATGACGAAGGCCGGGGCGAGTCGGGCCGAGACCGTGATGATCGGCGATACGGTACACGACATGCGGATGGCGAAGGCAGCCGGGGTCAAGGCGATCGGCGTGGCGTGGGGCTATCACGAGGCGGACGAATTGCGGGCGACCGGCGCTGATATTGTCATCGATCGCTTCGACCAGCTTGATGGCGCCATCGATCAGGTGCTCAGGGCGGCGCATGCGTGAGTTCCTTGACGACGCGCACCAACATCGCGACGACGGCTATGGCCGGGCACAGGCGCATGTGAAGCGCGAACTGCCCAAGCGGTTCTATAAGGATGTTGGCGTCAAGACCGTGGGCGAAGGCTTTGCCATTGCACTTGACGGCAAGGTGCCAAAGACGCCGGGCTTGAAACCGGTCGTCGTGCCATCCCAGGCGGTGGCCGCCGCAATGGTGGAGGAATGGGCGGCGCAGCGCGAGTTCATCGATCCGGCGACGATGCCGATGACGCGGCTGGTCAACTCAGCGATCGAGGCAGGCGAGGAGTCGATGCCGGCGCTGAGGGCCGAGATCGTCAAATATGCCGGCAGCGATTTGCTGCTCTATCGTGCCGACACGCCGCACTCGCTGGTGCAACGGCAGGAAGAGTTGTGGGACGGTGCGCTGGTCAAGCTGGCGCGGCACTTTTCTGTCGCCTTCCAGCCGACCATCGGCATCGTGCACCAGGCGCAGCCCCCGGCGACGCTGGCGAAGCTCGGCCAGGCGCTCGAGGACGAGCCGCTGCTGCCTCTGACGGCGATGAATGCGATTACCTCGATCACCGGGTCTGGCCTGCTGGCGCTGGCGCTGCGACACCACCTGCTCGACCCCGAAAGCGTGTGGCTCGCGGCGCACGTTGACGAGGATCACAACGTCGCGATGTGGGGCGAGGTCGAGGAGATCGCGCTGCGCCGAGGCAAGCGCCGCGCCGAGTTCGACGCGGCGACGCGCCTGCTCGGACTGCTAGACCGCTGAATCCTCAAAACTTCCGACGGCTCTGCACAAAAACTGCAAAGTCGGGCCGCATGCTCTCGTCATGCGCAACCCGATCCAGCCTTCGCCCAACCGCCCCATCCCGCTGCCCGATTGCATCCTGATGGACGCCTGGTGGGCGGATGCGAGAGACGATGCGCGCGAACGGTCCACGTCGGCGTTGCGCCTTGCCATCGGCGAACGGGAAGAGGGCCCTTATGACCGACGCAACACTGAGCGAGGCGAACAGCCCGGCCACGGCTGACTCAATCTGGACCAGGCAGACCGGCCGCGCGGTCCTGGCGCTGCTCCTCCTCATCGCACTCGCCGATTTCTGCTTCTTCCGGCATCAACCCGGCATCAGTCTCGCGCTCTTCTGTCTGGCGCTGAGCGGTTGCGTGCTGGCGCTCCATCCCCACAAGCTGACCGACGGGCGAACCGCGGCGATGCTTCTGGTCACCATGCTGGCGACGCTGCCGCTGGTCGAGTCGGCAAACCTGTTGTGGTGGCCGATGGCGATGGGCGCGGTCAGCCTGTTGACGCTGAGCGCCGCCGATCTGCTGCCGCGCTATGAGGACTGGCTGGGAGCGACGACGCGGTTCAATACGCTCGCACCGGTGCGGCTGGTCGCTGATGCCTGGCGGCTTGTCGTAGAGTCCGTCGGCCAGAGGTCCGTCGGCGGGGTCGTCCATCTCGTACTGGTCTGGATCGTGCCGCTGGTCTGCGCCGCGGTGTTCGTGCTGCTGTTCGCGGCGGCCAATCCGGTGATCGAGTTCGCCCTGCGGACGATCCGCTTCGACGAATTGCTGAAGCTGCTCGATCCGGAACGCATCGTGCTCTGGGGCTTCATCGCGGTGATCAGCTGGCCGATCCTTGTGCCAAAGCTGTTGTGCTGGGAGCCGGCGGCGCCGATGCAGGGGCCGATGCTGCCGCGGCGCGAGAGCGTCTTGTTCGGCGGCGCGGCGATCCGCAATTCGCTCGTCGTCTTCAACCTGCTGTTCGCGGCAGAGACCCTCACCGATATCGTCTATCTGTGGGGCGGCATGCGGTTGCCTGATGGCTTGAGCTATGCCGACTACGCGCATCACGCGGCCTATCCGCTGGTGATCACCGCAGTATTGGCTGGCGCCTTCGTCCTGGCGGCAATGCGGAGGGACGGACCGGGCCGCAAGTCCGAGCTGATCCGCGGGCTGGTGTATGTCTGGATCGCGCAAAACGTCTGGCTGGTGATCTCGGCGATCTTGCGCCTCAAGCTCTACGTCGAGACCTATGAGCTGACGGAATGGCGGATCGCGGCGGGCATCTGGATGGCTCTGGTGGCGGTCGGGCTGCTGCTGATCCTGACGCGGATCGTGCTCGACAAATCGAACAAATGGCTGGTGATGTCGAACTTCACGGCGCTGGTGCTAACCCTCTACGGCGTCTCATTCGTCGATTTTCCGGCGGTCATTTCGTGGTTCAACGTAACCCACTCGTGGGAGATGCAAGGGACCACCGAGCAGGCGCTCGACGTCGACTATCTGGGCA
>CAZNAE010000086.1:0-14417 GCA_964570695.1 uncultured Devosia sp.
TCTCGCCGCGCGTCAACACTCCGCCATCGCGCTTGCGCACGATGACTTCCTGCGGCAGGAAGACCATCAGGACGCCCCGCCCGCTCTGGCCGCCAGTTCTCTCAGCCCTTCACGAAGCTTTCGTTTCCTTGGCCCCCCTACCCCTCGTGGGGAGGGGCTGGGGGTGGGGGCCAATGGCACAACGCCCGAAAGAGCTTCCGCGATGGAAGCAAATACACCTTCGGCGTTGGAGACGATATCGGCGTTGGAAAAGCGCAGCACTGTGAAGCCGCGGGTCTGCATATGCGCATCGCGTCGCGCGTCGTAAACAGCATCGATGTGGGATTGGCCATCGGCCTCGATGACGAGCTTGGCATGATGGCACGCAATATCGGCGTAGTACGGTCCAATCGGCACCTGCCGCCGGAAGTGATAGCCCTCGGCCCGGAACTGGCCAAGGATCGCCCAGAGCCTACGTTCGATGGGCGTGCCGCCCACCCGAAGCTGACGTGCGCGTGATTTGCTCATGAGCGACCACCCCGTGCGTGCGGCCCCCACCCCCTTCCCCTCCCCGCGGGGGGGAGGGGCGCGCAAGAAACGTAGGTGTCGACGCTTGCCACCAAGCTGGCCGACGTCGCCCCCCTCCCCCTCGTGGGGAGGGGCCGGGGGTGGGGGCCGCACGCACTGCCATCGAGATCACGCCCCATACGGCACCCAGACGTTCTTCACCTGCGTGGCGCGGCGGAGGAAGTAGTCGCCCTCGAACTTCGCCTTGTCGCTCAGGTCGTAATAGAGCCCGCGCGAGGTCCAGGTCTGCTTGAGGTTGCCGGTCGAGGCCCTCTCGACCATCGTCGAGGTCGCAGCATCACCCGCGAACCAGAGGACGTCGATGCCGTCATGCTCCGCCATAGTCTTGGCGAGGCTGGCGGAAGCCCCCGTGACGATGTTGACCACGCCTGCCGGCACGTCGGAGGTTTCCATTACCTGGTAGAGATCAGTCGCCGACAGCGGCGACTTCTCCGACGGCACCAGCACCACGGGATTGCCCATCGCCAGCGCCGGCGCCAGGAGCGCGATCGAGCCGAGCAGCGGCCGGCTCGGCGGCGCCACGATACCCATCACGCCGATCGGCTCGACCATGGCGATAGCGATCGTCCGGCTCGGCGGATTGTGGACCGCGCCGTCATATTTGTCCGCCCAGCCGGCAAAAGCGAACAGCCGTTCGACCGAGGCCGCAACTTCCTTCTGCGCGGAGGCGAGGCTTTCGCCGGTCTGCGCCCGGAGGCGCCGCGCGAACTCGTCGGAACGGTATTCCAGGTTTTCGCCAATGAAATAGAGGATCTGCGCCCGGCTGTGCGCCGCGGTTGTCGCCCAGCCTAGCGCGCCGCGCGCCGCCTCGACGGCGTTGCGGATATCCTTGCGGTTGCCCTCGCCGACCTCACCGACAAGCTCACCTGCAGGTCCATGCACCGGCCGCGAATAGCCACTGTCCGGCCGCGCCTGCTTGCCGCCGATATACATCTTGGCGGTCTGGTCGATCCCGTCTTGGTCATCGAGCGCCACCGGCTTGGCCGCAGCCTTCGGCGCCGTAAACGGCTTCAGCTCCTTCTCCCATTTCGGCTTGAGGTACGCGCCCATGCCTTCCTTGCCGCCTTCGCGGCCAAAGCCGGATTCCTTGTAGCCACCGAAGCCGACGGCGGCGTCAAAATTGTTGGTGCCGTTGATCCACACCACGCCAGCCTTGATCTTGGGCGCGATGTCGAGCGCGAGATTGATGTTCTCGCTCCAGATCGTCGCCGCGAGCCCGTATTTTGTGTTGTTGGCGAGTGCCACCGCCTCTTCGGGTGTGCGGAAGCTCATCGCCACCAGCACCGGCCCGAAGATCTCCTCGGTCACCACCGAATTGGCGGGCGACACATTCGTGATCAGCGCCGGCTTCAGGAAGCAGCCGCCCTTAGGCATGTCGAGATCAGGCTCATAAAGCGTGCCGCCCTCGGCGACGCCCTTCTTGACGAGATCGCGGACCCGCTCAACCTGCACCGGCGCCACCAGTGCGCCGATATCGACGGCCTTGTCGAGCGGATCGCCGACGCGCAGCGTTGCCATGCGTTTCTTGAGCTTGGTGATGAAGCGATCTTCTATCGATTCCTGCACGAGTAGGCGCGAGCCGGCGCAGCACACCTGGCCTTGGTTGAACCAGATGGCGTCGACCAGCCCCTCGATGGCGCTGTCGATGTCGGCATCGTCGAAGACGATATAGGGCGATTTGCCGCCGAGCTCGAGGCTCAGCCCCTTGCCGGTGCCGGCCGTCGCGGCGCGGATGATCTTGCCGACTTCGGTCGAGCCGGTGAAGGCGATCTTGTCGACGTCCGGATGGTTGACCAGCGCCGCGCCAGTGCCACCTTCACCGGTGATGATATTGACGACGCCCGGCGGCAGCTTTGCCTTGGCGACGATCTCGGCGAACAGCAGCGCGGTGAGCGAGGTGAATTCGGCCGGCTTCAGCACCACCGTGTTGCCCGCCGCCAGCGCCGGCGCGATCTTCCAAGCCAGCATCAGCAGCGGAAAATTCCAGGGGATGATCTGGCCGCAGACGCCGTAGGGCGCCATGCCGGGGAACTCGCGCTCGAGATGCTGCGCCCAGCCGGCGTGGTGATAGAAATGCCGTGCCACCAGCGGGATATCGATGTCGCGGCTCTCGCGGATCGGCTTGCCGTTGTCGAGGCTCTCGAGCACGGCGAACAGGCGCGAATGTTTCTGCACCAGCCGCGCGATGGCATAGAGATATTTGCCGCGCTCATAGCCGCTCAGGACCGACCACGCCGGAAACGCCGCCCGCGCCGCCTTCACCGCCTTGTCGACGTCCGCCGCGCTGCCGTCGGTGATCTGTGCCAGGGGCGTGTTGGTCGCCGGGTTGTCGCTGGCAAAAGTCTTGCCCGGCTTCGTCCATTTGCCATTGATGAAGTGGCCGAACTTGTTGTCATAGCCCGCGAGCCAAGCCAGCGCCGGCTCGGCGCTCTCCGGTGCCGGGCCGTAGTCGAGGCTCTCGAAGATTTCGGCGATCTTGTTCATGCAACGTCCTCCGGGCCACCGGCCCTCGTCCTTCGACAAGCTCAGGATGAGGACCTCCGAGGACGCCTCATCGCCGCAGTCTCAGTAGCCCTCATGGTGAGCCTGTCGAACCACGAGGGCGTGGCTCTACACCATCGGCTGCCGATAATCCGCCGCGTAGTGCCCGGTCAGCCCATGCTCGAGCTGCCGCTCGATATCGGTCAGCAGGCTCGATGCGCCGAAGCGGAACAAATGCGGCGTCAGCCAGTGCACCCCGAGCTCTTCCTTCATCAGCGCCATGTAGTCGAGCGCCGTTTTAGCCGAGCTAATGCCACCAGCCGGCTTGTAGCCAATCTCCACACCGGTCTCTTCGTCAAACCAGCGGATCATACGGATCATCGCCAGCGAGGTCGGCAGATTGGCGTTCACCTTCTCCTTGCCAGTCGAGGTCTTGATGAAATCGGCGCCCGCCAGCATGCAGACCAGCGAGGCTTTCGCGACGTTGTTGAGCGTTGCCAGCTCGCCGGTACCAAGGATGGTCTTGATATGCGCGTCACCACAGGCCTTGCGGAACGCTTTGATCTGGTCATAGAGCGCCTGCCAGTCGCCATTGAGCACCATCTGGCGCTCGATGACGATGTCGATCTCCTTCGCCCCAGCCGCAACCGACTCCTCGATTTCGCGGAGCTTGGTGTCGACCGGCGCGAGGCCATGCGGGAAGGCGGTCGAGACGGCGGCGACTGGGATGCCGGTGCCCTCGAGCGCCTTGACCGCGGTGGCGACAAAGGCGTGATAGACGCACACCGCCGCCGGCGTGATCTTCAGATCGGCGACGCCGAGCCCCCCAAGGATATCGGCGCGCACCGGATGGCGGGCCTTGGCGCAGAGCCGCTCGACGCGGCCCGGCGTGTCGTCACTGTTGAGCGTCGTCAGATCCATCAGGGTGATGGCGCGGAGCAGCCAGGCGGCCTGCCAGTCCTTCTTCACCGTGCGGCGCGTACCGATGGTCGCGGCGCGGCGCTCCAAGGCCGAGCGGTTCATGCGGACGCGGCCAACCCAGTCGAGATCGAGCGGGAAACCTGGGTTGCGCGCCGGCGGCGCAGCCACTTTGACCGGCTTGGCCGATGGCGCCGGGGTGTCGACGACCCTCAAACTCATAGTGCCTCCAATGGCGTCCGGCTCAGCGTCTGCCGCCGATCGGCGCCTGCACGGTCCGCTTGTCCGGGCTCGTGCACCGCTGCGCAACCGTCACGAGAACGGTTGAGACTAACAAAGATAGACGCCCCCCATCAACAAGCTGTCGAGGCGGGCGTCTATCTCACGGGCCTTCGACCTGAGGGCAAGGTCGTCGGCTTTGTGCCTGATAACGACATGCCCCTGCGATGGTTGCGCGCTCGCGGCAAAAACCGTCACGCCAAAAACTCCGGCCCGAAGCTGTGCGGCAGCAACTGTGCCAGCGTCTGGCTCAGTGGCGCGCCGTCGACGCCGTGGGAGATCACCACGACATCGAGGTCGGCGAACTCGCGTAGCCGCTGCCGGCAGCCGCCGCAGGGCGTTACCGGCGCCCTGCCGGGCCCGGTAACATAGACCCGCCTGATGCGCTTGCCGCCACCCGCGATCATCGCAGCAATCGCCGAAGCTTCGGCGCAGTTGCCGATCGGGTACGCGGCGTTCTCGATGTTGCAGCCGGTGTAAATCTTGCCATCGTCGGCGAGGATCGCCACCCCAACGTGGAAGCGCGAGTACGGCGCATAGGCCTTGGCGCGAACCGCTTCGGCGGCGGCAAATAGCTCGGCGTCAGTCGGCAATTCAGCGTTCCTTCGTGTAAGGCACGCCACCCGCCTTAGGCCCGATCGCCTTGCCGATGAAGCCGGCGAGCAGCACGCAGGTCAGCACGTAAGGCAGCGCCTGGATGAATTGTACGGGGATCGGCCCGATCAGCGGCAATGGTACGCCCTGCAGCCTGATCTGCAGCGCGTCGAGGAAGCCGAACAGCAGCGTTGCGAACATCGCCGGTACCGGCCGCCATTTGGCAAAGATCAACGCAGCCAGCGCGATGTAGCCCTTGCCGGCCGTCATGTTGTTGACGAAGCCATTGCCCTGGGCGATCGAGAAATAGGCGCCGGCGACGCCGCACAGCGCTCCGGTGATGATCAGCGCCCGGTAGCGCAGCAGATAAACCGAGATGCCGGCGGTATCGACCGCCTTGGGGTTTTCGCCAACAGCACGCAGGCGCAGTCCGAACCGCGTTCTATAGAGCACCCAGTAGGTCACCGGCACGGCGATGAACGCGACATAGACGAGGATGTTCTGCCCCGAGAGCAGCACCGAATAGATCGGGCCGATGATCGGAACGGAGTGGAACTGCTCGGCGCCCGGCCAGACGATGCCGACGAAGCGGCCACCATCGGGGGGTTGCGGCGTGCGGCCGCCCTGATGGAACCAGGCGAGGCCGAGCACGGCGGTGAGCCCCTGGGCGAGGAAATTGATCGCCACGCCGGAGATGATCTGGTTGCCCTTGAGGGTGATCGAGGCGACCGCATGCAGCATCGCCATGCCGATCGAGACGATGATCGCGGCGAGGAGCCCGAGCCAGGCGTTGCCGGTGACCACGGCGACCGAAGCGGCACCGAACGCGCCGGCCAGCATCTTGCCTTCGAGGCCGATATCGAAGATGCCGGAACGCTCCGAATACAGGCCTGCAAGGCAGGCGAGAAGCAACGGGGTGGTCAGGCGGATGGTCGCCGCCAGGGTCGAGATGATGTCTTCGAAGCCCATGTTCAGCCTTCCGTGCCGACGGTCTCGCGGGCAACGGCGTCGGCCTTCTGCCGTGGCTTGTAGATCATGAATGCGTTCTCGAGGCCGGGCCGGAGGAGGCCCTCCATCGCGCCGGTGAACATGATGACCAGCGCCTGGATAACGACGATCATGTCGCGGTTGATGGCCGGCATCTCGAACTGTAGTTCGAGCCCGCCCTGGTAAAGTGCACCGAAGAGAATCGCGGCGAGCGCGATGCCGACTGGGTGGTTGCGCCCCATCAGCGCCACGGCAATGCCGACGAAGCCGTAGCCGGAGGTATAGTCGATGACGATGCGCGCCTGGACGCCCAGCACTTCGTTGACGGCAACCATCCCGGCCAGCGCACCCGAGATCATCATGATGATGATGATCATCTTGCTGTTCGAGATACCGGCATAGAGCGAGGCCGTCGGGTTGTGCCCCATGGTACGCATCGCGAAGCCGAACTTGGTGTGCCAGATCAGCACGTAGACGAAGATCAGCGCGAGGATCGCGAAGATGATCGTCATGTTGAGCGGGGCGTAGCCGAAAAACGGCAGGAACTGTCGCAACTGCGGGATCTTGCCGGCCGCCATCACGTTCGCGGTCGAGGGTTCCTGCACCCCCATCGGCTTCAGCACGTAGTTGAGCAGATAGACCATGATCGCCGAAGCGATGAAATTGAACATGATCGTCGTGATGACGATGTGGCTGCCGCGCTTGGCCTGCAGATAGCCCGGGATGAAAGCCCAAGCGGCGCCGAGGGCGGCGGAGGCCGCGATGGCGAGCGGCAGCACCAGCAGCCAATGGGTGTGGTCGAGCAGGAGGCCGACGGCGATCGCCCCGAGACCGGCAATATAGGCCTGGCCTTCAGCGCCGATGTTGAACAGGCCGGCATGGGCGGCAACCGCCACGGCGAGGCCGGTGAACACGAAATCGGTGGCAAAATGCAGCGTAAAGCCGAGGCCCTCGCCATAACCGAAGGCGCCGTAGGTCATGATGCGGATGGCGTCGAACGGGTTCTGCCCGATGAGCGCGATGACCACGCCGGAGACGATCATCGCCAGCGCCAGGTTCAGCAGCGGCAACAACGCAACATCTGCCCAACGTGGCAGCGGCCGGCGGACGCTCACAATCTCACCCCGACAGTCGCAACATTCATTCGGCGGCTTCCTTGCTGGCAATGCCGGCCATCATCAGGCCGAGTTCGCCTTCGGTGGCGACGGCCGGATCGGCTTCGCCGACGATGTGACCATCGAACATCACAAGGATGCGGTCGCTGAGCGAGCGGATCTCGTCGAGTTCGACAGAGACTAGGAGGATCGCCTTGCCGGCGTCGCGCATCTTGATGATCTGGTTGTGGATGAATTCGATGGCGCCGATGTCGACGCCGCGCGTCGGCTGGCCCACCACCAGCACCTTGGGGTCGTGCTCCATTTCGCGGGCCAGAACGATCTTCTGCTGGTTGCCGCCGGAAAAGCTCGAGGTCTTGAGCCGTGAATTCGGCGGGCGGACATCGAACTTCTTCATCCGCTCCTCGGCCTGCTTGCGGGCCACGGGGATATCGAGGATGAGGCCTGCCCCATAGGCCTTCTCATCCTGATAGCCGAGGATGTTGTTTTCCCATTCCTCGAACTGGGTGACGAGGCCCATGCGCTGACGGTCCTCGGGAACATGCGCCAGGCCCGCAAGCCTCGCCCGGGCGGCGCCGTCGTCGCCTTCAAGCGACAGGACATTGCCGTTGAGCACGACATCGCCCGAGTTCTGGTCGCGCATGCCGGCGATCGATTCGAGCAACTCGGATTGGCCGTTGCCGGCAACGCCCGCAATGCCGACGATCTCGCCGGCCCGCACGGTGAAGCTGACGCCCTTGACGCGCACCACCTTGAGGTCGTCGGCGACGACGAGGTTCTTGACCTCGAGCAGCGTCTTGCCGGGATGCGCCGGCCCCTTGTCGACGCGCAGCAGCACGCGGCGGCCGACCATCAGCTCGGCGAGCTTTTCCGGCGAGGTCTCGGCGGTCGGCATCGTGCCAACCATCAGGCCCTGCCGCATCACCGAAACGCTGTCGGTGATGGCCATGATCTCGCGGAGCTTATGGGTGATCAGGATAACCGTCTTGCCCTGGTCGCGCAGCACGTGCAGCACGCGGAACAGATCGTCGGCTTCCTCCGGGGTCAGCACGCCCGTCGGCTCATCGAGGATGAGCACATCGGCACCGCGATAGAGGGCCTTGAGGATTTCGACGCGCTGCTGCTGGCCGACCGAGACGTCCTGGACGATCGCATCGGGATCGACGTCGAGGCTATAGTCGGCGGCGAGGCGCTTCAGCTCGCCGCGGGCCTTGGCCAGCGACGACGCAAGCAGCGCGCTTTCCTCGGCGCCTAGAATGACATTCTCGAGGATGGAGAAATTGTCGACCAGCATGAAGTGCTGGTGCACCATGCCGATGCCGAGGCGGAGGGCATGGCGGGAATCGGTGATGTGGGCCAACTGGCCGTTGACGAAGATCTCGCCGCTGTCGGCCGTGTAGAAGCCGTAGAGGATCGACATCAGGGTCGATTTGCCGGCGCCGTTTTCGCCGACGATGCCGTGGATTGTGCCGCGGCGGACCTTGAGGTTGATGTCACGGTTGGCGCGGACCGGCCCGAAGCTCTTGTTGATGCCCTTGAGTTCGATGGCCAGATCGGTCGCAGCGCCCCGTTGGGGGCGCTGCGCTGGAGTGGATTGCGAGTCAGACGTGCTCACGTCCGTGCGGTCACGGGCACTGGTTGTCGGCAGTGTAGTCGTGCACCTTGACCGAGCCGTCGGCGATGCCCTTGGTCGCGGCATCGACCGCCGCCTGGGCGTCGGCCGAGATCAGCGGCTTGTTGTTGTCGTCCATGGCGAGACCGACACCGTTCTCCGCAACGCCGAGCGACACCACGCCGGCCTTGAAGGTCGCGTCATTCTTGAACGCGTTGTAGACGGTCACGTCGACGCGCTTCAGCACCGAGGTCAGCACCGAGCCGGGGGCCAGGTAGTTCTGGTTGCTGTCGACGCCGATCGACAGCTTGCCGCCGTCCTTGGCCGCCTGGATCACACCGAGGCCCGAGGCACCGGCCGCGGCGTAGACGATGTCCGCGCCCTTGTCGAAGTCGGCCTTGGCGAGCTCGCCGGCGCCGACCGGGTCATTCCAGGCCGCAGCCGTGGTACCGGTATAGTTCTCGAACACCTGGCCCGAGGTGTTGGTGGCCATGAAGCCTTCCTTGTAGCCGCAGAAGAAGGCGTGGATCAGCGGAATGTCCATGCCGCCGACGAAGCCGACTTTGCCAGTCTTGCTGGTCTTGGCGGCGAGCACGCCCGCGAGATACGAGGCGTCGTTCGACTTGTAGACGACCGACTCGACGTTCGGCTGGTCGACGACGGAGTCGATCTGCACGAAGTGGATGTTCGGGAAGTCCGGCGCCACTTTGGCGAGCGTGTCGGCGAAGCTGAAGCCGGTCACGACGATCGGGCTGTAGCCAGCCTGGGCGAATTTGCGCACGGCCTGCTCGCGCTGCGCCTCGGCCTGGATTTCGAGATCGTGGTACGTGCCACCTGTCTCTTTCTTCCACTGCTCGGCGCCGTTGTAGGCGGCTTCGTTGAACGACTTGTCGAACTTGCCGCCGAGGTCATAGATCACCGCCGGATCGGCGAACGCGGTGCCGGCCATCAGCGCGACCGCGGCAACGCCGACGGCCAAGGCACCGAGGTGCCGTTTGAAGTTGGTCATGGAAGTCTCCCTGTTCGCGCCAGGAGCGGCGGTTGCCGCTTTCATGCCCTCGCGCGTTGGCACGGATACAATCGCGCAATTTCCCGCGCGGCAAGAGGGAAAACGGCGGTTTTTGAACGTTTGGTCAAAAATGGCGCGCGGCTAAACCTGCGGCAGCGCTGTCACAATTGCCCCCATCTCGCGGCCGATGGATTCAAAGAAGCCATCGATCACTTTCTGCGCCGAACCGCCGATCAGCGTCCGTCCTAGCCGCATGATGCCACCGTCGGCCTTGCCGACCGCTTGGAAGGCCAGGATCGTGTTCACCTCGGCATCGCTGAGCGAAATCTCGGCCGAAGCGTGCGCCAGTCCGAGCATGCCCCCCTTGCCGCGGCCGGAGAGCGTGTAACGCTCGGCCGGATGTACGTCGCTCAGCGCCAGTTCGCCCGAAAACACCGGACGGACGACCCCCAGATTGACCCTGATTCTGAGGTCGAGGGTCGAGGGGCTGGTCCAGACGAGGTGCTCGCAGCCCGGAATCACCGCCTCGAGCACCCTGGCGTCGTTCAGCGCTGCCCAAACTTCGGCCCGTTTTGCGCCGAACAGGTAGCGGCCGCCAAAATCCATGTGTTTCAGGCTCTTTCCATGCGTCTTTTTCGCACCATGTCGGTCAAAATAGTGTCGGGTCTGGTGCCGATCAATTGTGCACCCGGTTGTGCGTCATAGATTAAGAGGCAGCAGGTCGCCGACGCAGCAGCCAAACGGCGACGCGTGAGAATGACCGGCCAACGGATAACGGCGTGAACGCACCCGACGATATTGTCGCCGACGCGGGCGCTAAGAACCCCTTGAGCGAGACGATGCTGGCCATGGATGTGGCCAACATGCTGCGTCGCGAACCGACCCTCGACGGCCCGGATGCGGCCGCGCGGCTCGCGGCCATCTATGAGAGCATCGGCATGGCGGTGCCCGAGACCGCGCTGCAGGACGGCGTCGCCGCCCACCGCGACCGCCGCTTCGCGTACACCGGTGCCAAGCCCGGCTTCGCCGCGACGTTGGCGGGGATTTATGTGGGCCGCCGGCGCTGGTTGCCGGCAACGACCGCCATCGTCCTGATGCTGGTCATCGCGCTCGGCGGCTATTTCCTCGTCTACAAGCCCTATCGCGACGGGCAGGCCGAGCGGGCCCGGGTCGAGCTCGCCGAGACCCTGCCGGCCGAGATGGACTCGCTCTACGGGACGATCTTCGAAGAGACCAAGGTGCAGCAGGCATCCAATGACGCGGCCGGCATCCGCGATCGTGGCAAGGCCGCCGCGCAGCAGGGCGACCGCGACGGAGCCGAGGCGGCCGTCGCCGATCTCACCAACATCCGCGACACGCTCCGGCAGGAGTACCGGCTGACCGTCGTCGACCGGCCTGACGCCAAATGGGGGTTCTGGACCTTCCCCAAGGACAACACCGACGCGACCAATTATTACCTCGTGGTCGAAGCCCTCGATCCGGATGGCAAGGCCTTGAGCCTGCCGATCCCCGACGAGCAGACCGGCAAGACTGAGACGGTGTCGCTCTGGGGTATCCGCGTACCCGAGAACGTCTATCGGGCCGTCGAGGCGGACAAGGCGGATGACGGGCAGATCCAGCACACGCTGGTCGGCGTCAAGGACTTCGGCTTCCTCGAGCCGGCCTTCGTCGTCGATGTGCTGGGCGGCACCGTGACCCGGTGGTGACATGAGCATCTCCGGACCCAACGCCCTTCGCGCCATCGAGGAAGCACTTCGCGACATCCGCGGCGACGAGGACGAGATCACGCGCCGCCTGTCGCACAGCTCCGAACTGGTGATGAAACTGCGCGAGCAGGAGGGTGGGCTGCTCAACGATCTCGCCGCGTCTCGACTGCCACCTGCCACGGCCAAGACCTTGTCCGACACCATCCGGTCGGCGCTCGACAAGGCTCGGCTGCGGCTCGAGGCGAATGCCGATGCGTTGAAGGCGGCGGAGGCGAAGCTCGAAAGTCTTGACGCCGACCTTGCTAAAGCCAGCGCCGAACGTGCCAGTCTCGAAGCCGACGCGGCCAAGCGCGACAGCGAGCTCGAGCGCCTCGCCGCGAAAGTGCGGCCGGTGCTGAGCGGGGATCTGGCGTTCGAAGAGAAACGCCGCATTGCCTCCAGGCTGGCGACGATCGCGGCCGAAAGCCAGAACCGCGCAGCGCAGGCCGAGGCGGACCGGGAACACGAGGGCCAAGCGTATCGCGACGACAAATTGTTTATGTATCTGCGCGAACGCGGCTACAGCACCAAGAACTATCGAGCCAACCCGCTCTCGGCGTTCTTCGATGGCAAGCTTGCGGAGTTGATCGGCTTCCCCACGGCCCGCGCCAATTTCGCCGCCCTCAACGAGCTGCCGCTGCGCTATCGCGACCATACCGATGCGCAGAAGCAGAAGGCCGCCGCAGCCGCAGCCGAGCTCGCTGCGCTCGAACAGGCCGCCATCGACGCGGCCGGTGGCGGCGCGGCGCGGACGGCGCTACACGCCATCGTCACCCGGATCGAGGAAGTCGACGGCCACATCGTCCAGCTGCAGGACCAGCGCGACGACATCTCCCGCAACCAGCGCGAGCTGATGCAGGGTGGCGATCCGCTGATGGCCGCGCCCAGCCTCGCGGATGTGCTCGGCGGAGATACGCATGCGCTGCTTTCGGGTGCCCGCATGACGCCCGACACCGCCGATTCCATCATCCTGCAGCAGCTCGACGATCTGCGGCAGCGCTCGAACGAGGAAGCGGACGAAACGCTGGAGCAGAAGGGCCGGCTGAAGGTCCTGGCGCAGCGCCGGCGCGAGCTGGAGGACATCCAGTACGAGTTCAAGGCTCTGTCCTACGACAGTCCGCGCTCGCGCTTTGCCGAGGATGGGCTCATCGGCAATCTGCTCAATGAGTACCTGCGCGGCGAAATGACGGCCGGCGCTTACTGGGATCGCTGGCGCAAGAACCAGAGCTGGGATACGGGTGCGACCGATCAGACGGCCGGCAGCGGGCCGAAATTCTCGCGACCGCGCCAACGCGCCAAGCAGGCAACCTAGCTGCAAGCCGGCAGACTGGCCGCGCCAGACTGGGCGAGCAATTGGTGATCAATCAGCGGAGCCAGCGCCCGGCCGCCCGGCAGTGCCACCAGCACCGATACCGTCACCTGCTTCAGGTCGACTGTCGCCTCCGATCGGCAGAGACGCGGCGCGAGCATCAGCTTCAGGTCGGTGTTCTGCAGATTGCCGGCGCGAGCCGCCTGCTGCGCGGCGCGAATGGTAGTCTGATCGGGCGGCCCGAAATCATAGAGGTAGTAGGCCCGACCAGTCGCCGGCGGCGGCAGATTGCCGGCGACTTCATCGGCATCTGCCTGGGCGAGCACGGCCTTGACGTGCCTTGGAGTCGGGCCGGCGATGTCGAAGCTCACTGTCTGCGGCCCATCGACCGGCCCGATCCCGCGCGGCAGATCGTAGGCGATCAAAAGGCTACCGAGATCGTCGTGCAGATAGTCGAGCGTGCGCAACGGCGGCGGCGTGCTTGGCCCAAAACTCGCACAGCCAGCGAGGAGCAGCGCAACTGAGAATCCCGCGATGAGCTGACGCATGAATGCCTCTTCCGCCCCTCCTCTATAAGATTCCCGGGCGGGCGGAAACGCCTCCTAGCCGAAGACGCTGGCGCCGTGATCGGCGGTGCCGACGAGCGAGCGGAAGCCGGCAAAGAGCTCGCGGCCCATGCCGAAATGCTCGTGCCGTTGATCTTCGACTGCCGGTGTGCGGGCCAGCAATTCGCGCTCGTCGCCAAGGAAGGTCAGCGTGCCGGCATTGGCGTCGAGCCGCAGCATGTCGCCATCGCGGAGCTTGCTGATCGGACCACCGTCGACCGCCTCCGGCGTCACGTGGATCGCCGCCGGCACCTTGCCGGAAGCGCCCGACATGCGACCGTCGGTCACCAGCGCCACCTTGAAGCCGCGGCCCTGCAGCACGCCGAGGGCCGGCGTCAGATTGTGCAGCTCCGGCATACCGATCGCCTTGGGGCCGGCAAAGCGGACCACCGCGATCATGTCGTGGGTGAGCTCGCCGGCCTTGAACGCCGCCTGCAGCCCATGCTGGCTGTGGAACACCCGCGCCGGCGCCTCGATCACCCGATCCTCCGGCTTCACCGCCGAGACCTTGATGACCGACTTGCCGAGATTGCCCGTTAGCAGCTTCAACCCGCCATTGACCGAGAACGCGTCCTGCACCGGCGCCAGCACCTTCGGGTTGCCCGAGACCTTCGGCGAAGCCTCGAACGTCAGCTTGTCTTCGATCAGCCGCGCCTCGACCGCGTAGCTCGACAGCCCGCTGCCCCAGACTGTCTTGACGTCTTCATGCAGATGCCCGCTGTCGAGCAACTCGCGGATCAGGAATCCCATTCCACCGGCGGCGTGGAAATGGTTCACGTCGGCGACGCCGTTGGGATAGACGCGGGCCAAGAGCGGCACGACCTCGCTGAGGTCCGCCATGTCCTGCCAGGTTACTTGCAGTCCGGCCGCGGCGGCAATCGCGACGAGGTGCAGCGTATGGTTGGTCGAGCCGCCGGTGGCATGGAGGCCGACGAGCCCGTTGACGATGGTCTTCTCGCTGATGACGTGGCCGACCGGCGTGTAGTCGTTGCCCTCGGCAGTCAGCGACAGCGCGCGCTTGGCGCCTTCGCGCGTCAGCGCCTCGCGCAGCGACGTGCCTGGATTGATGAAGCTCGCGCCGGGCAGATGCAGCCCCATGATTTCCATCAGCATCTGGTTGGAGTTGGCTGTGCCATAGAACGTGCAGGTGCCGGGCGAGTGATAGGACTTCGCCTCCGCCTCGAGCAGCTCGGCGC
>CAZNAE010000087.1:0-14371 GCA_964570695.1 uncultured Devosia sp.
CGATCGAGATCAGCGAAGGCCTGAAGGTCATCTCGACCGGCCTCTACGGCCTCGTACGGCATCCAATGTATCTGGGGGCGCTGATCCTCACGGCCGGGGTGCCTCTAGCGCTCGGCTCGTATTGGGGGCTGCTGATCGTTGTGGTGGTCCTGCCGGTGCTGGCACTGCGGATTGTCGATGAGGAAAAGATGCTGGTCGGCGAGCTCCAAGGATATTCCAACTACCGGCAGACTGTGCGGTTCCGACTGGTTCCCGGGCTGTGGTGAGTCAGCCGAGCCTCGCCATCGCCAGCGCCTTCCGGAACACGGTGGGCAGCGCTTCAGCATCCAATTCGCGGGGGTCGGCCCACCAGCCGTCGGCGAGGAGCGAGGGATCGGGGATGATGGCGGTCCAGATCTCGAGCTCGAGGCGGAAATGGGTGAAGACGTGGATTACCTGGCCGCAGTGGCGCCAGTCGGCGGCCAAGGGGAAAGCGGGCGGCGACTTCTCGCCAATCCATTCGGAGACCGGCGGTTCGGTCATCTTGGCGAGGAGACCGGTGTCGGCACGGGTGCGAAGGAAGACGTCGCCGGCGGCGTCGCGGATGACGAAGGCGTGGCCGTGGCGGGTTGGGCGGTCAGGCTTTTCGGCCCTCACCGGATAGGCCAGCGGATCGAGGCGGCGGCCGGCGCAGCCGTCGTGCAGCGGGCAGATCAGGCAGTTGGCGATGCGCGGGGCGCAGATGGTGGCGCCGAGATCCATCAGCGCCTGCGCGAAATCGCCGGCGCGGCCGGGCACCGAGGCCTGCACGGTAGCGCGGATCTGGTCCTTGGCCTCGCGGACGGCCACCGGCAGCGCCAGATAGCGGGCGAGGACGCGATCGACATTGCCGTCGACGACGGCGATCGGCTCATCGAACGCAATGGCCGCGATGGCGGCGGCAGTGTATGGGCCGATGCCCGGAAGCGTCAGCAGCTCGGCCGAGGTTTCGGGGAATTTGCCGCCGAAGCGGGCGACGACGGCCTCGGCGCAGGCGTGAAGGTTGCGCGCCCGGGCGTAGTAGCCGAGGCCGGCCCATTCGACGAGCACGGCGGCCAGCGGCGCAGCCGCCAGCGCCTCGACGGTCGGCCAGAGCATGAGGAACCGGGCGTAGTATTTGCCGACGGCGGCGACGGTCGTTTGCTGCAGCATGATTTCGCTGAGCCAGACGCGGTAGGGGTCGGGGCGGACGCCGCGGGAGCGGCCGGCGGGCGAAACACGCCACGGCAGGGTACGGGCGTGGCGGTCGTACCAGGCCAGTACCGCGACGGCATCGAGCTTGTGCTGTTGCGAGGCCGCGGGTTTTGGCATGATGGCCTGATGAACCAGCTGGGCGACCGGCGCAACGGGAAAACTTATTGGCAGGCAAGACCAAAGAACCGGACCAGCCAAAGCGTCTCAATCGGGTAGTCGGCGTTTCCGAAGCGTTGAGCGGCGTGCTCGATGCGGCGCTGAAGAAGCGGGGCTTTGCCACGCGCGACATCCTTACCCATTGGGCCGCCATGGCGCCGAAGCCGTACGATCTCGTGACAGTTCCCGACCAGCTCAAATGGCCGCGCGGTGCCGGCCACGAGGGGGCGACGTTGTACCTCCGCTGTGCGCTGAGCCATGCGCTGGCGCTGAGCCACGAGGGGTCGCTGATCGCCTCGGCGGTGAACCGCTATTTCGGCTATTTCCTGGTCAAGGAGGTGCGGCTGTCGGTCGAGCCGTTCAGCACCGGTTCAGCCAAGAAGGCAAAAGCTCGCACGACGCTGCCGGAGGTGGCGAAACATGCCGGCGATGCCGTTGCCGCCGTCAACAACCCAGGTCTCAAGGATGCGCTGCGGAGCCTCGGGACCGCGATTCTCTCCAAACCGCCTCGCTAGCACGTGACCGAAGCTTACAGTTTCGACACTTGCCCCGCCACATTGGCTGTGTAACTTGCCCGCAAAACAAGGAGTTCCGTCGTGAAACTGACCCGCCGTGAGACTTTGATCCTGGCCGCCGCAGCGACCGCCGCGGGCGTTGCCGGCTTCCCCACACTGAGCTTCGCCAAAGAAGGCGACGTCATCGATCCGCTGAAGCTGATGGCGCCGGCAGGCATCCCCGACAAAGTGCTCGGCAACCCGGACGCCAAGGTGACGGTGATCGAGTACGCCTCGCCCACCTGCCCGCACTGTGCACTGTTCTCCAACACCGTGCTGCAGGCGTTCAAGGACAAATACGTCACCACCGGCAAGGTGAAGTTCATCCTCCGTCCGTTCGCCCGCAACACCATGGATGCGGCTATCTTTATGCTCGCCGAAGCCGCCGCGGACTCGTCGAACGGCACGGCTGCGGCGGCGACGCCGGCCGACGCTTCAAGCTCCAGCGCCGCCGCACCGGCCCCGGCTCCGGCCGACCCCAAGAACCCGAGCGGGCTGTCGCAGTCGGCCATCGGCACCTATGAGAACGTCATCGGCACCTATTTCAAGACGCAGGACACCTGGGGCGTCTCGGACAAGCCGCTAGACGCCGTCAAGGCCGTCGCGGTGCAGCTTGGCTTCTCCGACGACAGCTTCAACACGGCGCTCAAGAACCAGGACTTCTTCACCAAGATCGGCACGATGCGCGACCAGGCGGTCAACGATTTCGGCCTCGAGGGCACGCCGACCTTCTACATCAACGGCAAGCAGCTGACGGGCGAGAAGACGCTGGATCAGCTGTCGGCGGAGATCGATCCGCTGCTGTAAGCGGCCAAGACTCAGTTTCTCCACAAACTTCAGGCCCAGATTCCGGCTCGTCGCTTCCGTGCGGCGGGCCGGTTCGCTATCGAGGCATCATGAAGTTCACGCGTCTCAAGCTCCACGGGTTCAAATCCTTCTCGGACCTGACCGAGCTCTATCTCGAACCCGGTTTGACCGGCGTCGTCGGGCCGAACGGCTGCGGCAAGTCCAATCTCGTCGAAGCGATGCGCTGGGTGATGGGTGAAAGCTCGTACAAGGCGATGCGCGCCTCCGGCATGGACGACGTGATCTTTTCGGGCTCCGGCAACCGGCCGGCGCGCAATTCCGCCGAAGTGACGCTGGTGCTCGACAATGCCGACCGCACGGCGCCGGCGTCTCTGAACAATGCCGACGTACTCGAAGTCACGCGCCGCATCGAGCGGGAGGAAGGCTCGGTATATCGCGTCAACGGCAAGGAAGTTCGGGCTCGCGACGTGCAATTGCTGTTCGCCGATGCCTCGACCGGGGCGCACTCGCCTGCTCTCGTGCGGCAGGGCCAGATCGGCGAACTGATCGCCGCCAAGCCGCAGCAGCGCCGGGCGCTCCTCGAAGAGGCGGCGGGGATTTCCGGCCTCCATTCGCGGCGGCACGAGGCGGAGCTCCGGCTCAAGGCGGCCGAGCAGAACCTCGAGCGCGTCGACGACGTCATCGCGCAGGTGACGCAGCAACTCGAGCAGCTGAAGAAACAGGCGCGGCTGGCGACGCGTTATCGCGGGCTCAGCGGGGAAATCCGCAAGGCCGAGGCGATGCTGTTCCACATCCGCTGGATCGCGGCGCGGGCGGCGGAGAACGAGACCGAGGCCGAGCAGGGCCGGCTCGTCAACGATCTCGCCGATGCGCAACACGTCGAGCTCGAAGCGCAGAAGATCGTGTTCATGGCCGACCAGGCTGTGCAGCCGCTGCGCGATCGCGAAGCGGCAGCGGCCGCGGCGCTGCAGCGGCTCACCATTCTCGCCGAGCAGTTGGCCGAGGAAGCGCGGCGGGCCGAAGCGCGCCGGCAGGAGCTCAGCGAGCGCATCCGGCAGACCGAATCGGACGGGGCGCGCGAACGGGCGCTGCTCAATGAGAGCGACGAGGCGCTGAAGCTCGCGGCCGAGGAAAGGGCGCGGCTCGAAGCGGAAGCGACGGGCGAAGCCGAGGCGTTCGCGCTGGCGAAGGCCGCCGCCGAGACAGCGCAGAGCGCAGTGCGTGCGGCGGAAGCCGAGGCGCGGATCGCCGCCGATCTCGAAGCGCAGGTCAAGGCGCGGCGGGCCCAGGCGAAGCGCGGCGCCGAGGATGCGGGGACGCGCATCGGCAGGCTGCGCCAGCAGATCGCCGACGTGGCGCGCGATGCCAAGGGCGTTGCGGCGCAACTCGAAACAGATGACGGCGTGACGGCAAAGCGCGGAGTCCTGGAGTCGGCGCAGGCGCTGTCGGCGGAGGCGGAAGCGGCGGCGCTCTCGGCGGAAGAGGCGACGCGGCAGGCGCAGGCGGCGCTCGACGCGGCGCGGCCGAAGCTGCAGGAGACCGAAGCGCTGCTCAACCGGCTGGAAGCCGAGGCGCAGACGCTGAGCAAGATTTTGAACGCCGGCGCCAAGGGGTTATGGGCGGCAATTGCCGACGAACTCAAGGTCGATGCCGGGTTCGAGACGGCGCTAGGTGCGGCGCTCGGCGACGATCTCGAAGCCTCGTCCGACGCTGGAGCGCCGCTCCACTGGACCGGACCGATCAATGGCGAGGGCGACCCGGCCCTGCCCGGCAACGCTGTGGCGCTGTCGCGGCACGTCTCTGGCAGCCCGCTGCTGAAGCGGCGGCTCGATCAAATCGGGCTCGTCGACAAGAATGAGGGTGCGCGGCTGCAGCCGCTGCTGAAGCCGGGCCAGCGGCTGGTCAGCAAAGGCGGCGACCTCTGGCGCTGGGACGGGTTCGTCTCGGCTGCCGATGCACCGAGCGCAGCGGCACAGCGGCTGGCGCAGCGCAACCGGCTGGCGGAGCTTGACGCGGAACTCACCAACGCGCGGGCAACGCGTAATTCGCTGAAAGCCGACGCGGCGGCATTGAACGAAGCGCTGGAGCAGGCGCGGCAGGGCGAGCGGCAGCGCCGTGAGGCGTGGCGCACCGCGCAGCGCGAGATCGCCACGGCGCAGACCGCGCTCGACCAGGCGCAGCGCGCCATCGGTGAGCTCGCGACGCGGCAGGGCGCGTTGGAAGAAGCACGGGTGCGGCTCACATCAAGTCTCGCCGAGGCTGAGGCGATCGAGGCTGACGCAAGGCAGGCGCTGGCCGAGGCCGGCGACGAGGTCGAGGCCGCAACGCTGTCACAGACTAAGCGCGCACACCTCGACGAGACGCGTGGCGAGGCCGATCAGGCGCGGCTGAAGCTCGGCAGCTTCGAGCAGGCGGCGCAGATGCGGCTGGCCCGGCTCGGGCAGATCGCCAGCGAGACCGCCAACTGGCAGCGGCGGCGGCACGGCGCCGAGACGCAGGTGACGACGCTCGACGCGCGGCTCGGCGATCTTCGTGCTCAGCTCGAAACGCTGAGCACGGCGCCCGAGGGTTTCGCGCAGCGCCAGCAGGTGATCGACGCCGAGATCGCCACCGCCCGCACGACGCACAGCGCAGCGTCCGACGCGCTCGGCGAGGCGCAGGCCAGGCATCGCGAGGCCGACAAGGCGCAGCGGCTCGCCGCCGAAGCGCTGAGCGGCTTCCGCGAAAACCTGGCGCGCGTCGAGGAGCGGCTCAAGGGCCTCATCGCACAGCGCCACCAGATCGAGCGGCAGGTGCAGGAGACACTCGATATCTCGGCCAGCGAGACCTCGCAGGCCGCCGGCATCCGGCCACAGGACACGCTGCCCGAGGAAGAAAACATCGAGCGCAAGGTGGAGCGGCTGAAAGCCGAACGCGAGCGGCTGGGCGGGGTCAACCTGGCGGCCGAGACCGAGAGCGTCGAGGTGCAGGAAAAGCTCGACGTCATGGTCAAGGACCGCGACGACCTGGTTGCGGCGATCGCCAAACTGCGCTCGGGTATCCAGAGCCTCAACAAGGAAGGCCGGGTGCGGCTGGCCGAGGCGTTCCAGAAGGTCAACGCGCATTTCCAGGAGCTGTTCACGACGCTGTTCGGCGGCGGCACGGCGGAACTGCAGTTCATCGAGAGCGACGATCCGCTGGAGGCGGGGCTCGAAATCTACGCCAAGCCGCCGGGCAAGAAGCCGACGTCGATCTCGCTGCTGTCGGGCGGCGAGCAGGCGCTGACGGCGATGTCGCTGATCTTTGCGGTGTTCCTCACCAATCCGGCGCCGATCTGCGTGCTCGACGAAATCGATGCGCCGCTCGACGACGCCAACGTGGAGCGCTTCTGCGCCCTGCTCGACACCATGGCGACGCGCACCGAGACGCGGTTCGTAGTGATCACCCACAACCCGATCACAATGGCGCGGATGAATCGGCTGTTCGGCGTGACAATGTACGAACGCGGCGTCAGCCAGCTCGTCTCGGTCGATTTGACGGGGGCGCTGCAGGTGAAGGAAGCCGTGGTGGCTTAAGGCCAGACAACTCACCGGGTCCCCCTCTCCCCTTGAGGGAGAAGGTGGATCGGCCGAAGGCCGAGACGGATGAGGGGTTGTCCCAGTCACCTCGAATGTGGAGACAACCCCTCATCCGCCCCTTCGGGCACCTTCTCCCTCAAGGGGAGAAGGTGATTGCCGGAAATCCGGCGATCTCCTTCCATAGAATCCACCCGTCACGGAAACGCGACGATGACTCGTTGTCGCGGCCCCGTTGTGTCGAAGAATTTATCGATATATCAAACACTTAGGTTCTGTTTTGCGCGCTTGACACCCAAAAGAGTCAACACTATGTTGCGCGCGACTTTGAGGGCATAAATTTCCTTTTGTGCCGGGGCGATGCGAGGGGACGCGATGAGCGAACCGCGTGACCACAAACGCCCCGAACCCAGACCCGGCGCAGCCAGTGTGACGGGCGATCTGGAAGTGCGCATTGCCCGTGCGCAGGCGCAACGCCCGGCCGCTTCGGCCGAAGCGGAGCAAATGCGACAAGGTGACATGTCGGGGCTGAGCCGTGGGTTGCGGCTGGGTTCCGAGTTCGTGGCGGCGATCATCGTCGGTGCGGGGCTCGGATATATCATCGACATGTTCCTGCCCACGCGCCCGTGGGCAATGGTCGTGCTCTTGCTGCTCGGCTTTGCCGCCGGCGTGCTCAACGTGGTAAGGGCCACCAAACAGATGAACGCCGCGACCGCGGTGCCGCCGGATACGCCGGCGCAGCGCGACGACGAAGACTAGCAGGGTGAGCGGCCTCCGACAGGAGCGGCGCTCGGTGGGACGAAAGGCTGGACGTGGCTGAACAACCGATTGAACCGATCCATCAGTTCAAGATCCACGATCTTTTCAACATCGGCACCTTTGGTGGCGATGGGACCGACGGCAGCGGCATCCACATTGCCTTCACCAACTCGTTCCTGTTCATGGTGTTCACGGTCGGCCTGATCGGGCTCTTCCTGATCCTCGGCAGCAGCCGCCGCGCCATCATCCCTGGCCGCATCCAGCTGATGGCCGAGATGTGCTACGAGTTCATCGCCAACATGGTGCGCACCACTGCCGGCACCGAAGGCATGCGCTTCTTCCCATTCGTGTTCACGCTGTTCATGTTCATCCTCGTGGCGAATTTGTTCGGCATGTTCCCGTACTTCTTCACCGTCACCAGCCATCTGATCATCACCGTCTGCCTGGCGCTGATGGTGTTTTTCACGGTCGTCATCTACGGTTTCTGGAAGAACGGCGCGAAGTTCTTCAAGCTCTTCGTCCCCTCGGGCATTCCATGGTTCATCATCTGGCTGGTCGTGCCGATCGAGATCATCTCGTTCCTGAGCCGCCCGCTGAGCCACTCGCTGCGTCTGTGGGGCAACATTCTCGCCGGCCACATCGTGCTCAAAGTGTTCGGCGGCATGGTCGTGGCGCTGCTCGGCGCGGGCCTCTGGGGCATCGTCTCGGTGCTGCCGCTTGGCATGGCCGTGGCGCTTACCGGCCTCGAATTCCTCGTCGCGGCGCTGCAGGCGTTCGTGTTCGCGGTCCTCACCTGCGTCTATCTGCATGACGCAATCCATCCCGGCCACTAGGCCGGTCCCGTTCAACCAAAACAGAATTCCAGACACCAAGGAGACTGAAGCATGGATCCCGAAGCAGCCAAGTTGATGGGCAAACTGATCGGCGCGGGCATTGCCTGTATCGGCATGGGCGGCGCCGGCGTGGGCGTGGGCGTGATTTTCGGCAACTATCTTTCGGGTGCGCTGCGCAATCCGGCGGCGGCCGCGAGCCAGTTCTCTAACCTGATCTTCGGCTTCGCCGTGACCGAAGCTCTGGGCATTTTCTCGCTCGTTATCGCGTTCCTGCTGCTCTACGCAGTCTGAGACCCTGATAGCGAAACGACGTGGCTTCGGGGGTTCTCCGGAGCTCGATGCCGAACAGGGTGAATGCGAATGGCTGACACAGTTCTGGTTGCGCAGGCCGCAAGTTCGACGGCTCCCGCCGATGCCGTGCAAAACGGGGTCGTCGTGACGGATTCGTCGGCGGCCGTGCCCGCGGTGGCGACGACAGCTTCGACACAGGCTGCCGAGACGCCAACCGTGTTCCCGCCGTTCGACACCACCACGTTCGCGAGCCAGTTGGTCTGGTTCGCAATTGCCTTCGTGGTGCTCTATCTGCTGATGAGCCGGATGGCGCTGCCGCAGATCGGCTCGATCATCGACAAGCGCCAGGCGCGGATCGACGGCGACCTCAAGGAAGCCGAGCGGCTCCGTGGGGAGACTGACAAGGCTGTGGCCGCCTACGAGGCGGCTCTCGCCACCGCCCGCAAGAACGCCCACGGCATTGCCGAAGAGACCCGCACCTCGATCAAGGCCGATCTCGACGGCAAGCGCAAAGTCGTCGAGGACGATCTCGGCAAGAAGGTCGCCGAAGCCGAGGGCCGGATCAGCAAGAACAAGGATGAGGCGCTTGGCCGGGTCGGCGAGATCGCCGCAGATACCGCTGCGGCACTCGTCACGCAGATCACCGGCGAGGCCAATGCCAAGGACGTCGCCGACGCCGTGGCCGAAGTGGTGAAGGGGTAAGCGATGAACGCCGATTTCTTCGATGCCGCCTTCTGGGCAACGATCGCGCTCTTCCTGTTCATCGGCGTCGTGATCTATCTCAAGGTCCCGGCGATGATCACCAAATCGCTTGATGGCCGGATCAAGGCGATCGAGAACGAGCTGGCAGAAGCCGAGCGGCTGCGCCTCGAGGCCAAGTTCCTGCTCGAGGAATATGAGAGCAAGCGCCAGGCCGCCGCGAGCGAAGCCGACAGCATCGTCGCCGCCGCCCGCGAAGAGGCGTTCCGCCTCACCGCCGAGGCCAAGACCTCGCTCGAAGCGCTGATCGCCCGCCGCACAAAGGCGGTGGAAGACAAAATCGCGCAGGCCGAAGCGCAGGCCGTGTCGGAAGTGCGCGCCCGCTCCGCCGACGTCGCGGTGGAAGCCGCCCGCATCCTTCTGACCCGGCAGATGGGCTCGAAGGGCGACGCGCTGATCGACCGGGCGATCAAGGATGTTGGGGCGAAGCTCAACTAGAGCGACGGTTCAGTGATGAGGGTTTGAGGCGGGCCATGTGCCCGCCTTTTGTTTGTGGCGCGATGCCTTCAGTCGACTCCCTCCCCTTGCGGGGAGGGATCAAGAGTGGGGGGCAAGGCGAACTCGGTGCCGACTGCTTCCCCCCTCGGGCTCGATCGCGGACTTAGCGAAGGGCTAGGTCCTATCTCGCTTCCTCCCCCGCGGGGGGAGGTGACCCGACTGCAAAACCCTGCCGTCCTACGCCCACTCCGCCCAGCGGCCGTGGAAGTCGCCGCGGCCGAGCGTCAGGGTCTCGCCGCCGGGCCACATAGTGAGCGCGATGCGGCCGCTGCCGGGGACTTCGTCCTGCTCGAACGAGAGGCGGGCCAGCGGCCGGTCTTTAGTGGCGGCGGCGCCGAGGCGGTGGAGCAGGGCTTCGATGCGCGACTTCACCTCGGCGGGCAGATATTGCCAGACGATCGTATGGTAGAGGACGCGCGTCACACCGGCCGGTTGCGGCTCGGCAAACTGGGTGTCGAGCCAGTCGGCGGCATCGGCGCGATCGACATGGCGGTGCTCGGCGGCGGCAAGATTGAGCGCGGCATCGACGCGCTGCAGCCGATGCGTCTGGTCGGCCCAAACGTAGGACAACAGCCGCTCGCGATCGGCGGCGCTGTTCGGGTCGACTGGGTTGAGGTCGCAGCCATGGCGGCCAATGACGGTGAGGTGGGCGCCGAGCGGCGGCGTACCGCCCCGCCAGGCGCAGTCGATAGTCAAGGGCGCATCGGGCCGGCCCCAGACCCGGCCCTCGCCCAGCGTGTAGCCATATTCGCTGAAGCCGAGATTGAGACCGGCGCTGGCGCCGATCTCGTAGATTTCGAGCGGCAGCCGCGTGACATCGGCGATGCTCAGCATGGCGCCGAGGATCAGCCCGGAGCGCGCCACCTCGTTGGTCTGCGGGGGGCTCGACAAGCGGTCGGTGAGGAAGCCGCTGTGATGGGCGAGCGCATCCACAATGGCGACCCAGAGGGTGTGCTCAGGCACGTCGTGCGGCGGATAGACCGCTGTCAGCCCAGGCTCCCAGCCGCTGCGCGCCAAAGCGTGGAGCGCCCCGGCGGCGCGGAGCGCAATGTTGTCGCCATAGGGATCGCCGGGCCATTCAAGGATGCGCGCGCCGAAGCGGGTCGTCGTATCCAGCCGGGCTGCGAGCAGGCGGCACAGCTTCGCCGTGAACGGCGACCCGAGCTTTTCGCAAGCCAATGCCTGATCGGCGAACTGCTTGAGGATCTTTTCGGTGTTGGCGACCATCGAATCCTTCTGCGGCCAACATAGCCGCAGAAGGATTTACGTCTAGTATCCGCAGCTATTCGGCGGCGACCGGCAGGTCGAGCGGCCGCTCCCATTTGAGCTTTGGCGAGCGGGCGGCGCGGGTTTCGTCGAGCCGGCGGCGCGGCGCGCGGGTTGGCGCCGAAGTGAACCGCGCGGCGTTACCGGCCCTGGCGTCGGCCGCCAGTTCCAGCATGACGTCGCAGAAATGATCGAGCGTCTGCCGCGGCTCGCTCTCAGTCGGCTCCACCAGCATGGCGCCGTGTACAACAAGGGGGAAATACATGGTCATGGGGTGGAAACCCTCATCGATCAGCGCCTTGGCGAAATCGAGGGTCGTGACTCCGCTGCCCTCGAGGAAATGATCGTCGAAGAGGGCTTCGTGCATACAGGGCCCCTCGCCGAACGGCGCCGAGAAGGTCGGCAGCAGCCGGGCCTTGACGTAATTGGCGTTGAGCACGGCGTCCTTGGCGGCCTGCGCGAGGCCGTCGCCGCCATGGCTCAGCATGTAGGTCAGGGCGCGGACATACATGCCCATCTGGCCATTGAAGGCGCAGATGCGACCGAGGTGGTCACCTTCGGCGTGCTCAACAAGCTCGCCTTTACGGACGAAGGGCACCGGCGCGAACGGCGCCAGCGCTTCCGACAGAACCACCGGGCCGGCGCCCGGGCCGCCGCCGCCATGCGGGGTGGAGAAGGTCTTGTGGAGGTTGATGTGCATGGCATCGATGCCGAGATCGCCCGGCCGCACCACCCCCATAATGGCGTTGAAGTTGGCCCCATCGCAGTAGAAGAAGGCGCCCGCCTCGTGCACGGCCGCAGCGATGTCGATGATCTGCGGCTCGAACAGGCCGCAGGTGTTGGGGTTGGTCAGCATGATCGCCGCGACGTCGGGCCCGAGCGCGGCCTTGACGGCCGCGGCATCGACGGTGCCTTGCGCGTTGGCCGGGATGGATTTCACCGTGTAGCCGAGGAACGCGGCGGTCGCCGGATTGGTGCCATGGGCACTCTCAGGGACAAGAACGACGTTCCGGTGGCCCTGGCCGCGGGCGGTCTGCGCAGCACGGATCGCCATCATGCCGCACATCTCGCCATGCGCGCCGGCCTTTGGCGTGAGCGCCACGGCGGCGGTGTTGGTCAGCGTCATCAGCCAGTGCGCCAGCTCACTCATCAGCTCGAGCGCACCCTGCACCGTCGAGAGCGGCTGCAGCGGATGGATGTCGGCGAAGCCGGGCAGCCGCGCCATTTTCTCGTTGAGTCGCGGGTTGTGCTTCATGGTGCAGGAGCCGAGCGGATACATACCGCTGTCGATCGAGTAGTTGAGGCGGCTCAGCCGCACATAGTGGCGCACTGCTTCGGGCTCGGTGAGGCCGGCGAGATCGAGCGGCGTCTTGCGCTTGAAACCGCCGAGGAAATCGTCGGAGATGGTGGCGTCCGGCAGGTCGACGCCGGAGTGCTCGGTGTCGCCGATCTCGAAGAGCAGCGGTTCGTTGGGAAGCAGCGACGAGCCGGAGGTGGACGCAAATCCCGAGGTACCGGTGCCGGTGGGCCGGCCTTGAGTGTTCATGCTCATTTGAGCGCCTCCGTGAGGCATTCGCCGAGCATCTCGATATCGGCGTCGGTGGTGAGTTCGGTGGCGGCGAGGACGATGAGGTTCTCGACCGTTGGATCATTCGGGATCAGCCGGCTGACGGGCACGCCCGCCAGCACCTCGGCCTTGGCGAGCAGCTCGATGACCGGCGCGGCGGGGATCGGCAGGCGGATGGTCATCTCGTTGAAGAAGCTCTTGTTGAGGAGCTCGACGCCCGGCACGGCGCGGAGCCCCTTCGACAGCGCCACGGCACGCGAGTGGTTGAGGCGCGCGAGGCGGGTCAGGCCAGCTTCACCGAGGAGACCCATATGGATCGAGAAAGCCAGCGCGCAGAGGCCCGAGTTAGTGCAAATGTTGCTGGTCGCCTTCTCGCGGCGGATGTGTTGCTCACGGGTCGAGAGCGTGAGGACGAAGCCGCGATTGCCATCGGCATCGACGGTCTCGCCGCAGAGCCGGCCAGGCATCTGGCGGATGAACTCTTTCCTGGTCGCCATCAGCCCGACATAGGGGCCCCCGAAGTTCAGTGAATTCCCGATCGATTGCCCCTCGCAGACGACGATATCGGCGCCCAGCGCGCCGGGCGCTTCAATCAAGCCAAGCGACACGACCTCTGTCACCACGACGATAAGCAGCGCGCCCTTGGCGTGCGCCGCCTCAGCAGCTTTCTCGACATTGCGGAGATGGCCGAAGAAGTCGGGCGTCTGGATGACGATGGCGGCGGTGTCATCGTCGATCTGGTTGAGAATGTCGCCCTGCCCTTCCGGCGACGCCGGGAGGGCGATGAGATTGGGCGAGTTGTCGAGATAGGTGGCGACGACATCGCGGTAATGCGGGTGGAGACCACCGGAGAGGACGATGTTGTCCTTGCGGGTGAGGCGGCGGGCCATCAGCACCGCCTCGGCGGTGGCGGTCGAGCCGTCATACATCGAGGCGTTGGCGACCTCCATGCCGGTCAGATGCGCGACCTGGGTCTGGAACTCGAACAGCATCTGCAGCGTGCCCTGCGAGACCTCGGGCTGGTAGGGCGTGTAGGCGGTGAGCCATTCGCTGCGCTGGATCAGGTGATCGACGGTCGCCGGCACGTGGTGGCGATACGCACCGGCGCCGACGAAGAACGGACCATCGGCGGCCGCATGGTTCCTGCCCGCCAGCGCCTTCATGCGGGCTTCGACGAGGAACTCTGGCGAATGGGCCGGCAGGTCGACCGGTTTGGTCAGGAGAGCCGAGCGCGGCACGCCGCTGAACAGGGCCTCGGCGGACGCGGCGCCGATAACGGCCAACATCTCGGCGCGCTCGGCGTTGGAATGGGGAAGGTATCTCATGAGGTTGTTCCGAGTGTGAGAAAGGCCCCCTCACCCGCCCTCCGCTGCGCTCGGGCGACCTCTCCCCGACGGGGAGAGGAAACCACAGGCATTGCAGTCGGCAGCGTTCTTCTCCCCGTAGGGGAGAAGGTGGCGCGCAGCGCCGGATGGGAGGTGGCAATCATGCAGTGTGCTTGGCGTAGGCGTCGGCGTCCATCAGCGAGTCGAGCTCGCCGCTGTTGTCGAGGGTGAGCTTGTAGATCCAGCCATCGGCATCGGGGGAGGTGTTGATGAGGCCGGGCTCGGCGGTGAGCGCGGTGTTGACGGCAGTAACGGTGCCGGAGGCCGGGGCGTAGATCTCGGAGGCAGCTTTCACCGACTCGACCACGGCGGCTTCGTCGCCCTTCCTGAGCTTCTGGCCGACCGAGGGCAGCTCGACGAAGACGATGTCGCCGAGTTGGTCCTGCGCGTAAGCAGTGATGCCGACGGTGCCGGTGGCGCCGTCGACACGGATGTATTCGTGATCCTCGGTGAATTTGGTGGTCATGCGGTGGCCTTCCGGACGTAGCGGTGGGGAACGAAGGGGAGCGTGGTGACTTCGGCAGCCTGCAGCTTGCCGCGGACGGCCACCTGCAATTTGGTGCCGGGCGTCGCCTGATTGGGCGTGACGAAGCCGAGTGCGATGGCGCGGTTGAGCGAGGGCGAGAAGCCGCCCGAGGTGACGCGACCGATGGCGGCACCTGCAGCGTCAAGGATTTCGGCGCCTTCGCGGGCGGGGGCACCGTCGACGAACAGGCCGATGCGGATGCGG
>CAZNAE010000088.1:0-14148 GCA_964570695.1 uncultured Devosia sp.
ACCCGGTCTCGCCACACCAGCTGCTCGTTTGCAACCTCGCTTCGGTGCGGCGATGCGCGGAGTATAGGCCGGGTGGGAAGGACGTGAGTAAGTTAGGGCGGGATTCGCGGAAGGGACTGGCCGGACTAGAGTTTTCGGACCCCGAATGATGCCCAATTGACCGGCGGGAAGTTTTGCGTCCGAGACAGTCACGGTCCCCTTCTCCCCTTGAGGGAGAAGGTGGCGGCGCAGCCGACGGATGAGGGGTTCTCTCAGCTCGCTCGGATGTGGAGGCAACCCCTCATCCGCCCGTCGGGCACCTTCTCCCTCAAGGGGAGAAGGGAGACGAACCGCCGAACGTTGCAAAAGATGAAGACAACGACAGAAAGAAAAACGGCGGCCCTTGGGCCGCCGCGAAGTTGGAGGTAGAACGACGATTTAGATCAGGCGACGCGTTCCTCGGCCGGCAGGCGGCGGCGGAAGGCGTGGGTGCGCCAGAGTTCGAAGATGCCGGAGGCTTCTTCCTGGGTCAGGGCTTCGAAGCGCTTGCGCACATTGGACTTGTCGGCATCGGTGGGCAGGTCGCGCCACGGCATGGTCGCGATCAGCGCCTCGAACAGATCGGGCGTGATGCCCAGCGCGCGCAGTGCTACGGTAATCGCCACGTAATCCTGCATGGCCAGCCATTTGACGAACACTTCCGGCGAAACGCGCAGCATCACCGAAAGCGCGGCGGCGCCGTGGTGACCGTAGCCGAAGCGGGCAAAGCGCATCAGCGCCCGCTCGTCGAGCTGGCGGCGGTCGAACAGCGCCTTCACCTGATTGTAGGCGACCTTCCACTCCTGGCTGGAGAAGCCGGCGCGATTGCGCATGCGGTTATAGACGACGGCGTTGACCTTGCCGGCAGTCACCGGATCGAGCGGCTTGCTGGCGCTGGCGAGGCAGTCGAGCACCTTTTGACCGGCGTCGGTGATCTGGCCGCGCAGAGAACTCCAGTCGAGATCGGTGCGGCCGCGAAGATTGTTGGCGAGCGCTGGATCGGACGCGGCCCGGACGACGAGCTTCTGCACAGTCTCGCTGCCGAGCTCGGCGGAGGCGTTGCTGACGAGCTTCGCCACAGAGGGCGAACCGCCATGCTGGACGATGGCATCGCCGACGCGTTCCGGAACGCTGTTCCGGCCGGCGATGGCGACGCGATGCGCCTCGGACTGGTTGGAGACGATGTCGATGAGATCGTCGTCGCTCAAGACGTTGGAGAATTCGAGCAGCGGCTGCGCCACGTCGATCTCGTCATTGGCGAGCTTGGCGACGACATTGCCGGGGGCGCGTTCGAGCGGCGCGAGGAGCTTTGCCACATGCGTGCGCGCCTCGACTTCCACCAGTTCCGCCAGCTGGCACAGCACTTCGTCGTACTGGGCGACCTGCTCGTCGTCGCAGCGATCCGAGACATACGAATAAAGCTGCGCCATGTTGCGGAACAGCTGGTCGCGCTCGAGAATATTGGCGTCGCCGTTCAAGACCCTGAAGGTCGAGAAGGCGCGCTGTCCGTCTTCCATTTCCTGAGGCACGTTCAAAACTCCCCGGCTTCTGCCGCTACGGGGAGCACACTGGCACCCGGGACCAGTGGTTCGATTGAAAGGCGAGCGCGGGATTTAGTTCAAATTGTATCGACCGGCGCCGGCCCGCTTGCCCGGTTTCGCCTGAGCAGCGAATCCGCGCTGTAGATGATCAGCGACAACCAGATGAGGCCGAAGCTCAGGAGCTGGGTGGCGTTGATCGGCTCGTGCAGGACGAAGATCGCGAGCAGAAATGCGATCGAGGGGCTGACATACTGGATCATGCCGATGGTGGTGAGCCTGAGCCGCTGCACGGCGAAGGCAAAGAGCAGAAGCGGCACGCTGGTGGCCGGGCCGGTGAGCAGCAGCAGCACGAGATCATACGGGCTCGCATAGGCCGGGTTGTGGTCGACCAAGACGCTCCACAGGATGTAGGCGAGCGCCAGCGGCACGAGGACGAGGGTCTCGACGAAGAGGCCGCCGGCCGAGCTGACTCGCGCGGTCTTGCGGAAGAAACCGTAAAAGCCGAACGACAGCGCGAGGCTGAGCGCGATGTAAGGGATGCGGCCGAGCCCCAGCGCCTGGATGCCGATGGCGATGACCGCGACGACAATCGCAGCGATCTGCCACGCGTTCTGCCGCTCCCCGAGCAGCAGCATGCCGATCGCGACATTGATCAGCGGGTTGATGAAATAGCCGAAGCTGGCTTCGAGCACCTGGCCGGTCGCCACGGCCCAGACATAGATCAGCCAGTTCGCGGCAAGCAGCAGCGCCGAAATGATCATCGAGCGCAGCGTCTTCGGATCGGCAAGCGCGGCCCTGACCTCGCCCATCCGTCGGCCGGCGACGAGGATCGCACCGACAAAGAACAGCGACCAGACGGTCCGGTTGGCAACGATGAAGACCGGCCCGGTGTCCTTGAGCAGATCGAAAAGCAGCGGCAGGAAACCCCAGAGCACGTAGCAGAGAACGCCGACAAGCAGCCCCGAACGGGCGTGGCGGTCGGCGTCGCTGACGACGGCGGGGGTGGGTTCGGCGGTCAATGCATGTGGCCCCGGCGGGGCGCTCCTGTCCCGGCTGTCTAGCAGTGCCCGCAACCGGCCGCCAATCAGAGTTTGTGATTGCTGCAGAAGGATTTGGTGATGCAGGGCCAACCAAACCGGCGCCGCCGCGTTGATGGGCAGCAGACATCAAGGAACAGCAGCATGAAGCCGACAATTACCTGGATCGTGGTCGCCGATGGCGGCCAGGCGCGCGTTTTCGAGCATGACGGGCCCGGCAAGGGCATGCACCAGATCAAGGACTACAGCGAGGCGCACCTGCGCGATCAGGATCTGGTCTCGGACCGCTCGGGCAGGACAAATGGCGGCAGCACCGGCAATGGCAGCGGCATTGCCTACAAGAACGATCCGGTCGCGATGCGCGAGCGCCAGTTCGTCGAACGGCTGGCGGACGTGCTGGAACTGCGGCGCAGCGAGGGCGCCTTCCAGCACCTGATCATCGCCGCCGCGCCGACGGCGCTTGGCGATCTGCGACCGGCCCTGAGCGAGGCCGTCAAGGCAACGATCATCGGCGAACTGCCGAAAGACCTCACCAATATTCCGGTGGCGAAGCTGCCGGAGCATTTCGACGGGCTGGTCGCGCTCTAGGGTATCGGCGGCGGACCGAGGTCCGCCGCCCAAAATTGTCAGCCGCCGACTTTGACGGTGGCGGCGAACTGGCCTTCCTTGAAGGCCGCGGCGGTCGCGCTGTCCGGTGTGCTGAGGACCAGAATCTGCACCGTGCCGTAGCCGGGCGCCGAGTAATAGAGGTTCTGATAGGTCAGCGTGTTGGTGCCGTCGCTGACGGTGTATTCGAGCTCGTTGAAGGGCTTGCCGTCGATGGTCTCGACCCGCTCGCTGACCACCTTTACCCCATCCGGATTGTCCTTCACGGCGGACTTGGCGTTGGCGATGATCGCGTCGTGAAGACCGGTCGCCGGCAGCACGGCGGTCTCGGTGACGAGCTGCAGCGCGAAATTCTGGTCGGCGGTGAGATAGGAGAATTCCTGGGCACCCTGCCCGGCCTGGGCCTGCCACTGGTCGTCGACGCAGCCGGTGAGCTTGACGGTCTTGCTTGTGATGTCGGTGCAGGCGAGAGCCGGCGCCGCGAACAGCAAAGCGACGCCGGCGCCAATGATGAGCGATTTGAGCATAGTTGAGTCCCCGATGATGGAAGTATTCCCGGCCGCCACTGGGCCACGCCTAATTGTGACACGCAAGGGGTTGCTGCGCATCGTACGCTAGGCGGCGATGAGGCTCGCGAGACGACGGGCCTCGATGCCGATCTGGCGGAGCGTCCCGCTCGGAACGATGGCAAAGCCGCAAAAATAAAGGCCCGGCGCGGCGGTGCGGTCGCCGCTGACCAACGGCGCGCCATCAGCATCGAGGACGCCGGGCGCGTCGACGAGATCGCTCAATGCCGGTCGATAGCCGGTGCCGAGCACAACCGCGTCGAACGGGTCGGAACTGCCGTCCGTGAACTCGACGCCGGAGGCGGTGAACCGCGCGATGCCAGGCCGGACGGCGATGGCCCCGGAGCGGATCAGCGCCATGGTGCCGATATCGAGCAGCGGAATCTGGTGGTGCTCGCGGATCTGGGTGATTGCGCCATAGGGCAGCTTGCGGAGGCCATGGCGGGTAATGTCGCCGACGACCAGCCGGATCAGCGGCGCGTTGACGGCATCGGCGACCGCGGCTGGCAGGAATTTCTGCAGGATGCCGAGGCTGAGGATGGGGATGCCGAGGATGTCGCGCGGGATGACGTTGACGGCGCCACGCACCGCCAGCGTCGGATGGGCGCCCTGCTCGTGAAGGTCGAGCGCGATCTCGCAGGCGGAGTTGCCGAAGCCGACGACGAGCACGCGCTTCCCGCGAAACGGCTCGCCGGTGCGGTAGTCGACGGTGTGGAGGACCTCGCCGCGGAACTCGCTCATGCCTGGCCAGTCCGGCCGCACCGGGACGCGCGTGTTGCCGGTCGCGACGATGATGTTTTGTGCGGCAAGACTCTCGCCATCTGTCTCGACGCGCCAGCGCTCGCCGTCGCGGCGAATCGAGCGGGCGGCATGGCGATAGAGCGGTGGCCGCTTCAACTGAGCGGCGTAGCTCTCGAGATAGTCCACGACCTGCTGCCGCGCGGGGTAGAGCGGATAATCCGCCGGCATTGGCAGGAAGGGCAGCCCGGACTTGCTGCGCGGCGTATGGAGGTGCAGCCGCTCGTAGGCACGCCGCCACGTGCCGCCGACCACATCCCATGCCTCGAGCACGATGGGCTCGCGGCCGGCTTCCTGCAGGCACCGCGCGCAGGCAAGGCCGGCGGCGCTGGCGCCGATGATGAGTGTGTCGGTGTCGGTCGACATCACGCGAGTTTAGCGCCCACGTCGAACCGGCGCCAAGGACCTACCGCACCGCCACGAAGAACAGCCGCGGGAAACGCAGCAGCACTTTGCCATCGCTGGTCGGCGGATAAGCGTCGGCGATGCGGGCCTGGTAGCGGGCGAGGAATTCGCTGCGCTCATCCGGCGTCAGTGGGTCGATGAAGGGGCGGAGGCCGGTGGATTTGACCCACTCGACGATCGCCGCCGGGCCGTCGAGCACGTGGTTGTAGATGCTGTGCCAGATCTCGACGTGGTGGGCGGACGGTTTTAGCGCGTCGTAGTAGATGCGCGGCGGCGGCAGGGGCGCCCGCGCGGCATTGGCGAGGCGCGTTGCCCATGGGCCATCGGCAGCGACGGCGCGCATCAGCTCATGCGTCGGCTCGGCAAGATTGTCGGGCATCTGCACGGCGAGGCACGCGCCCTCGCCCATCGCCGCCAGTACGCGCGGCAGCACCATCAGATGCTGCGGGATCCATTGATAGCTGGCATTGGCATAGACCAGATCGGTGTCCGCATCGGGCACCCACACATTCGCATCGGCCAACGCAAAGCGTGCCGCCGGTAAGCGCTTCCGCGCTTCGTCCAGCATGGCCGACGAGCTGTCGATGCCGGTGATATTGGCGGCTGGATAGCGCGCCGCGAGCACTTCGGTGGAATTGCCTGGCCCGCAACCGACATCGACGATCTTGCGCGCCACCGCGAGTGGCACCTGCGCCAACAGATCGCGCGCCGGCCGCGTCCGCTCATCCTCGAAGCGGGTGTAGAGAGCGGGAGACCAATCGGACATTTTCGTCGGCTCACTGTCGAGAACGGCGTCCTATGAGCCCGTCGAATGGCGGTCGTCAAGCGACGCGGCGGCGGCTCAGGCTTGCTGGCTCGAAGCTGATCGGCCTGTTCAGCCGGCGTTCAGATCGGCGCCACTAGACGCCGCCCGCCCACAAAGACCCCACAAGACCACTTGGTGAATTGAATGGACAAACGCTTTCCTATTGAAGACCAGATCGAGATGCTTGGCGCGGCGCTGAAGGGCCGCGTGGTGACGAGCAGGAATGCCGACTACGACGAGCTCCGCGCCGTCGCGCTGGCCAATTTCGACGAACATCCCGCGGCGATCATCCGCGTCGCCAACGCCGCCGATGTCGCGGCGGTGCTCAATTTCGCGCAGGCGACCGACCTGCCGCTCGCGATCCGCAGCGGCGGCCACAGCACCATCGGCGGCAGCGGCGTGACCGGCGGCTTGATCGTCGACCTCCGCGACCTCAACGCAATCGACATCGACGAGGCGACGAAGACCGCCTGGATCGGCAGCGGCCTCACCGCCCTCGAAGTGTCGACCGCGGTGACCCAGCGCAAGCTGATCATCGGCTTCGGCGATGCCGGAACGGTTGGCGTCGGTGGCCTGACGCTCGGCGGCGGCATCGGCTACATGCTGCGGAAGCACGGCCTCACCATCGACAATCTGCTCGCGGCCGAAATCGTCACCGCGGCCGGCGACATCTTCGTGGTCGATGCCAACCATCACCCCGATCTGTTCTGGGCGTTGCGCGGCGGCGGCGGCAATTTCGGTGTCGTTACGCGCTTCAAGTTCCAACTGCACGAGATGCCGCATTTCGTCGGCGGTCCGCTGGTGTTCGCGCCGACGCCGGAAATCCTTGCTGGCTTCGCTGCCCTCTCGGCCGCCGCGCCGGAGGAACTGACGACGATCGGCTATGTGATGCCGATCCCGCCGGTGCCGTTCGTGCCCGCCGAGGCACACTTCAAGCTCGCCTTCATCGCCATGCTCGCCTATGCGGGCGACCCGGCAAAGGCCGAGGCCGCGATCGCGCCGTTCCGCAAGCTGGGGACACCGCTGGCCGACCTCGTCGGGCCGGTACCGTATACGACGCTCTATATGCTCGACCCGCCGCCCGAGGCGAAATCGGCCGTTTCCATCCGCAGCCGCTTCATCAAGGGTTTCGGCCTCGTCGAAGCCAAGGCGATGCTTGCAGCCATGGCGGCGTGCGATGCGCCGATGAAGATGGCGCAGATCCGCATGATGGGCGGCGCCTTCTCGCGCGTGCCGGCCAATGCCACCGCCTTTGCGCATCGCGATGCGACGGCGCTGGTGGCGTTCCTCGCCATGTATGGCGGCGGCCCGGATGTCGCGGCCAAATACGAAAGCTGGGCGGCCGATGCCATGGCGTCGATCGGCATGGGCGGCACCGCCTATGTCAACTTCCTCAGTGCCGAAGGCACCGGCGGCCTCAGCGCCGCCTACCCGGCCGAGACGCTGGCGCGGCTGCGGCAGGTAAAACGCCGTTACGATCCGGAGAATCTGTTCCGCCGCAACCAGAACATCACGCCTGCGGCGTGATCTCGCAAAAGGCGGGCGGCCAGCAGTCGCCCGCCTTTTGCTTCAGCCGACGGGCATGCCGCGCTGCTGCATCATCTCACGCCAGGTGGCGATCGCCTTCTGCCAGCCCGGCGTTGCTTCCAGCCGCTCGATCCAGGCGCTGACATTGGCGTGTGCATCGACGCCGAGCTTCGCCGATTTGCGCAGCGTGAAAGTGGTGGCCAAGGCGAAGTCGGCGACGCTGAGCGTGTCAGCGATCCACTGCTTGCCGGCCAGTGCGTGGTCGAGGATCGGCAGCAACTCGGCGACGGTCTTGAGTTCTGCGGCGATAGTCGCCTCATCCGGCTCACCGCGGCCAAAGCCCTTCTTCTGCACGCGCTCGAAGGCGACACGCTGCATTGCCGGGCCGAGATGGATGGCCTGCCAGTACGACCACTGGTCGACCTTGGCGCGGCGCGCCGGGTCGCTCGGATAGAGGTCGCGCTCCGGCTTCTTGCTCGAAAGGTAGGACGTGATGGCGCGCGACTCCCAGACGACAAAGTCGCCGTCGACGAGCGTCGGCACCTTGCCGTTGGGGTTGATCGCCAGATAGTCGGGGGTGCGGTTCTCACCGGTTCCGATATTGAGGGTGACGATCTCGGCCGGCAGGTCGAGTTCGAACAAGACCGAGCGGGCACGGAGCGCATTGGGCGATCCGGGAGAATTGTAGAGTTTCATGGGTGTGGGCACCGGGTGGGGATGGTTAGGACGCTAACTAACCCTCCCGACCGCGATTGTAAGGTAGGAACCCTGATGTGCCTTGGTGACACGTCCGGTCAGCCGGCGCGCGGCCGCACGGTTTTCGTCACCACCCATTTGTTCTTGCCGATCTGCCGCTGCTGCGCGAAGCCGGCGGCCTCGAACATCGCCAGCGTGCCGGCATGGAGGAAGGTCGGCGACACCATGCGGCCGTCGGTATCTTCGGGATAGGCCTCGACCACGCCGCCACCGAGTTTTGCAATCTGCTGGAGCGCGCCGTCGAGCGCCGCGGCCGCGACGCCCTGCTTGCGGTGATGCCGATCAACGAAGAAGCAGGTGATCCGCCACGGCGCCGGCTCGCCGCTCCGGCTCGCCTCATAGTTGCGCTTGTTCTTGATCTCCGGCAGTTCGGCGGGCGAGCCGAACTGGCACCAGCCGACGCAGGCCTCACCGGCATAGACCAGCGCAGCATGCGCTTGTCCCGCAACCACCAGCGCCCGCTTCTCGGCGCGCCGCTGCTCATAAGTGCGACCGGGTGCGCCCTTGGCGTGGAACGACATGCACCAGCACCCGCCGAACACGCCGTTATGGGCATCGACGAGGGCGTCGAACGCCGGCCAGGTGGCGGGGGTGAGCGGCTGGAGGGTGAAGGCGGCCATCGCGGGGTCCCAAACGCGGCGGCCGTGCTCTGCCGCCGGTTTGGTTCTAGCGACCCGTTCTGCGGCGCGCCAGACAGGCGGAGCTAATGCTTCTTTGCCGCCTTCATCGCGGCCGCCAGACAGGGCGGGATTTTCGTCGAGGCCGCGGTGCCGGGTGCGCGGGTGAGGCCGAAGCAGGCCGCATCGGCCTTGTCGAAGAGGAACGCCGAATGGGTGCCGGCGACTTCCTGGAACGCCATCATGGCGACGCCTGAGACGCCTTCGGCCTGCGCGTGCGCCGAAATGACGGCATCGCAATCGGCCATCGGCTGGCCGTTCCGCGCGTCGAAGCAAGAGTGGATGATGAGCGAACCGCCTTTGTCGACCGTGCGGTATTTGCCCGAGACGAACAGCACGCTGGCGCAGGCCGACGCGCAATAGGCGCCGGACGGCACGATGGTGGTGACGCCGACGTGATCCATGATGTCGGCCATCGCGAACGCCTCGTCCACCAGCCCGCCGGGGCTGTTGAGCAAGAGGTCCTTGGTGCCGTGGGAATCGCGCGTCGCAAGATCGAGCGCCCGCTCCAGGCGCCGCGCGTCGCCGTCATCGATTTCGCCGCTCGCGATCACCTGGCGCTGATCGCCCTTCTCAAGCATCTGGAACGTCATCGCCGACGCCGGCAGGACCGACATCGCTGCCATCAGCATCGCCAGCAGAACCGCAGCCGCTCGCCGCATCTCCCGCACTCCAGCCATGAATTTCAGCGTGCGCGCAATTGTGGCGAGATCTGTGGCGGAAACTCACACATGCTGGTGATCGGCCGCGGCGACCCGCTACCGCGTCAGCCGACGACCTCCCAGCGCTCGTCGCGCGGCGCGGTCGGCCGGAAGTCGTAGCGCTCGACGCCGAGGCCGTGCAGCGTCGCCAACTCGATCAGCGAGAACTCGTCGCGGTTCGCGCGGTTGAAGTTGAGCGGCTCCTTCAGCACCACCGGCGGATTGGTCATGAACCGGACGGTGCGCGAATGATTGTTGGACGAGGCGTGCAGCATATAGGGATGGAGGATGATGAAGTCGCCGACCTCGCCGGTGACCTCCTCGAATTCGTGGCACTGGCCGATCAGGCTGCCGAAATTGAAGCTCGGATCGACGCCTTCGGGATGGTCCGCCAGATAGCGCGCGACGACGCCGATCGAGTCCGGCGCGATGAAGGTGCCGCCGCCTTTGTGCGCGACATCGGACCAATAAACGATGGTCAGCAACCCCTGCTCGCGGCTGTCGAGGAAATGGCGGAAAAAGCTGCCGTCCTTGTGCCAGCCGCCGGCTTCGGGCGACGGGTTCATCCACGGCTTGTCGGCGCCGCGGCGGAAATTGACGATGAAGGCGTCCGACCACTCGGTGGAGTTGATCGTGGTGAAATGCTGCGACTCGATCTCCATGATCCGGTGATCGATGCGGTCCTCGCCGCCGGTGACGTCGCAGAGCGCCCCCCAGGCGCGGGCGGAAATGTCTTTGACGGGCGCGATGTGGTTGCGGTCCATCCAGACGATATCCTTGGTCCAGGTCGAGCGGTCGTCGGGATCGTAGCCGAGCCGCGTATAGGCCTCCGCCGTCCAGCGGCCGGCGAGATCGCGATCGAGGCAGCCTTTCACGCGGACGTAGCCCTTCTCGATGAAATGCTGCGCCTGCTCGGGGGTGAGGATTTGGAGTTTGTGGGGCATGGCGTATTCCTGCGATGAACCTGCTGCGGACCGGCTCGCGATCGGCCCAATTGCATCACGGATAGCGTGTTGGACGCCGGCTGTCAGCCGGTTGCGCGGCGACAGTTACCGGCCGGTATCACGGCGCGGCGAGCACGGCGCGGCAGGCTTTGGGCAGATCGGCGAGGGTCAGCGGCGGGGCCGGGGTGACCGGCTTATAGGGGGCAGCGGTGAACCAGTAGGCGAGATCGGCGCCGCAGCCGTCGCCGGGCGGCACTGGAGATTGCGCCAGGCATTGCGTCGCGCCGGGCGGGCACTCGAGGCGCACGTGGAAGTGCTCGTCGTGGCCGTACCAGGGGCGGAGCTTGCCGAGGAAAGTCCGGTCGCGCCAGTTGATCGCGCACATCGCCTTCTTGATTCCCGGCGCGACGAAGATGCGTGCCACGCCCGGCAGCGTCGCGGCGCGATAGAGCAGCATCCGCACCGCTTCGCTGAACTTCGCCGGGTCGACGTCGCGGGTGTTGCCGGTTCCGGGTTTCAGCATCGAGACGGCGGAGAGGTTCTCGCGCTCTTTGGGGCTGAGCGTGTGATCGGGCATCGGCGTCAGCCAGATGTCGGCATCGAGGCCGATCTGGTGCGAGGCGTGGCCGGTCGGCATCGGCCCGCCGCGCGCCAGCCCCATGTCGCCGATGAGAAGCCCCGGCCAGCCATCCTGCGCCGCCGATTGCCCCAGCGCTTCGATGTAGCTCAGCAGCTCCGGCGTGCCCCAGCGCCGAGCCCGCGACAACCGCATCGCCTGCCAATGCGGCCCGTCGGTCGGCAGCTGCACCGCGCCGGCGAGGCAGCCCTTGGCGTAGCTGCCGATTGAGATCGGGGTGCCGGTCGTCGGGGTGTGCATGGCGCCGAAGAGCTGGCTCGCGGGCGGAGCGGCGAGCGCGGGGGTGGCGAGGAGCGCGAGAAGGATGGGGACGAGGAGGCGGAGGGGCATGGGTGGCATCCCAGTGAATCGGCGTGACTATACGCCCACTGATGCCGCGCACTCGCCTCCGCGACGGCTTCCGGGTAACAAATCAGCGGGGGCGGCGAATTGAAGCTTGGATTCGAGGAATCGCAGACTGCGTTCGACAGCGGCTCGCAGCAGGCGCGGGTCTGGACTGAGCGTTGGGTAGCGACCCAGATGTTCTGCACGAATTGCGGCAGTCCGACGCTCTCGCAACTTCCTGCCAACAGCCCGGTCGCCGACTTCATCTGCCCAACGTGCTCGGAGCAATATGAGGTCAAGAGCAAGAAGGGTGCGACATTCGGGAAGAGCGTTGCCGACGGCGCATATGGGACAAAGATCGAGCGGCTCTCATCCTCCACCAACCCTCATCTGCTTCTGCTGAACTACGACGTGGCGCAGCGGGAAGTGCGCAACGTCTTCGTCGTGCCGAAGCATTTCTTCGTGCCGGAGAACATCCAGCGTCGCCCTCCGCTCAAGGACACCGCGAGGCGTGCCGGTTGGGTCGGATCGAATATTCTCATCGGCCAAGTCCCCGAAGCCGGACGCATCTTCATCCAGCGCAATGGCATCGAGGAGCCGAAGGACGCTGTTCTTGCGAAGTGGAAGCAGACGCTGTTCCTGAAGCGCGAGAGCGTCGAGGCGCGCGGCTGGGTGATCGAAGTGATGAAGGCTGTTGAGATCATCGGACGGCTGGAGTTCGATCTCGACGACGTTTATGCGTTCGAGGCTCGGCTGAGCGCGATCTATCCGGGCAACAACAACGTCCGTCCGAAGATCAGGCAGCAGCTCCAGGTCCTGCGTGATAACGGTTATCTGGAGTTCCTCGGCCGCGGACGCTATCGTCTTCGGACGCAAGTGTGAGGAACAAGATGGCCTGGTATCTCAACCACTATCATTGCACCGATTGCGGCACGAAGTGGGACGACGAGTGGTCGTGCTGTTGCGACGATGAATGTCCGGTGTGCGGATCACGGAGGCAGCACATTCGAAGCGCGCTCTATCGGTAGACTTCACGCCGATTGCCGATCTGGACAATCAGAACGAGAAGCTCGCCGTCCCGGATGTCGGCCACAATCCTGATGTCACCGACGCGATATTTCCAGAGCCCGGCGAGAGGGCCGCTCAGGGAGGCTCCGAGCAATCTGGGATTTGCGAGCGGAGCCAGCCGGTCATTCAGAAATCGAAGAACCCGCGATCGATCCTGTGCACCGAGGCGCGCGAGTTCCTTCTCGGCCTTGCCGTCGATCCTGATCGACCAGCGTGGCATTACCTAGCAACGTTCTCGTCTTCCGGATATTTGGCCAGCAGTTCTTCGAGGCTATAGCTCGTCCCATCACTGGTGCTGAGCCGTTCGGCGGCAATCTTGTAGTCCTCATAGTCCTCCATGGCGTCGAGGACCGCGCGCCGAGCGATGTCTTCGGGCGTGCGTGCAGTCTCGCCGGCCATGGCTTGAAGGAGCTTCACCTGCTCCGTAGTCAATGAGATGCTCAGCATTGAGTTCGTCTCCGATCACGCCAAATATAGTCGTTCAGGGAAGACGGGACAATGTCTCGCCGGCCCTCGCCAAGTCAGCGGCTTGTCCGTCGCACCCGTCGGGTGGACCGAGTCCCCCCGCCGCCTCGCCTTGTAGGCCAACCGGTCGAGGAGCGCGGCCGCCACTCCCCTCACTCCTCCCCCCGCCCCGCGACCGCCTCCAGAAACTCCAGCAGCACCGGTGTGAACTCCTCCGGGGCTTCGAGGCTTGGCAAATGCGCGGTGCCTTCCAACACAATCGCGAAGGCGTCGTCGAGGCCGTCGGCGAGGGCTTCGTGGCGCTCGAGGATGTCGGGGAAATCGAGGTCGCCGACGATCAGCAGCACCGGCGCGGCGATGCGGTCGAGATTGTCGACCGCGGGATCGGGGGGCTCTTCGTGGCTGAGGCGCGGATGGTTGAGGGCGATGCCGTTCATGTCCAAGAACAGATCGCGCGCCGGGCCGTCGACGCGTCCCTCCTCGCTGAGCGGGCCATCGAGCCAGAGATGCGCCTCGATGCGGTTGACGCTGTCGAGATTGCCGCGCTGCCGGGCGTAGCTCAGCGTGTCGAGCAGCGCCTCGATCTCCTCGGGCGGCTCGGCGCCTTCGTCGCCGCTGACGGACGTGCCGACGAGGACGAGGCCGACGGTGCGCTCGGGATGCTCGATGGCGAAATCGATGGCCAGCGCCCCACCCCGCGAGCAGCCGACCAGCACCGCGGCATTGAGGCCGAGCCGGTCGAGCACCGCCTCGAGATCGACGAGATGGCTGAACGGCACGTCGCCGGTGGTCGTCTCGCCGAAGCCGCGCCGGTCATAGGCGATGACGTGATAGCCCTCGGCGGCGAGGGTCGACATCTGCTCGGCCCACATCCGGCGGTCGGCGACGCCGGCGTGGAGGAATACCACCGGCAGGCCGAAGCCCGCGGCCTCGCCGCGGATCAGCGCGCCGTCGAAGGCGATTTCGAAGCGTTCGCTCACCGCGTCAGCGGCTTGTACGTCGCCCGCTTCGGGTTGACGGAGTCGGCGCCGAGCCGCCGGATCTTGTCGGCTTCATAGTCGCCGAAATTTCCCTCGAACCATTCGACGTGGCTGTCGCCTTCGAAGGCGAGCATGTGGGTGGCGAGGCGATCGAGGAACATGCGGTCGTGGCTGATGATCACGGCGCAGCCGGCGAATTCTTCCAGGGCTTCTTCGAGCGCCGCGAGCGTTTCGGTGTCGAGGTCGTTGGTGGGCTCGTCGAGGAGGAGGACGTTGGCGCCGCTCTTCAGCAT
>CAZNAE010000089.1:0-14142 GCA_964570695.1 uncultured Devosia sp.
GATCACCTATATCGACGGCGACAAGGGCGAGCTGATGTACCGCGGCTACCCGATCCAGCAACTGGCCGACAAGTCGGACTACCTCGAGGTCTGCTATCTGCTGCTCTACGGCGAGCTACCGACGCCGGCGCAGATGAAGGACTTCGAGCAGCGGGTTACCCGCCACACCATGCTGCATGAGCAAATGCACTATTTCTACCGCGGCTTCCGGCGCGACGCGCACCCGATGGCGGTCGTCGTCGGCGTGGTCGGCGCCATGGCGGCGTTTTACCACGACTCCGTCGACATCAACGATCCGATGCAGCGCGAGATCGCCTCGATTCGCATGATCGCCAAGATGCCGACGATCGTCGCGATGGCCTACAAATATTCGGTGGGCCAGCCCTTTGTGTATCCGCGCAACGACCTCGATTACGCCTCCAATTTCCTCCGCATGTGCTTCTCGGTTCCGGCCGAGGACTATGTAGTCAATCCGGTCGTGGCCCGCGCCATGGACCTGATTTTCACGCTCCATGCCGACCACGAGCAGAATGCCTCGACCTCGACGGTGCGGCTGGCCGGCTCGTCCGATGCCAACCCGTTCGCCTGCATCGCAGCCGGCGTCGCTTGCCTCTGGGGGCCGGCACACGGTGGCGCCAACGAAGCGGCGCTCAACATGCTCAAGGAGATCGGCACCCCGGACAAGATTCCGGCCTTCATCGCCCGGGTGAAGGACAAGTCCTCGGGCATCCGGCTCATGGGCTTCGGGCATCGTGTCTACAAAAACTACGATCCGCGCGCGACGGTGCTACAAAAGGCTGCAAAGGACGTGCTCGAACAGCTCGGGGTCGAGAACAACCCGCTGCTGCAAGTGGCGCAGGCGCTCGAGCACATCGCACTCACCGACGACTATTTTATCTCGCGCAAGCTCTATCCCAACGTCGATTTCTACTCGGGCATCATCCTTGAGGCGATTGGCTTTCCGACCTCGATGTTCACCGCCATCTTCGCGCTCAGCCGCACCGTCGGCTGGATCGCGCAGTGGAAGGAAATGATTGCCGATCCGCAGAAGAAAATCGGCCGCCCCCGCCAGCTCTATCACGGCTCGCCGGAGCGCGATTACGTCAGCATTTCGAAGCGCCAGGCGGCCAAGGCCTAGAGGTGCGCTAGTACCCGCACCGCGGCATCGGTCAGGGGCGCGTCCGGCGCGCCTTTCTCCATCCCGGCTCGGATTCGCGCAAAGCCGTCGCGCTGCCGCTCGATCTCGCCCGGTCCGTCGAGCAATTGCTGGAGCTCGCCGATCACCCGATCGGGGTGGCGCTTGGTGTCCAGGATCTCCGGCACAAGCGCATCGCCGAAGAGGATGTTCGGCAGCGACGCGAAGCGAATTTTGTATTTGGCCGCCCGCCGCTTCTGTCCGCCATCTCCCACATATGTCGCGACCATCGGCACGCCTGCCAGTGCCAACTCCAGCGTCACCGTGCCGGTCACTGCTACCGCAGCCACAGCATTTTCGAACGCGCTGCGCTTTGCCTCGGCGCTCGACGTCACATAGACCGGCGTGCCCCAACCGCTGACAGCGTGCATCGCGCGCGCCTCTTCGCTCCGCACTGTGGGCAGCACCAGATCGGTGATTGCCGGGTGCCGGCGCATTGCCAGCGCGACCGCCTGCATCAGCGGCAAATGCCGCCGCAGTTCGCCACTCCGGCTGCCGGGCAACAGAAGCAACGGGCCACTGGCCGGCTGCTTGGCCCTGAACGTCGTGCGCTCCAGCGCGGGATGCCCCACATAGCTCGTCGGCGGCCCGTCGAGCCGCTTCATCACGGCCGGCTCGAACGGCAGCACTGCGAGAATCTCGTCGTAGAGCGGCCTCAGCCCGGGGGCTCGTTCGGGCTTCCAGGCCCAGACGCTGGGCGATACGTAGAGAAGGATTTTGCCGGTGTACTTGGCCTTACGGAGCTCGGTCGCCACCGTCTGTGAGAACACCTGTGAGTCGATCAGCACCACGATGTCGGGCTGCTGCGCGATGATCGCCTGCACCGTCTGCCGCATCCGCCAGTAGAGCAACGGCAGCCGCATCAGCACGTCGCTGAGTCCCATCACGGACAGGTCGCTCATCGGATAGATCGACTTCAGCCCCTCACCTTCGAGGTCGGCGCCGCCGATTCCGACGGGCTGCACAGGGCCGTGGATGCGCAACCGCTTGATCAGATCCGCACCGATCCGGTCTCCCGACGGCTCGCCGGCGACGAGAAAAATCTTCGGCGGACTAGCCATTGCGGATCGTGAGCCCGATGACTGACACGCCCTTCTCCGCCGCTGCCGCGATCAGCGCCGGACGGTCGAGCAGAAGGCTGCGCTTCGCTTCGACGGCCACGACAGTGATCCCGACCGCCGCAGCATTGGCGATCGTTCCAGGTCCGATCGCCGGCAGATCGACAAAGCTCGGCTGTCGCGGTTTCCGCGCCTTGGCGAGGATCAGCGGCATCGCACCGTCACCCACTAGCCCGCGCGATCGAAGCACACCGACACGCTCTATGAGGGCATCCGTCCCGGCGGCATCCTCCACGGCAATGACGCGCCGCCCTGAGCTCACGACCGACTGCCCAAGATCGATACGGCCGATCGTTCGCGCGGCTTGCAGCGCAAAAGCTGCCGCGTCGCGCACCGCCGCAGTCACAACCGGCCCGGCAATGATGCCTTCCGCTGCCTGGAGATCGGCGGCGATCTCCTGCACACCGACCAGCGTCACGCCGATGAACCGGCTGTAGAGCAACATCGCACCGGCGAGCCCGACATCGCCGAGCGACCGTCCGAGCTTACCGATCGGACCGAAAGCCCGCGCCATCGCTTCGCGGTCGGAATCCGATAGGTGGACGCCTCCCGCGAGTACGGCATGGGTCGAGCGAAATGCCCGCAGCGCCTGAATAATCGCTGCTGGATCGGAAACGCTTGCCGGCAGCACCAGATCGCCGCTCACATCACCCCGCCCCACGAGGTCGAGCACCTGCAGCGTATCGCCATGCCGCTTGGCAGCCTCGGCCACGAGAGGGACCAGTGAACCGGACCCCGCGATGAGGGTCAGCCGGCGCGCCATCACACTTCGGTATGACCGTTCCGCGGCAGGGTCAGCGGATGGTCCTTGGCCTCGATGATGAACTTCACGACGTCCTGCACGAGTTGGTCGTTCGGGAAGATCGCAGCGGCATCGTCGACGCGCTCGCGCAGCGTCCCCTCGACGGCAAAGATCATGCGATAGGCGGTGCGCAGATTGTGGATCGCCTCGCGGTCGAAGCCACGGCGTTTAAGGCCCACCAGATTGAGCCCTGACAACTCCGCCGGATTGCCGATGGCGGTGCCATAGGGAATGAGATCGCGCTCGAGCTTGGTCAGCCCGCCGACAAAGGCATGCGCCCCGACATGCACAAACTGCGTCGCGCCTGAATAGCCGCTCATTATCACGAAGTCGTCGACCCGACAGTGGCCGGCAAAAGTGACATTGTTCGACAGGACGACGTTGCTGCCGATGACGCAGTCGTGCCCGATATGGACGCCGATCATGATCAGGCAACGATCACCGATCTTGGTAGTCATGCCGCCGCCGGCGGTGCCCGGGCTGATCGTCACGTGCTCGCGGATTGTGACGTCGGAGCCGATTTCGAGCGTCGACGGCTCACCGGCATATTTGAGGTCTTGCGGCCGATGGCCGATCGAGGCGAACGGAAAGATCTTCGCCCGCGCCCCGATCGTTGTCCGGCCGGTGACTACGGCGTGCGAGATCAGTTCGACGCCGTCGCCCAGCACGGTTTCCGCGCCGACGATGCTGAATGGTCCGACCTTGACGTCGGCGCCCAGCGTCGCGCCGGGCTCGACGATCGCAGTCGGATGGATGGAATTGGACATTACGCGCCTTCGGCCATCACCATCGCGCCGACTTCGGCTTCGGCGATCAGGGTGGTGCCGACCATCGCCCGGGCTTCATACCAGCCCATGGCGCTGCGGCGGCGGATCTTCTTGATGTGGTACTCGATGACATCGCCCGGCCGGGCTGGCTTGCGGAACTTGCACTTGTCGATCGTCACCATGTAGACGACGTGCCGCCCGGTAGTCTTGTCCGCCGCGATGGCGATGGCCCCGGCCGTCTGCGCCATCCCCTCGATGATCAGCACGCCCGGAAACACCGGATTGCCCGGGAAATGGCCCTGGAACATCGGCTCGTTGACCGAGACGTTCTTGATCCCGATCGCCGAATTGTCGCTGTCGATATTGATGATGCGATCGATCATCAGGAAGGGATAGCGGTGCGGCAATGCCCTCAGGATGGAGTCGATGTCCATCGACTCCAGCGTCGCCGAGGGCGCGGCTCCGATTTCGTCTCTAACGTCCACTTTAGGTCCTTTTGCTCAGTCGTCTCAGGGCCGCCTGGTCGCGCAGCCAAGCCTTTGCGTTCTGCGCCGGAAAGCCGGCAACCTGCGAGCCGGCCGGGATGTCCTTGGTCACCGTTGCACGGGCAGCTAAGACGCTCCCCCGCCCGATGGTCAAGTGGCCGGTGGCCCCGGCCCCGGCCCCGAACATGACGCTGTCTTCGAGGATCGTCGAACCGGCAAGCCCCGCCATGCCCGCAATCAGGCAGTTGCGGCCAATCCGGCAGTTGTGGCCGATCTGCACAAGATTGTCGATCTTGGTGCCCTCGCCGATAACCGTGTCGCCAAGCGCGCCGCGGTCGATCGTCGAATTGGCGCCAACCTCGACGCGATCTTGGATGATGACACGGCCGAGCTGCGGAATCTTCCGGTTCGACCGCCCGTGATCGAGCCAACCAAAACCTTCCGACCCGATGCGGGCGCCTGCATGCAGCACGACCTGATTGCCCAGATGTGCGCATTCGATGCTTACATTGGCCCCGATCACCGCGTTGCGGCCGATCGTGACGCCGGCGCCAATCACCGAATTCGGCCCGATGACCGTCCCGCGCCCGATCTCGACACCTGGCCCGAGTACAACGCCCGGCCCCAGCCTTACGTCGATCTCTGTCAGCGGCAGCGCGTCGCGCGGCCCCAGCAACGCCATGACGGTGCTACGGGTGTTGCCAGGGTAGAGACGGTCGAGCAAGTCGGCGAAGGCGACATGCGGATTCTTGGCCAGGATCGCGATCGTCCCCGCCGGAACGTCGGCGCGTAGATCCTGGGAGACGATGACGGCACCGGCTGCCGTGCCGCGCAGCATCTCGCGATAGCCGGCATGGGCAGCCAGCGAGATGTGCCCGGGCCCAGCCAGCACCAGTTCTTCGGCACCTTCGATGACCGGGCCGTCGCCCTTAAGCCCCTCGGCCGCTAACCCGAGGGCAGCGAGCAGCGCCGCAAGCGGCGCCGGGCCGGAAAAACTGTGGAAGCGGGTATCGACCATGGCGGCTGCAATGAAAAGGGCCGCGGCGCTAGGCCCCGCGGCCCCTGAACTGTTTCATGCCCCTCGGATCAGAGCAAGTTCTGCAACGTCAGCGAGAAGATCGACGTCTGGTCGTCCGTCGCCTTACTGAGGACATAGGCAACGTCGCCGCGCAGCGGGCCGAACGGCGAGTCCCAGATGACCGAGGCACCAACCGCGCTTTTGATCGGCTGATCGACCGACGTCGGATCTACGGAAGCAGTGCCGCCCTGCCCACCGATGATCGCCGCGTCGGCCCAGATCGCGCCGCTGAGGCCATAGGTCTCAGGCAGCATCGGGATCGGGAAGCTCATCTCGGCTTCGGCAGCCGCATAGGCGGTGTAGCCCAACGGCTGGGTGGCGCTGCGCGGTCCCATCTGGCCAATATTGAACCCGCGGACCAACGTATTGCCGTAGCTGAAGGCTTCGATCGGGTTTACGCCGCTCGCGCTGAAACTGTTGATAATGCCGGCCTGCCCCTCGAGGCTGGCAATGATGCCGGCATCCGGGAACACATCGGCGAAGTAGCGCGCCTTCGCCTCGGTCTTGATGAAATTGTAGTCCCAGAAGTCATACTGCTGGCTCAGCGTCGCGTAGAGGCCCTCGGTGGGGTGTTTCACGTCGTCCACGCCATTGTAGGTCAGGCTATAGCCAACCCACGCCTTGTTGAAGGCCATGCCATCGGCGCAACTGCCCCCTCCGCCGCAGAACAACGTCGTATACGGAGCCGCGGTATCCGCCAGCACAGTTTGGTCGGCGCCGGCGAAGACCTGCGCCGTCACGTCACGGGTGACCGGCAGACCGAAGCGGAGCTGACCGCCCGTCACCGTTGTGCCGTAGAAGTTGGTCGCCGTCTCGTCGGTCACGTGGTTGTAGAGGTCGACGCCGGCCGACATCTTGAGCCCGACGAAGTAGGGTTCGGTGAACGAGAAGTCCAAGGAATGGCCAGTCTGGCTGGCGCTGACCGCCGCCTTCACATACTGTCCGCGTCCAAGGAAGTTGCGCTCAGTGACCGACAACTCGCCAAGAATACCCGCGGTGCTGTCGTAGCCGGCACTGACGCCGTAATCACCGGTCGACTGTTCGGTGACCTCGACATTGAGAACGACCTTGTCTGGCGCACTGCCCGGCTGCACCGAGATGTTGACCTTCGAGAAGAAGCCCAGGGCTTCGATGTTGCTCTTGCCTTCGCTCACGAGGGCGCGGTTGAACGGGTCGCCTTCGGCAAACCCGAGCTCGCGCCGGATGACGAAGTCGCGGGTCTTTTCGTTACCGGTGATGTTGATCCGCTCGACGTAGAGGTGCTGGCCCTCGTCGACCAGATAGGTCACCGCGAATGTACCTGTCGCCGCGTCGCGCTCGACCCGCGGCCGCACGTCGGCAAACGGATAGCCAAGATTGGTCGCCTCAACCGCCATATCCTGCGCCGATCGCTGCATATCGGCATTTGAGAAGCGGTCGCCCTGGTGAGTACGGATCACGCCGGTCAGCGTATTCGCGTCGAGACCGGAAATGCTGGTTTCGACTCCGACCTTGCCAAAGGCATAATGGTCGCCTTCAACGATCGTGTAGTTGATGAAGTAGCCGGTCCGCTCGGTGTTGTACTCGGCCACCGCCGAGGTCACCTGCGCATCGGGATAGCCGTGATTGGCGTAGAACTGCTGAATCAGCGCCCGGTCGATGTCGAGCTGCTCCTGCGTGTAGTTGTCATCACGCAGCAGCCAGCTCAGCCAGCTCGTCTCGTGCGTCTTGATGATCGATTTCAGCGTCCAGCTGCTGATCGAATTGTTGCCGGTGAAATTGATCGCCGCGATGCCGCTGCGGCCGCCCTCATCCACCACGAAGATGACGCGGACACGACCATCGCCGACCGGCTCGGTGCGGGTTGTCACCTTGACCGAGGTGTAACCGACGTCGGTGTAGGCTTTGGTGATGCTCTGGACGTCGCGCTGCAAGCCAGCGTCGTCCAGCGTCCCGCGATTCATGATGTCGATCATCGCCATCAGGTTCTCATCCGAGAACCGCTGGTTCCCCTCGAACAGCACCGAGGCGACGATGGCGTTCTCGCTGACCTTCACGACCAGCGTCGAGCCCTGCATGGTCACGCTGACCGACTTGAACAGGCCCGTCGCTTGCAGCGCATCGACCGAGGCACTGAGCTTCGCGCTCGTCACCGTGTCGCCGACGTGCAGCGCCAGGTATTTGACGATCGCGCCATCGTCGACCTTCGAGTTCCCGATGATCGAGATCTTGGCGACCGTGGCGGCCTGAGCCGCCTCAACCCCGATCAGCGATCCCCCAACTCCAGACAGCGGCGCCAAGAACAGGAGCGCGAGTGCCAGGAGTGCACTGCGCAGCAGCTTGGTGGGATCGATCATGATTCGGTATGCCTCTCAGACGAAAGGCCGGGGAATCGCTACGCACAGCTGCCCCCAGCTAACTCCAGACCAAAGCATTTACCGGTTTTTTAACCAAGGGCAAGCCGCAAGGGTCCGTTGCGTTAGCGAAAGCTTGTCCCACGTGCATTTGCGCAACACCCTGAAAACCAAGGTTAACAGGGACTTAACCGACGTGACGCATGGCCTCGAGCAGGGTGTCGTTGAGCAATGTGAAGACCATCAGCGCGCCCACAATGGCAAACCCCACCCGGAAACCGATTTCCTGCGCTTTTTGGCTCAATGGACGGCCCCGGATCGCCTCGACGACGTAGTAGAGCAGATGCCCGCCGTCGAGCACCGGCACCGGCAGAAGATTGAACAGCCCGATATTGAGCGAGAGCAGCGCCGCAAGATTGATCAGCGCCGCGATTCCAAGCGTCGCCACCTCGCCAGAGACCTTCGCAACCTTCACCGGCCCACCAAGCTGCTCGACGTCGCCACGGCCGACGAAGAAGTCGCCAAGGAACGCCACGGTCCGGTCGACGATGAAGTGAATCTGATCGACGGTCAGCCCGACGGCCTCGACAGCGTTCGGACGGTACAGTGTCACGTCGGTGTCGCTGACCTGCCGGCTGACACCGATTCGGCCGATTCGATGGACATTGCCGAAGCGGTCGGTGTCCTCGGCGACGTCGGGCACCATCACGATCGTCCTGTCGACGCTTTGGCGCTCGAACACGACGGTCACTGGACGATCTGGGGCCGTCGAGATCAGCCGCTGGAAATCTTCGAAACCGCGCACCGCATAGCCGTCCACCGAGATGACCTTGTCACCGGCCTCGAGTCCCGCTGTCGCCGCGACGCCGCCTTTGGTGACGTCGCTGATCACGGGCGGGATCGTGTACTGCCCGTAGACCATCAGCAGCGCGTAGAGGACGACGAACGTGAAGATCACGTTGGCGATCGGTCCTGCGGCGACCACCGCAATGCGCCGCCACACATTCTTGTTGATAAACAGGCGCTTGCGCTCTTCCTCGGGCAGCGCTTCGACCGCCTCCGGGTCCGGCAGGCTCGCGGCGTTCATGTCGCCGACGAAGCGGACATAACCGCCCAGCGGGATCGCCGAGAGCTTCCAGCGTGTTCCATGCCGGTCGTTGAAACCGGCGAGTTCCGGCCCGAAGCCAAGCGAAAAGGTCTGGATCGCGATGCCGTTCCAGCGCGCCACGAGGTAGTGGCCCATCTCGTGAACGAAGACGATGACCGTCAGCACCACGATGAAGGCGGGAATGGCGTAGAGGACCGGCAGGCTAAGGAAGGACAGTTTCGTGCGCTCCGAATGGCGGCCCCCGTCTAGGCGCCGATTGCGTTGAGATTTTGATCGCCGGCGGCTCCGACAGCCTCAATCCCTTGTCACCAGTAGAGAAATCCCGCTCCGACATTGCCGATGCCGCCATGCAAGGCACCGACGACGAACAAGAACAACACTCCAAACGTCACGCTGTCCAGCCGGTCCATGAAGCCGCCATGCCCCGGAATGATGTCACCCGAATCCTTGATCCGGAACACCCGCTTGACGGCGCTCTCGCTGAGATCGCCCGCCTGTCCGATCAGCCCGAGCAGCGCCGAGAACAGCAGCCCCAGCCACCACGGCGAATGCGTGAAGATCACCCAGTAGATAGTCCCCGCCAGCGTGCCGATCAGCCAGCCGCCAATAGCGCCGGACCAGGTCTTGGCTGGTGAAATCGCCGGCACCAACTTCTGCCCGCCAATCAGCCGCCCGGCGAAATAAGCGCCGCTGTCGTTGAGGGCGATAACGATGCCGAGGTACCAGCCCGCGGTGATGCCAGCGGGACTTGTCCCCCGCATGCCGAGCACGCCAATCAGCACCGCGCCGAAATAGATCAGGCCGCCGATGCGCCATGGCAACACCGCCTTGTCGCCGAACGTGGCAATCAGCCCGGCAACCGCAATCACCGCGACGACACCGAGCGCGCCGAACATCGGAAACGCCACCGCCGCAACGGCGATCAGCCCAAGCAGCACCATGCCAAATGGCGCCAACGGCGCCAGTGTCACCATCTGCTCCCACTCGCGATAAGTGATGCCGAAGACGATGGCCGCGAGGCCGGCAAAGATGTAGCTGCCAAAATAGAGCGCCGTTGCAATCACCGCGACAAGCACGGCGGCGGAGATGACGCGGGGACCGAGATCCGTCCACGACGGGCTGGGGCGAGGCGTAGGCAGTGGGCCGGGCGATGTCACCTGTTGCGCGCCTCGACGCCTCCGAAGCGGCGGTCGCGGCTGGAATAATCTTCAAGCACCCTGAGGAACGCTGCCTCGTCGAAATCCGGCCAGTTCTCCTCGACGAAGACCAGTTCGGAATAGGCACCCTGCCAGAGCAGGAAATTCGAGAAGCGCTGCTCGCCGCTCGTCCGGATGATGATGTCGGGGTCCGGGATGCCCGACGTGTAGAGCGCCCGCCCGATCGTCTCCTCGGTTATATCTTCGGCCTTGAGGCGGCCGGCAGCCACGAGCGACGCGATGCGGCGCACGGCGTCGGCGATCTCGGCCTTGCCGCCATAGTTGAACGCCACCTGGAGTTTCAGCCCCGTATTCATCGCCGTCGTCGCCTCGACCTCGGCAATCAGTCGGCGCAGCGAGTCGTCGAGGCCCTCGCGCGAGCCGATGATCTTGACCCGCACATTGTTGCGATGGAGCTTCTCGAGGTCCGACGCAACAAACCGCCGCAACAGCCCAAAAATAAAGCTAATTTCGTCCTTCGGCCTCGTCCAGTTTTCGGACGAGAAGCTGAACACGGTCAGGTGCGCGACGCCGAAATTGATGCAGCTCTCAACCAGCCCCCGCAGCGCCTTGACGCCGGCGATATGGCCCTCGGTCCGCGGCTTGCCGCGCGCCTTCGCCCAGCGACCATTGCCATCCATGATGACCCCGACATGCACCGGAATCCGCAGATCGGGCCGCAAGGCGGCGCGCTGCTGATTGGCGGGTTCACTGGACATGACTGGCCCTCCAGGGCCGGATTGGCAACATGCAGGCTAAACCTGCATGATTTCGCGTTCCTTAGCGACGAGGACCTGATCCACCTCGCCGATGGCATCGTCGGTGGCCTTTTGCACGAGGTCGGAATTCTTGCGGCCATCGTCCTGGCTCATGTGGCCGTCTTTTTCGAGCTTCTTCAAGAGGTCCATGCCATCACGGCGGATGTGGCGGATCGCCACCCTCGCCTGCTCGGCGTAATTGTGCGCGACTTTGGTCAGTTCGCGGCGGCGTTCTTCATTGAGCTCCGGCAGCGGCACGCGGATCGTCGCGCCTTCGGTTGACGGGTTGAGCCCAAGCCCGGAATTGCGGATCGCCTTGTCGACGGCAGGTGCCATCGAGCGATCCCACACCGAAACCTGCAACATGCGGGATTCCGGCACCGTCACCGTCGCCACCTGATTGAGCGGCATGCGCGTGCCATAGGCCTCGACCATCACCGGCTCGAGCAGGCTGGCGCTGGCGCGTCCAGTCCGCAGACCCGTCAATTCCTCGCGGAGCGAGACGATCGACTTCTGCATCCGGCCCTTCATCTCGTCGATCGAGAAGGTTGGAACCTGAGCCATGAGCTAACTCCTATTCTTTTGGGTCCCAACGAAGGTCGAGCGCGTCTTGCCGCTCAACACCCCCATGAGGCCCTCTTTATCGTCCAGGGCGTAAACCAGTATCGGCAGCCCGTTGTCCCGCGCAAGCGCGAAAGCCGCCGTGTCCATGACGCGCAAATTGCGCTGAATGACTTCGTCGTAACCTACTGTCTCGTAGCGCGTTGCCTTCGGGTTCTTCTTGGGATCTTCGCTATACACGCCGTCGACCTTGGTGCCCTTGAGCAGAACGTCGCAATCGAGCTCGATCGCCTTGAGCGCCGCTGCCGTATCCGTGGTGAAGAACGGGTTGCCAGTACCACCGGCGCACACCACGACAAACCCGTCATCGAGGGCGGCCTTGGCGGCCCGCGCGGTAAAGCTGTCGGCGACCGACGGCATCGTCAGGGCGGAAAAGACCTTTGACTTCACCCCGCCCCGGCTGATCGCGCTCGATAGCGCCAGCGAGTTGATCACCGTGCCGAGCATGCCCATCAGATCGGCGGTCACCCGGTCGGTACCGTCCGCCGCAACCTGCATGCCGCGGAAGATATTACCGGCGCCGATGACGATGGCGATCTGCACACCGGCCTTGGACGCTTCGACGATCTGCGCGGCCATGGCATTGAGGAATTTCGGCTCGATCCCGAACGACTGGTCGCCCGCGAGCACCTCGCCCGAGACCTTCAACAGGATGCGCTTGTAGCTTTGCTTGGCCATTCGGCGCCCTTTGGGTGAGGTTGCGGGCGATTCCCCGCGGCGGCGAAGGTGTAGATGACATTCGGCCGGGCTGGATACCAGCCCGGCCGAGACTTTTTCAGGCCTTACCGTTCGGCTTGGGCTGTTGCGACACGCCCGAAGTCGCAGCGACCTCGGCGGCGAAATCGGTCGCTTCCTTCTCGATACCCTCGCCGAGCGCATAGCGCACGAACTTGGTCACCTTGATCGGCGCGCCAGCTTCTTTCTCGGCTTTGGCGACGATGTCCCTCACCTTGCTCTCGCCATCGATGACGAACGTCTGGGCGAGGAGCGTCGATTCCTCGAAGAACTTGCGCACCCGGCCTTCGACCATCTTGGCGATGACCTCGGCCGGCTTGCCGCTCTCCTTGGCCTGCTCGGTGAAGATTTCGCGCTCCTTGGCCACCACGGCCGGATCGATGTCGTCGGGCGACACGGACAGCGGATTGGTGTTCGCGATATGCATGGCGAGTTGCTTGCCGAGGCCGGCCAACACGCCCTTGTCGCCCGTCGACTCGATGCCAACCAGCACACCGAGCTTACCCATACCGGGCTTCACGGTATTGTGGACGTAGGAACCGATGACGCCGTTCTTGACCTCGATCACCGCCGAGCGGCGGAGGTTCATGTTCTCACCGATCTTGGCGATGGCATCGGTCAGCTCAGCCGCGACCGACCGGCCGGTGCCGGGAAACGGCATCTCGGCCAGCTTCTCAACGCTGCCATTGGCATCGACGGCGAGCTTCGCCACGCTGCCGACAATGCCCTGGAACTGCTCGTTCCGGGCGACGAAATCGGTCTCGGAGTTAACCTCGACGATGGCACCCTTCGGCCCGTCCGTCGTGATCCCCACGAGGCCTTCCGCCGCGACGCGACCAGCCTTCTTCGCCGCTTTCGCGAGACCGCGCGTGCGCAGCCAATCCACCGCCGCGTCCATGTCGCCGCCGGTTTCCGCCAGGGCCTTCTTGCAGTCCATCATGCCGACGCCGGTGGCTTCCCGGAGTTCTTTGACCTGCTGTGCCGTGACTGTCATTTCGATCACCTTTCATGCGACCCCGATCCGGGGTCGCGCCTATCGATTGAAGATGAAGCTGCCGTGAAGGCGGTTAGGCCGCGGCGGTACCGTCGAGCGCCGGCTCGGCCGGGGCATTGACCGCCGCACCGAGATCGGCGCCACGACCGGCGGACGAACGGGCGATGCCGTCGATCGCCGCACGGGCCACGAGATCGCAATAGAGCTCGAGCGCACGTGCCGCGTCGTCGTTACCCGGAACCGGATAGTCGATCGTGTCGGGATCCGAGTTCGAGTCGATGATGGCGATCACCGGGATGTTCAGCCGGCGCGCTTCCTTGATCGCGTTGGCTTCCTTGTTGGTGTCGATCACGAACAGCAGATTGGGCAGATTGCCCATGTCCTTGATGCCGCCGAGATCGCGGTCGAGGCGAGCCCGCTCGCGGTCGAGGAGCAGGCGCTCCTTCTTGGTGAGACCTTCGGCCTCGGTGCTCTCGAGTTCGCGCAGGCGATTAATCGACTGCGAGATCGTCTGCCAGTTGGTGAGCGTGCCGCCCAGCCAGCGCGAATTGACGAAATACTGCGCCGACTGCTTGGCCGCTGCGGCGACGACCGGCGCGGCCTGGCGCTTGGTGCCGACGAACAGCACGCGGCCGCCTTCGGCCACGGTGTCGGAAACGAGCTGCAGCGCCCGCTGCAGCATCGGCACGGTCTGGCCGAGATCGAGGATGTGGATGTCGTTGCGAACGCCGAAGATGAAGCGTTCCATCTTCGGGTTCCAGCGATGCGACTGGTGGCCGAAATGGACGCCGGCTTCGAGCAGCTGGCGCATGGAAAAATCGGGCAATGCCATAGGCTGATGGTTCCTTTACCGGTTGAGCCTCCGCGAAGCTGTGCGACGGTTTCCCGCCACCGGATGGAGCAGCCGACTAAGCTCGGCGCGCCGTCTTCGCGTGTGAATTACGCCGGGAAA
>CAZNAE010000090.1:0-8169 GCA_964570695.1 uncultured Devosia sp.
GGATTGGAGCGCGGCGTGCGGCCGATCGGCGACTGGTCGATGTCGATGATCTTGTCGAGGAATTCGAGGCCAGTGAGATGGTTGTGCGGCGCCGGATTGACCCGCGCGCCGTTCAGCCGGCGGGCCATCGCCTGGTACATGGTGTCGATCATCAGGGTCGACTTGCCGCCGCCCGAAACGCCCGTGATGGCGACGAACATGCCGAGCGGGACGTCGACCGAGACGTTCTTGAGGTTGTTGCCGGTGGCGCCGTCTAGGTGGATCTTCTTGCCCTTCACCGGCTGCCGGCGCTCGCGCGGCAGCGGAATCTCGAGCTTGCCGCTGAGATACTGGCCAGTAATCGAGTCCTTCGACTTGAGGATGTCCTCGGGCGTGCCTTCGGCGACGATGTGCCCACCATGGACCCCGGCGCCCGGGCCAATATCGACGACGTAGTCGGCCGTCATGATCGCGTCCTCGTCGTGCTCAACGACGATCACGGTGTTGCCGATATCGCGCAGGCGCCGCAGCGTTTCCAGCAGGCGGGCATTGTCACGTTGATGCAATCCGATCGAGGGCTCGTCGAGAACGTAAAGCACGCCGGTGAGGCCTGAGCCGATCTGGCTCGCGAGGCGGATGCGCTGACTCTCGCCGCCGGACAATGAGCCGGAGGCGCGGGCGAGCGTCAGATAATCGAGGCCGACATCGTTGAGGAAACCAAGGCGCTCGCGGATTTCCTTGAACACACGTTCGCCGATCTGGTTTTGCTGAGCGGTCAGTCGGGCCGGCATCTCCTTGAACCACTGTGCAGCGGCACGGATCGACATCTCCGACACCTGCGCGATGTGAAGTCCGTCGATCTTGACGGCCAGTGCTTCCGGCTTCAGCCGGTAGCCGTGGCACGCGAGGCAGGGCGCCGACGACATGTAGCGCTCGATTTCCTCGCGCATCCCGGCGCTCTCGGTCTCCTTGTAGCGGCGCTCGAGGTTGCCGATGACGCCCTCGAACGGCTTCTTGGTCTTGTAGGTCCGAAGGCCGTCGTCATAGGTGAACTGGATCTGGGTGTTTCCGGTGCCGAATAGAACGGCATCCTGGACTTCCTTGGGCAGTTCCTCCCAGGCGGTGCCGGTCGAGGCACCAAAATGCTTGGTCACGGCCTGCAGCGTCTGCAGATAGTAGGGCGCCGAGGTCTTGCTCCACGGCAGGATGGCGCCGTCGCGCAGCGACAGCGTCACGTCGGGAACGATCAGATCGGGGTCGATCTTCTGCTCGGTGCCGAGGCCGTCGCAGACCGGGCAGGCGCCGAACGGGTTGTTGAACGAGAACAGCCGCGGCTCAATCTCGGGAATGGTGAAGCCGGAGACGGGATCGGCGAATTTTTCGGAAAAGATGAGCCGGCGGGCTCCGCCGCTTTCATCTTTCTCGTCGGCGAATTCACCGAAGGCGATGCCGTCGGCGAGTTTCAGCGCGGTCTCGAAGCTCTCGGCGAGGCGGGTTGCGAGATCGGGGCCGACGACGATGCGGTCGACCACGACCTCGATGTCGTGCTTGAGCTTCTTGTCGATATTGGGCGCGTCCTCGATATCGTGGAACTCGCCGTCGATCTTGATGCGCTGGAAACCCTTGCGCATCAGATCGTTCAGCTCGCGCTTGTATTCGCCCTTGCGACCGCGGGCGATCGGCGCCAGCAGATAAAGCCGGGTGCCCTCAGGCAGCGCCAGGACGATGTCGACCATCTGGCTGACGGTCTGGCTCTGGATCGGCAGGCCGGTGACCGGCGAATAGGGAATACCGACGCGGGCATAGAGCAGGCGCAGATAGTCGTGGATCTCGGTGACGGTGCCGACCGTCGAGCGCGGGTTGCGCGACGTCGTCTTCTGCTCGATCGAAATCGCCGGCGAGAGCCCGTCGATCTGCTCGACGTCGGGCTTCTGCATCATCTCGAGGAACTGCCGGGCATAGGCCGAGAGGCTCTCGACGTAGCGGCGCTGACCCTCGGCGTAGATCGTATCGAAGGCGAGCGAGGATTTGCCGGAGCCTGAGAGCCCGGTCATGACGATCAGCTTGTCGCGCGGCAGACGCAGGTCGATGTTCTTGAGATTGTGCTCCTTGGCGCCGCGGATGACGATTTCACGGTTCGGGCTGGTCGGCTTGGCGGGCATCGGACATCCATTGGGGCAGGCGCAAAACCTAGCAGAGCCGTGTGCCAGCTGCTGTCAGGGTTTCGGGTGCGGAGGTGGTTGGCCACAGAAATAGGAACGGGCCGCCACGTCCGCAAGCTAACCACGCTGCAGGCGGGCTGTCATCTCACAGCGCGGCCGCAGCCGAAGAACATAAGCGGAACAAAGGGGAGTCGGTCAAGCCCTGATGGCGCCGCCTGCCGCCGATCGGCGGGCGCCAAGCCGTCGTCAGTTCGTGACGCCCGTGTACCAGCCGATGAGGGAGTCCGAGCGTGCGAGCCAAGGCGCGGGCGCCGTTTCCTGGATAGCGTCGCCCAGATTTTTCCAGCCGCCGAGCGAGCAGTGGATGACTTTCTGGATCGCGGCGACGCCTTTGCCGCCCGTAACGGCGGTGATGACGCCGATATGGCCGTCGTGGCCGTCCTTGTCGGGGTAACAAACGAACGCGCCGACCACCGGAGTATCGAGGCCGTCAAAGATGCCCCAGGAGCCGCCCATGTCGGCGTGGATGGCGGTCGTCTCAAACCAGCCGCCGTTGATCTGCTTATATTTCGGGTTGTCAACGACGCGGGAAATCCGAAGACACCACGCCACATAGCCGGAGCAATCGTTCTTGGCGCCGCTCGCCGGCCAGGTGTTGGCGGAGAGCGGCGGCGTGACGCCGGGGCTGGAATACACGGTCTTCTTGCCCAAGCCTGAGCGGGCACGCGCGATCAAAGTATCGGTGTTCATGGCAATCCCCTTGTGAGCCCAAAGTGACCCAAGGAGATTGCCATCAGGGTGGAAGAGCGCGGACCGCAGTTCTGCGGATAGGCAACTACTGAGGTTGGAACTGTCCGCAGGCCGGCGCCACGACTTACTGGACGCTGAAGTCGACCGAGCCGAGCACGGTGCCGTCGACGGCGAGGTCGACGCGATAGGTGCCGATTGGCCAGCCATTGGTGGGCTTGCTGAGGGACGAGGTGATCTGGTTCTGGTTGGTGATGTCGAGATTTACCTCGTCGATCTTGTAGTTCGCCGGCGCGACCCCGTTGGAGTCGACGGAAATCCAGGAGACGGTGACCTTCGAGCCGCTCTGGGCGTCGGACAGATCGGCGGACAGAAAGATCTTTGCGGTATCGGCCGCGAACGTCGTCTCGCTGGCGGACGCGCCTTCGGTCGAGGCAACGACGATGTTGTCGAAACTCGCCGCCTGAGCGCTTGCAGCAAACGTCAGGGTGAACAAGGCAACCGCGACTGCGGCGATCCAGCTTCGCATGGAAAAATCCTCTCCCGGTCGGTCAAACCGGGAGAGCGACTCTCACCGGCGCCGTAGCGCATGGTGACAGAGGCGGGCGAGCGCAAACAGGGGCCGCGAGCGGGCTCGGGCGGCCGGCTAGAACACGAACTGTCCGATGGCGAGCGCCACGATGACCACGATCACCGTCAGCACGATGAAGATGAAGAACAGGATCTTCGCGATGCCGCCGGCCGCGGCCGAGATGCCGGTGAAGCCAAGTAGGCCGGTGACGATCGAAATGACGAGGAAGATGAGCGCCCATTTGAGCATGAAAAATCTCCGCGGCGCGACGGACGCCATGAGGGGATAAATCGCCGAGCGGCGATTTCGTTGCCGCGCCTACGCCGGCATGCCAGCCTCGGGATTTTTGGGGGGCAGCAATGAAGTACGTGATCGGGTGGCTGAAACTGCGGCCAGGTACGCGGGATCAGTTGATGAACCGGATCAAGCCGTTCGTCGCACTATCGCTGACGGAGCAGGGCGTGCGCCATTTCGAGGTCAACACGAGCGCCAGCGATCCCGACAAGGTTGTGTTCATCGAAAGCTACGACAGAGGCGAGCTGCACCGGGCGCATCAGGATACGCCCGAGCATCAGGCGTTGCTCGCCGACATTTTCAAGGTCGCGGTCAGTGGCAAGTTCGAGCACATCTATCCGGCCAGTACCCGGACCGACAGTTTCTAGGCAAGATCGCCCCGGGCAGAGACCCTTAGGTGGTGGTGGGGCGGCTATTCCGCTGGCGTGTGCTTGTGGCGGCGATGCCGGCGGTCCCAGTACTGAGCGCCCAGAGCGACGGCCGCTGCGATGATGAGGAGGGCGGGGCCCCAAACCCAGAACAGGATGTCATTCATCGAGACCTCCCAAGAACCGTAGCGCCACCAAGTGTAGCACCATCCCCAATATAAAGCCAAAAGCGGAGAGTCCGAAGACATTCCACAGGTCGGCCGCCGGCCGAATTGTGCCGAGACCCCATCCAATGTAAGGCGCCACGATCGCCGCGAGTATAGTTCCCGAAGCAAGGCTGTTCAGGAAGTTCGCGGTGAGTTTGGCGCGCTCGATCTCCCCCAGAGTCATCGTCTAGGCAACCTCGCCCAGATAGATCCCCTTACCCTGGAGGTAGGCGACCTCGTCGGGGCTCGCCAGTTCGCGGTCCCAGCGCCCCAGATGCGGGCTGATGTAGCGGAAGAACGGCGTGCCGAGGAAGGCCAGGAGGATCATCGCCATGTAGCCACGCGGCAGAATGGCGGCTTCCTCGGGCGGCGACTGTTCGAGCTCCCAGTAGCGGCGGCTGGCGATCTTGTGGTGGTTGGCGTGAAGCATGAGGTTGTAGAACATCCCGCCGGTGACGCGGCGGTGGCTGTCCCAGGAATGGCGGGCTTCGACGCGGGTGCCAGGGATGCGCACGATGCCGTAGTGCTCGATGTAGTTGACGACCTCGAGATAGATCTTGCCGATCGCACCGGCGGAGATGCACCAGATGACGCCGACCGGGCCGAGGAAGGCGACGTAGAAGGCGAGCACCACCAGCGTCATCAACTGGTTGCGCCAGAAGCGGTTGGTCCAGAGGTTGTTGGGCAGGCTCTTGCGGGCCAGTCGTTCGTCCTCGTAACGCTTGGCGGCCAGCCACTGGCCGATGGTCGAGCGCCAGACGAAGGCGACGATGTATTCGCCGCGCCGCGCCGTCGCCGGATCGGCCTCGGTGCCGACGTTGCGGTGGTGGCCGTGCACGTGCTCGATGGCAAAGCCGGTGTCCCACGTGAAGGCGAGGAGCCAGGTGCCGATCAGCCGGTCGAACGGCTTATCCGAGCGATGCACCAACTCGTGGCTGACGTTTACGCCGGCGAGGCCGTAGAGCATGCCGAGGCTGACGAAGGCGCCCTCGGCCCAGAACCAGCCCGTCCGGGCCCGCGCCGCTATGGGATCGATGCCGATGAAGCGGTCGATAGTATCGAGCCAGCCGAAACCGGAGGCGGAGGTGACGTTGAAGGCGACGAGCGTGGCGAAGACGATCAGCGGCAGCGTCAGATAGAGCATCAGCTGGCAGTACCAGATCGGCGGCATCGTCTCCTTGGGGCCAATATCACCAACCAGCTCATCGACATAGCCGATCAAGAGGAAGGAGAGGATGAGCCCGGACAGCGTGAAGGGGCCGCCATAGGCCGTCGCCGCCGACGCGATCAGGATGAAGACGTTCATCACCGAGTAGCGCAGGGTGTTGAAGCCGCGCGTTGCCAGCAGCGAACCGCCCAGCCGGGGCGGCCTGGCTGTGCTATTGCTCTCGATGGTATCGCTCATGCGTGAATCGTCTGGGCCCAATTTGAGCGGAACCTAGGGGAAAGCGCCTGACTTCTCAATGTGCGGCGCGCTGCACGGCAGGCTTTCATTCCGAAATTGGTTGATTTCGGGGCGGGCGGGCCGATGGTCCGCCGCAGACATATTGACTCCAATGCTTCACGTGGAACATAACGAGAACACTGTGCGCAAAACCGATTTTTGCCGCAGCGGCGGGAGCGGTCGGCTAAAGTGCCGCCCGCACGTTCAAGGAAGCGGCGTAAGAGCGAAAGGATCGAGCCATGGCAGGCAGTGTGAACAAGGTTATTCTGGTGGGCAATCTGGGGGCGGACCCGGAGGTGCGGACGCTGCCGAGCGGCAACAAGGTGGTCAATCTCAGCGTCGCGACGTCCGATAGCTGGCGCGACAAGAATTCCGGCGAGCGCAAGGAAAAGACCGAGTGGCACCGCGTCGTGATCTTCTCGGAGGGGCTGGCGAAGGTCGCGGAGCAATACCTCAAGAAGGGCAGCAAGGTTTACCTCGAAGGTGCGCTGCAGACCCGCAAGTGGCAGGACCAGAGCGGCCAGGACAAATATTCGACCGAAGTGGTGCTGCAAGGCTTCAACTCGAATTTGACGATGCTCGACGGCCGCGGTGATAACGAGGGTAGCTCGACCGGTTTTTCAGGTCCGCCGAGCCGCTCGGAGGGGCGCCCGGAGGGCGGGCGGCGTCCGTCGCCGAGCGCACCGGCGTTCGAATCCGGCGGGATGGACGACGACATTCCGTTCTGAGCAGATGCGGCGCGGGCAAACAAAAAGGGCGGCCCGTGGCCGCCCTTTGGATTCCAGCGATCCGGTCTCGATTACATCGTGAACGGGATCTTGGCGTCGATGGTGTCGCCATTGGCGTTGAACGTCGCGTGGAAGCTGACGCTGATCTTGTGGTTCTGCAGCGTCACGGTCGAGGCCATCGAGATGTCGTTGCCGGCATCGTCGTTGGCGCGCTGCTTCAGGTCGAACACGACGCCGTCGCCCTGCTTGGTGCCGATCGCAACGCCCTTGAAGCCGCCGATGCCGGAGTTCATCACGGCCTCGTAGCGGTGGTTGTTATCGACGTAAGCGATGGTGCCGGTGACCGAGAGCTGGGCGCCCGCGACTTGGCAGCGGCCGGTGTAGTTGAGCTTGCCGCCATTGCCTGAGCTCAGCTGCATCTTGCAGCTGACGTCTTCGGTCTGCGAGCCGGTGAGGGTGCCTTTGCCGCTCCAGGTGCCGATATATTGGGACAGCAGCGCGATATCGGCCGGGGCCGCAAACGCGGACGGGGCTCCGGCGGAGACCAGTACGCCGGCGAGCACGATCGCCCGAGAGAGTGGTCCGAACAGGTTCATTTTTTATGCGCCTCCAAGCGAATGATAGAATCGCCCCCCGGCGATGATTTCAGGCTGCAAGGTGAATACATCACCGCGCAATGCAAGAGCGAGCGTTATCACAAAAAGCGCCCCAAACAAGGCGTCTGGCGGCAGTTCCAAGGGACTCGGACCAGCCGGTTCAGAACAAAAAAACAGTGTGGCCGCCCCGATACACTTGCGAGACTCGGGACGGCCGCGAACGAAGTCAGGCGGTGAGGGCGGCCTGATTGCCGGCCAGGAACGAGGCAACGCTTTCGGGCCTCCGGCCCGCCAGTTCCTCAACGTGATCGGTGAGGATGGCCAGATAGCCCTTGCCGGCATCGACGTCGAAACGCGCCAGGACAGCCGCCATTTCAGACGGGACCCCACCCTGCTGCAGGCCGGCAATCAGCCCGGCGGGGACGCTCTGCGTCGTTATCGGCCGACCGGCCAGGCGGGCGAACAGAGCCGCGAGATCATCCCCCGACAGCGCTTCAGGCCCGCCGATGTCGAAGATGCGACGGCCCTCGGCCGTCAGCAGGGCACCGGCAGCGGCGGCGGCGCAGTCGGCGCGGGTCACATAGGCGCGGCGGCCGGCGCCCGCGGCATGGAACAATTGGCCGGTGGCAATGGCGTGCTGCGCACCTGGCACCAGATAGTCGGAGTACTGGTTGTTGCGGAGGATCGACCAGGTGAGGGGACTCGCGGTCAATCGGGCTTCAGTCCAGAAATGCGAGTTCGGCACAAGGCCCGCCGGGTCGGGATAAGGGCTGGTGAGCCCCGTGTAGACGATATGCTTGACGCCCGCGGCCTCGGCTGCGGCGATCGCGGCGCGATGCTGAGCGATACGGGTCTCAAGACCGTCGGTCGAGACGATAAGCAGGCGGTCGACGCCGGCGAACGCGGTCGCGAGCGAGGCTGGATCGTCGAAATCGCCGGCGCGGATTTCGACGCGGGATCCGAGGTCCGCGAGCTTCTTGGGGTCGCGGGTGACGGCGACGAGGTGCTTGGCGCCGCGCGCCAGCAGATCATCGATGACGAGGCGACCGAGATGGCCGCTGGCGCCAGTGACGG
>CAZNAE010000090.1:8269-14086 GCA_964570695.1 uncultured Devosia sp.
GCCAGCAGATCATCGATGACGAGGCGACCGAGATGGCCGCTGGCGCCAGTGACGGCGAGGATGGAATTGGAAAAGTCGGACATTTGAACTCCAGATGGTTCGTCTCTTTCCGGTCGCTGGTATCGAAAAGAGATCGACTGTCATCTAGTGGAGGGGTACAACCGGCGAAAGACGGCACCTTTTCGACGCCACGGCACTTCGAGGTAACTATGACCATCAATCCGATCAGCGATGCCCGTGAGGGACTTGCGGCCTGGCGTGCCTCAGATGGCCGGGGGTTGCTGCTCGAAAATTGCCCGGTGCGCGGCGTGCTCGACAAGCTCGGCGACAAATGGAGCATGCTGGTGATCCTCGAGCTTTCCGGCGGCAAGCGTCGGTTCAGCGAGGTGCGGCGGGCGGTCCCAGACATCTCGCAGAAGATGCTGACGCAAACGCTGCGCATCCTGCAGCGCGATGGGCTGGTGGACCGCGAGGTATTCCCGACCGTGCCGCCGGCCGTCAGCTATCAGCTGACGGCGCTCGGACAGTCGCTTTTGGTGCCGTTCGGCAGCCTCGTCGCCTGGGCCGACGCGAACCACGCCGCCGTGCTCGCGGCGCGGGCGGAATTCGAGCAAAAGGCCGCGGCCTGAGCCTCGAAATCGGCCGATTTCGACCCCATATGGAATAGCGGTGGATGACGTCCGCCAAAACAGGCGGAAAGCCCTGCCGCAATTAGTGTTTCGGCAGGGAATCGCTTAGACCAAACCCAGTTCAGAACAGCCCGAAAAAGACCCCTTGGCCGACACTCCTGAAAACCCCGGCGCCGCCCCGCCGCCCTCCGATATCGTTCCGATCTCGATCACCGACGAAATGCGTCGTTCCTATCTCGACTACGCGATGAGCGTGATCGTGAGCCGGGCGCTGCCGGACGTGCGCGACGGGCTGAAACCGGTGCACCGGCGCATCCTGTTTTCGATGCACCAGCAGAACTATGTGTGGAACCGGCCGTACCATAAATCGGCGGCCGTGGTCGGCGACGTCATCGCCAAGTACCACCCGCACGGCAATGACGCAGTGTACTTCTCGCTCGTCCGCATGGCGCAGGATTTCTCGCTGCGCGTCACGCTGGTCGATGGACAGGGCAATTTCGGCTCGATCGACGGCGATATGCCGGCGGCCATGCGCTACACCGAAGTGCGCATGGAGAAGGTCACCAACTCGCTCCTCGACGACCTCGAGAACGACACGGTCGACTTCAAGGACACCTACGATAATTCCAACCGCGAACCGGTGGTGCTGCCGGCGCGGTTCCCGAACCTACTGGTCAACGGCGCCGGCGGCATTGCCGTCGGCATGGCCACCAACATCCCGAGCCACAACCTCGGCGAAGTCATCGACGCGACGCTGGCGGTGATGGACAACCCGAACGTCAGCGTCACCGAGATCATGCAGCTGATGCCGGGCCCGGATTTTCCGACGGCGGGCATCATTCTCGGTCGCACCGGCATCCGGCAGGCGTACGAGACCGGCCGCGGTTCGGTGCTGATCCGCGGGCGGGTCAACACCGAGGAGATGCGCGGCAATCGCGAAGCGCTGATCGTCACCGAGATCCCGTATCAGGTGAACAAGTCGGTGATGATCGAGAAGATGGCCGAGCTGGTCCGCGACAAGCGGATCGAGGGCATCTCCGATATCCGCGACGAATCCGACCGGCATGGCATCCGTGTCGTCATTGAGCTGAAGCGCGATGCGGTGCCGGATGTGGTGCTCAACCAGCTCTATCGGTTCACGCCACTGCAGAGCTCATTCGGCTGCAATTTCGTGGCGCTGTTTGGCGGCAAGCCGGAGCTGACCGGCATCGTGCCGATCCTCCAGGCGTTCGTGGAATTCCGCGAGATCGTCGTCACGCGGCGGGCGAAGTTCCTGCTCAACAAGGCCCGCGACCGGGCACATGTGTTGGTGGGCCTTGCCGTTGCGGTCGCCAATATCGACGACGTCATCCGGTTGATCCGCGCGGCGCCCGATCCGGCGACGGCGCGCGAGCAACTGATGGCGCGCGACTGGCCGGCCAAGGACGTCGAGCCGCTGATCCAGCTGATCGACGATCCGCGCCACAAGATCCAGGATGACGGCACCTTCAAGCTCAGCGACGAGCAGGCGCGGGCCATCCTGGCGCTGACGCTGAGCCGGCTGACCGCGCTCGGACGCGACGAGATCGGCGACGAGCTCAACGGACTGGGCAAGGACATCGAGGATCTGCTCGGTATCCTCCGCTCGCGCGAGCGGGTGCAGCAGATCGTCCGCGATGAGCTCAATGCCATCAAGACCGAGTTCTCGACCCTGCGGCTGACCGCCATCGACGATGCGGCCGGCGACTTCGAGGACGAAGACCTCATCGCCCGCGAAGACATGGTGGTGACGGTCACTCATGGTGGCTACATCAAGCGCGTGCCGTTGAACGCGTACCGGGCGCAGCGCCGCGGCGGCAAGGGCCGGTCGGGCATGTCGACGCGCGACGAGGATTTCGTCACCCGGCTGTTCGTCGCCAATACGCACACCCCCGTGCTGTTCTTCTCGTCGCTCGGGCAGGTCTACAAAATGAAGGTCTGGCGGCTTCCGATCGCGGAGCCGCAGGGCAAGGGCAGGGCCCTGATCAACATGCTGCCGCTCGATGCGGGCGAGCGGATCACCTCGATCATGCCGCTGCCCGAGGACGAGGCGGACTGGCAGAAGCTCGACATCATGTTCGCGACCCGCAGCGGCGGGGTGCGGCGCAACTCGCTGGCCGATTTCATCGAGATCAACAAGAACGGCAAAATCGCCATGAAGCTCGACGAAGGCGACGAGATCGTCGGCGTCGATACCTGCTCGGCCAGCAACGACGTGCTGCTGACGACATCGGGCGGCCGGGCGATCCGATTTGAAGTCGGCGACGTGCGGGTGTTCAAGGGCCGGGACTCAACCGGTGTCCGTGGCATCTCGATGGGCGAAGGCGAGAAGGTCATCTCGATGTCGATCCTGAGGCACTTCGATGCGACGCCGGCGGAGCGCAACACGTTCCTCAAGCAGTATGGCGCCAATCGGCGTTCGGCGACGGGCGATGCTGCCGAGACCGATGTTCCGGTAGCGGCCGATGAGGCCGAGGACGAGGCCGGCGAAGTGGCATTGTCCGTCGAACGCTATGCCGAAATGGGCGCCGCGCAGCAGTTCGTGCTGACGCTCACCGAGGCCGGGTTCGGCAAGATCTCGTCCTCCTACGACTTCCGCATCTCCAACCGCGGCGGCAAGGGCATTCAGGCGACCGATCTCGACAAGCTGAGCGAGACCGGTGTGCTGGTGGCGGCCTTCCCGGTCGAGGAGAGCGACCAGATCATGCTGGTCAGCGATGGCGGCCAATTGATCCGTGTGCCGGTCGAGGGCATCCGCTTCACCAAGCGCGCCTCGAAGGGCGTCCGCGTGTTCCGGACGGCCGAGAAGGAACGGGTCGTGTCGGTCGAGCGGATCAGCGAGCCGGAGGGCGAGGCCGAAACCGAAGAGGGCGAAGGCGGCGCGGCCTGATGCGCGTGCTGATCGGCGCGGGGGTGATGCTCGAGCCGCAGATGGCAGCACACGCACCTGAGCTTTTTGCAGTGCTGCGCGAACCGCGACTCTACGACTATCTCGACGACGCGCCGCCGCATGACGAGGAGTCCGTGCGGGCGCGGATCACAAAGCTCGAGTCGCGGCTGTCGCCGGACGGTACGGAACACTGGCTGAACTGGATCGTGCGGCCGGCGGACGGGGCGCTGGTCGGGTATGTGCAGGCGACCGTCTATCCCGACCATCTGGCCGATATCGGCTATGTCATCGGCATCGGACATCAACGGCGCGGATTGGCGTTCGCCGCGGTGAGCGCGATGCTCGACGAGCTCGCGGCGAGCTACGAGGTGACGCGGCTGCGGGCGATGGTCGATCCGGACAACGCGGGATCGGTGGCGCTGCTGCGGAAGCTGGGATTTACCCGGACCGGTGGCGCCGAGGCCGGGCCGCTGGCGGACATAGGATTCGAGCGCAGCTTGCCGTAGTTTTGTCCATCGTTCTTTAGAGTCCTTCCGATGCTGACCCTCACCACCATCATCCCCTATCTCGGCGCCTGTTTCCTGCTGGCCATCGTGCCCGGTCCGACGGTGACGGTGATCCTCGCCAATTCGCTGCGCAGCGGCACGCTGGCGGGCCTGTCGATCATCGCCGGCACGCAGCTCGGGCTGGTGACGATGATCGGCGTCGTCGGCCTCGGGCTCGAGGCGGTGATGGGGTTCATGGCGTTCGCCTTCGACTGGATCAAGCTGGCGGGCGCCGCCTATTTGATCTGGCTCGGCTACAACATGCTCCGCTCGAAAGGTGAGTTGGGGCAGGCGGCGGCTGGGCCGGCAAAGTCATACCGTCGTCTGATGCTCGATGGCTTCCTGGTGATCTGGTCGAACCCCAAGGCGCTGATCTTCCTCGGGGCCTTCCTGCCGCAGTTCGTGTCGAAGGAAGGCGCGACGTTCCCGCAGGTGTTGCTGCTCGGGCTGTTCTTCATGCTGATCGCCGGGGCGACGGATTCGATGTACGCGCTGCTCGGCGGCCGGGCGCGCGGCATGCTGTCGGCGGCGCGGGTGAAAGTCCTGAGCCGGGTATCGGGAGCGATCCTGATGGCGGGCGGCGTGTGGCTGGCGCTGGTCAAGCGGGCCTGAGGACGCTAAGGGCGTTCAGCGCCGTTTCGAGTCCCGCCGATTTTCCACTTCCCCGAACTCTCCGTCCTCATCCCCTACACCATCGCGGCGTTCGTCGTGGTGACGGTGCCCGGCATCACCGTGTCAACGGTGATCAGCACGGCGCTGGCGCGCGGGCTCAAGCCGGCGGTCTGGTTCGAGATGGGCGCGGCCACGGCGCGGTTCAGCATGGTGCTCGTGGTGGCCGTGGCGCTGCAGGCGGTGACGGGGATCGTCGCGGCGCTGTTCGACATCATCAAGTATATCGGCGCGGCGTATCTGCTCTATCTCGGCATCGGCTATCTGACGTCGCGCAACGGCATCAAGCTCAAGGACGAGGGCGCGGCGCTGTCGCCCTGGCGGCAGGTGGTCACCGGCTTCCTGACGCTCTGGGGCAATCCGAAGGCGCTCTTGTTCTTCGGCGCATTCATCCCGCAGTTCGTCGATCCGCATTACCTCGCCTGGCCGCAGGTGGTGGTGCTTGGGCTGATCGAGATCGTGGCGGCAGCGATTACCGACAGCGGCTATATCGCGCTTTCGGTCGGGGCGCGGAGCGTGCTGACCGGCGGCGCGCTGATCTGGGTCAATCGCGTCGCCGGGGTGATCCTGATCGGCGCCTCGATCTGGCTGGCGACGCTGCACCGTTAGCCTAGCTTGCCTTGACGGGCGGCGCATGACAGAACCCCCGCCAAATTCCGCAATTTGGCGAAGGGGGCGGCAGGATGACACGGCTTGTTGGGTTCTATCCCGGCTCGTTCGATCCGCTGACCAACGGCCATCTCGACGTTATCGAGCGGGCCTGCAAGCTGGTCGATACGCTGGTCGTCGCGGTCGGGGTCAACCTCTCGAAAAAGCCGCTGTTCTCGCACGCGGACCGGATCGAGCTCTTGCGGCAGACGCTGGAGCCGATCGGCAAGCGCACCGAGACCGAGTTCAAGATCGTCGATTTCAACGGGCTGATGGTCAACGCGGCGCGGGCCAGCGGGGCGAAGCTGATCATCCGCGGGTTGCGCGATACCACCGATTACAATTTCGAGATGCAGATGGTCGGCATGAACGCCCAGATGGCGCCCGACCTGCAGACGGTGTTCCTGCCGTCCTCACC
>CAZNAE010000091.1:0-13784 GCA_964570695.1 uncultured Devosia sp.
CTAAATTGAGACTCACGGGGCAGTGTCCCCGGCGAGCAACTTCAGCGCCTCGATCTGGTGGCGCGACGTGAACTCGAGGAAGGTCTCTTCCGGCGTGGTACGATACTCGAGATAGGTCGCGAGCAGCTTCTCAATGGCGCGCGGGCACCGTTCGACCTCAACATTGGTCCACAATTCGCGACCGAGCCTTGCATCGGGCCCCGAGCCGCCGCCGACATAGATAGAGAAGCCTTCGACCGGGTCCGCGTCGTCATTCTGGGGGATCTTCACGGCGAGCATGCCGATATCGCCGATATAGTGTTGGGCGCAGGAGTGGTGGCAGCCCGTCAGGTGGATGTTGAGCGGCGTGTCGAGCGTCAGCCGGCCTTCGACATACTCCGCGATAGCTTCGGCGGTGCCCTTGGTGTTGGAGGCGGCGAACTTGCAGCCGGTGTTGCCGGTGCAGGAGACGAGCCCGGCGCGCAGCGGCGTCGCGTTGGTGGTGAGGCCCAGCGCCTCGATGGCGACGATCGCCGCATCCAATCTGTCGTCGGTGACCCCCGACAAAATAAGATTCTGCCAGACCGTCAGCCGGATATCGCCATCCCCAAAGTCGCGGGCGATCCGCGACAGGCCTTGCATCTGGCCGGCGCTCAGATGGCCGCTTTTCAACACCACGCCGATCCAGCTCTCGCCGGGCTGCTTCTGGCGGTGCACGCCGACATGCGCCATCCGGTCGGGCCGCGGCCGATCCTTGATGCGGTCCTCCGGGATCCGAGCCAAAGGCCGGCCGAGCCGGGTCTCGATCTCGGCGACGAACTTGTCGAAGCCCCAGGCGTCGAGCAGATACTTGAGGCGCGCCTTGCTGCGGTCGGTGCGATCACCGTGGTCGATGAAGATGCGAACGATGGCGTGGGCGACCTCCGTCGCCTCTTCCGGCTTCACATAGAGCCCGGTCGGCCGCGCGAAATCCTTGTGGCCGGTAATGCCGCCGAGCAGCAGTCGGAACCAGATGCCGGGATCGACGCCGGCGCCGTCCACCACCTCGACGGCCGAGAAGCCGATATCGTTGGTGTCCTCGAGCGCGGCGACGCTTCCAGCGCCGTCGAATGCGACATTGAACTTGCGGGGCAGGCCGAACAGCGTACGCGAGTTGAGCACGTGGAAATGCCAGTTACGGGCGTAGGGCCGCGTGTCGATCAGCTCCTGCGGGTCGATCCCTGCCGTTGGCGTGCCGGTGACATTGCGCACATTGTCGGCGCCCGAGCCGCGGGTGACCAACCCCAGGTCCTGGATCGCCTCGATCAATGACGGCCCCCGCTCCGCGGGGATCTCGCGGATCTGCAGATTGGCGCGGGTGGTGACGTGCGCGTAGCCGCCGCCATGGGTCTGAGCGAGCAGCGCCAAACCCGCCAGTTGCCAGTGGTTGAGGATGCCGTTGGGCATGCGCAGCCGACACATGAAGCTTTGTTGGTTGGGCGCGACGTAGAACAGGCCGTGCCAGCGCCAACGATAATTGTCCTGCGGCTTGGGGTAGTTGCCGGCCGAGGCATCTGCCTTCAGCCGGCGATAGGCATCGAGCGGATGCTCATCGCGCTTGAACTTCTCCTGGTCGGTGAGCTTGCCGCCCTCGGCCTCGGTGCGCGCCATGGCAATGAGCTGCGGCGCGTCCGGGCCGGTTGGAAGGCGGTCGGCCGGACCGGCCGCCACCACCGATCGCGCCGCACTCATGCCGGCGACGAGACCTTCGAGATAGCGCCGCTGTTCGGGCGTGAAATCGGCGGCGGCGGCGTCGTTCATTCTGCCGGAACCGCCATTGCGTCGGCGACTGGCGTGCTCTTGGCGTTGCCCGCCGAGAGCACGTAGCCGGCGGCGACGAACACGACGCCGGCTATGATGTTGCCGAGGGTGACCCAGGCGAGATTGTAGAACGCACCTCCAACCGTGATGCTGTCGGGATGGTTGCCGAGCAGCGCGATGGCAAACACCGTCATGTTGGCGACCGAATGCTCGAAGCCCGAGGCGACGAAGGCGAACAGGCACCAGAAGATCAGCAGGCACTTGGCCACATCGTTGGTGGTGCGGGCGCTCATCCACAAAGCCAGACACACCAGCCAGTTGCAGAGGATCCCCTTGGTCACCAGGGCCAGCGGCGCAGCGTGCATCTTGGCATCGGCCGTATTGAAGATCAGATCGGCGCCGGATTTGAGGATCGCGCCGCCACCGCCCAGCCAGAAAAGCGTGGCGACCAGGATGGCGCCCAGGAGGTTGCCGAGCCAGGTCATGATCCACGAGGCGGCGAGCCCGCCGCCGGTCGCTTTGCCGCGCAGCACGCCGAGTGTCATGATCATAGTGTGGCCCGTGAACAGCTCGCCGCCGGCGAACACCACCAGGGTCAGCGCGATGGCAAAGGTCAGCCCCATCACCAGCGATCGGACGGAGGGGTCCAGGCCCTGGCCGATCGAAAAGATCGCAATGATGCCGAGGCCCACATAGGCGCCGGCCATCATCGAGGCGATGAAGAAGCCGAGCGGATTGTCAGCGATCGCGCTGACCTTCTTGGCGGCCAGCTCGGCGAATTGGTCGATGGTGTTCTGATACATGTTGGTCCCTTTGTTGGCCCTGCACCGGGCGCGGAAAAACAAAAGGCCGCCCAAATGGTCGTGCGATCCGGTGTGAGCCGGACGACGTGCCAGTTGGCGGCCTTGCCTGTAGGGGAGCGCCCGTCATTGGACGCGAACGAGCGCAACACTGCGCTGCCAACACAAATGCAGGAAGCATGCCAAGGTCGCGATTTCAGTGAAATCAAAGACTTAGCAGTCGGACAATCAACCCGGCCTCGACGCGCGTGCCTAAACTCTCGGCACAGCAGCTGTGATGCCTAGAATTTCGTCAGACGCTGGCTGTCGATGTAGCTGTCGAGCTGGTCCGGATCGAACGGGACGTCATTGAAGAAAATGCCTGGCTCCAACACCTTGCTGTCGCCCGTTGGCAACGCTGCCCCGAACGGCGCGATGGCTGAGCGATAGAGGTCCGGCCGATAGCTGTTGGCCGCGCGCCTGGCATTGTCGGCTGTATGTGGAACGTCGCCCCAGCGGACCATCTGGCTGTAGTACCAGAGCGCATGAGTGGTCCACGGGAACGTCGCCGAGTGGGCATGCGGCACGTAGAAATCCGGGATACGAGCGGTTTCGCCGCGCATCAGCTCCAATCGCCCGCTCAATCCGCGCAGCAACAGATCGGACGGTCGATCGAGGTAGGCCGGGCCGCCAAGGATGGCCGCGACCTCGGCGTGATTGGCGTCGTCGGAGCACCACAACGAGGCGGCGTAAAGCGCGCGCAGCAGCGCCGCGAGCGCTTCCGGATTCTGCGCCGCCCAGCGCTCGGCGGCACCCAGCACCTTGTCGGGGCTGTCGGCCCAGATACGGGACTTCACGGCGACGATCCGGCCGGCGCCGGATGCCACTCCGACGCTGTTCCATGGCTCACCGACGCAATAGCCGTCGACCGTGCCCGCTGCGAGCGCGTCGGCCATCAGCGGGGGCGGCAGGATGGCGATGTCGATGTCGCGATCCGGCGCGATGCCGCTGGCCGCGAGCCAGTAGCGCAACTCGTAGTTATGGCCCGAATGCGGATGGGTCACCGCAAAGCGCAGCCTTGGACCACCGCTGGCGACGACTGCCTGCAACGCGGCTCCCGCGGGGCCGGGATCGAGATTGCCCGGCGCCCCAGCGTCAAGCATGCGCTGCCAGAGTCCGGTGCTGACAGTGATGGCGTTGCCGCCAAGGCCGAGCGTCATCGGCGCGATGATCGGCACGGCGATGGGCGACAGGCCGAGATTGGCGGCAATGGGCATCGGCCCAAGCATATGGGCGACGTCGAAATGCCCGACGGCGACGCGGTCGCGAATATTGGCCCATGAGGTCTCGCGGACCAGCGCCAGATCGATGCCCTGTGCGGCGGCCAGGCCCTTCTCACGCGCGATGACCAGCAGCAGGCTATCGAGCAGCGGCAGGAAGCCGGCAGTGATGCGGAGGTCAGTCATCTGATGGCTCCAGCAGTGCTGCGGCGGTGATCAGGCTCTGGGCGATGTCGACGATGCGCTGGTTCTGGTTCATCGCGGTTTTGCGCAGCAGGTTGTAGGCCTCGGCTTCCGACATCTGGCGCTGCTTCATCAGGATTGCCTTGGCCTTGTCGACCAGTTTGCGGTCTTCCAATGCGGTGCGAGCTTCGTCGAGCTCGCGCTGCAGCCGCGAATAGGCGTTGAAGCGCAGCACCGCCATGTCGAGGATCGACTTCACCCGGTCCTTGCGCAGCCCATCGACGACATACGCCGACACGCCCGCTTCGATGGCGGCGCCAATTGCTGCCGCGTCGGATTTGTCGACGAACATAGCAACCGGCCGCCGCAGGGCCTTGGACAGGGTGAAAAAGTGCTCGAGCCGGTCGCGATCGGGATTCTCGAGATCGATGACCACAACGTCCGGCGCAATCTCGACGATCCGCCGGGCGACCTCTGTGGTGGAATTGATGACGGTGACGCGCTGGTGTCCCGCCTCGCGCAGCCCATCCTCGATGATCGTCGCGCGGACCCGGTCCTCGTCGACGATCAGAATTGACAGCTCCTCGGACGGCATCCCCCGAGTTAATCGGATCGCCCCACGCACGCAAGCGGCAGTGACCTATTCACCTGGTCCGGTAACCGCCACCGAAAACCAACGAACTGGCGACCGGCAGCTGCCACGCTGAGGATGATTCAATTGGCACGCTCGACGAGCGCCGCACGGGCCGACGCCGCGACCTCCCTGGATGAGATCGTCGGTTGGATCGACAAGCCGGGTCTGCGAGACGCCAGATCATCTTCGATATACGCCTTGAAATTCGCGACGTGGCCCCGGATGTCAGTGTCTGCTGGGCATGATCGCGCTCCGACGCACTCAGATATTGGGTGTAGCCGGTGATATCGGCGATCAGGAAATAGCCGTGCTGCGTAGCCAAGCCCGCCCCCTCCAGTCGATCTTCGCACAAATGCCCAAGCGCTCGCCAGATCGATAAAAGGCGCGCGAAAACTGCTCTGACAGGCCGGGTTCGGACGATCCCTTGCCCGGGTTGGAAACCCGGCGTACGCTTGAAGGCGACGATGGCGCGCTTGGCGTGCCAGAGGTGGATCAGGAGCGATGTCGGGCCAGAAATGGTGACTTGCGCCAACTGCCGGGCCGTCAATCCCGATGATGCTCGCTTCTGCAGCAATTGCGGCTCACCGATCGAGGCGCCGCGATCGATCGAAGGCGAGCGCAAATTCGCGACTGTGCTGTTTGCCGACGTCGCCCGCTCGACCGCGATCGCCGAAAAGCTCGACCCCGAGGATTGGGCACTGATCATGAACGGCGGCTTCGCGTTCATGAATGCCGCGGTCTCGCGCTATGGCGGCACCGTCTCGCGGCTGATGGGCGACGCCGTATTGGCTCTCTTCGGCGCCCCCGTGGCGCATGAAGACGATGCGGAGCGCGCCGTGCGCGCGGGGCTCGATATCCAGGAAGCCGCTAGGGCTTACGCGCCGGACATTCTGCGGCGCTACGGCGTCGCCTTCGACCTGCGGGTCGGCATCAATACCGGCACGGCGGTGCTGGCCTTCGTTGGCGATGCCATCCGCACCGAATACACGGCGATGGGCGACACCGCCAACGTGGCGGCGCGGCTGCAATCGGCGGCTCTCCCCGGGACGGTGTTGATCAGCGCCGATACGCATCGGCTGGTGCATACCCAGTTCGACTTCAAGCCGCGCGGCCTCATCGAGGCGAAGGGCAAGTCCGAGCCGCTGGAGACCTTCGAGGTCGTCGCGGCCAAGGCTGTGCCAGGCAATGCACGCGGTCTTGAGGGACTGTCCTCGCCGCTGGTCGGGCGCGAGCGCGAGACGGCGCTGCTGCGCGACAGATACGCAGCGCTGGCGCAGGGCCGCGGCGCAGTGGTGGCGGTGATCGGCGAGGCCGGGCTCGGTAAGTCACGGCTGATCGCCGAGCTGCGCAACGCCCACGACGCCGCGCCCGGCGATACGACGCTGTGGTTCGAGGCGCGCGCCATCTCTTATGGCCAGTCGATCCCCTATTATCCGTGGCGTCAGCTCGGCCGGCAGATCGTCGGTGGCCTCGAGACCGATGCCGCGCCGGCATTGCGCGAAAGGCTCCGCGCTCTCCTCACGCGGCTCGAGGTGCCGGACCGGAACGCGCCGTTCCTCGAGACGATGCTCGCCATCGACACCGAGGCGAGCCGTGTCGCACTCGCCAACCTCTCCGGCGAAGCGGTGGTGAATGGCGTCGCCGCCGCCGTCGTCAACGTCGTCAAGGCGGCGATCCATGCGGGCGGCGGAACGCGGCCGCAGGTCATCGTGATGGACGATCTGCACTGGTCCGACACGGCAACGCTCGAACTGATCGCGCAGGTCGCGACGCTCGCCGCATTCGAGCCGCTGCTGATGGTCTGCGTGCTTCGCCCGGATCGCAAGGCGCCGAGCTGGCCGTTGGTCGACCGGCTGCAGGCCAGCCTCGGCACGGCGTTCGACCGGCTCGATCTCGAGCCGCTCGACAGTGCGCATTCGAGCCAACTGCTCGGCAATCTGCTGCATATCGAGGATTTGCCGGAGGCGATCCGCGCGCAAATCCTCTCTCGCTCTGAGGGCAATCCGTTCTACCTTGAGGAGGTGCTCCGCTCGCTGATCGACCAGGGGCAGGTGGTGCGGGAAGACGGACACTGGCGGGCGACGCGCGCCATCATGGACGCGGCAATTCCCGAGACCCTGGCCGGCGTTCTGAGTTCGCGCATCGACCGGCTGCCCGAGGCGACGAAGCGCGTCGCCCAGACGGCGGCGGTGATCGGCCGCATCTTCCAGCATCGCGTGCTCGAATCCGTCTGCCGCGCCGCTCCGCCGGTCGAACGCATCGAACATGTCGAGCCGCATATTGCGGCGCTCTCCTACGAACAGCTGGTACGGGAACGGGTGCGCGACCCGGAGCGGGAATACAGCTTCAAGCACGCGCTCACCTGCGATGCCGCCTATGAGCTGCTGCTGCGCTCGCGCCGGCGCGACCTGCACGCCCGCGCCGGCGCAGCGCTCGAACAGCTTTATCCCGACCGGCGCGACGAGCTTGCCGCGATGCTGGCCCATCATTTCTCGGAAGCCGACGATCCGCGGGCTCTCGGCTACTCGATCCAGGCGGCCAACAATGCCCGCCGGCTCTATGCGCTCCGCGAGGAACTGATGCACCGCGAGCGCATCCTCAAGGCGCTGGAACAGGATCCCGACACCAAGCCCGGTGTGACGATCGACGCCATCATCGAGTGGGTGGCCGTCCGGCACCGGCTCAACGACTACGACGGCGTCATTGCGCGGCTCGATCAGGCGGTGGCGCTGGCGCGCGCCAGCGGCGACAAGAAGCGCCTCGGCACCTCGCTGGCATGGACCGCCAACATTCATTTCGTCATGGGTTTTCCGTCGCGCAGCGGCCCTTATCTGGCTGAAAGCCAGGCGCTCGGCGAGGAGCTGGGGGATGACCAGATGGTGCTCCTGCCGATGTTCTTCGGCACCTGGTCGGCAGTCGATCGCGATCCCGCGGCGGCTGTCGGCCAGTTGCAGGAGGTGATCGACCTCGCCCGCAAGAACCACGTCACCGACATCGAGGGTCACGCGGTGGCCTACCGCGCGGTCGCGCTGGCCCGTATCGGCGACTTCGAGCGCGCCCATGCCGGAATCGCAGAAGCGCTCGATATCGTTCCGCGTACCCCATCGCCGGTCAAAAAGGCGGATATCCATATCGGCGTTGGAATGGCGTTTCACGACATGGGCGAATACGAGGAAGGCTTGAAGCATGCGCGGATCGGAGCCGAGCTTGCCGAACAGGCGCAGGGTCTCGAATGCGCCTGCGCCGGCTATTACGGGGTCGGCCGCGTGCAGCTCGAGCGGCATCAGCTCGACGATGCCCATGACGAGTTCGTCAAATCCCTGAAGTTCGCCAATATCACCGGTTTCGAGGGTTTCCAGAACGTCATCCGGGGCGGCGTCGCCATGACCGAATTCGAGCAGGGCGCCCAGTCCGCCGTCGAGGAGTTGCGCATCGCGGTGAACAATGCCCGCTCCATCAACGACGAGTACGCGGCCGCGACGATGTCGGAGAAGCTCGCCGCCGCACTGCTGAAGCTCGGCCGGCGCGACGAGGCCGGCCGCTATCTCGCCGGTGCGCTCGACTATTACCGCAGGGCCGGAATGCGACCCTTTCTCGCCACGGCCCTTGGTCTCGCCGGCCAACTCTACGAGGCGAGCGGCAGCCTCGACGAGGCCGCGCACGCCCGCGACGAAGCGGCGAGCATCGCCGCCGGCATTGCCGGCTATCACCCCCCAGCTCAACCCGCTGCATAGGACCCAGATGGAAAAGCCGATCATCCTCGCCGTTGACGACGATCCGGGCGTACTTGCGGCCGTGGTTCGCGACCTGCGCAAGCGCTATGCGGCGACCTACGACGTCTCGCGCGCCGAGTCCGGAGCTGCGGCGCTCGACCGGCTGCGCGAATTTAAGCTCGCCGGCCGCGCCGTCGCCCTGCTCCTGGTCGACCAGCGCATGCCGGGAATGACCGGCGTCGAACTGCTCGAACAGGCCATCGCGCTTTTCCCCGACAGCAAGCGGGCGCTGCTGACCGCCTATGCCGACACCGAGGCGGCGATCAAGGCGATCAACGAGGTCCGGCTCGACCACTATTTGATGAAGCCGTGGGATCCGCCGGAGGAGTTGCTCTATCCAGTCGTCGACGATCTGCTCGACGACTGGCGATCGAATTTCCAGCCGCCATTCGAGGGCGTCCGTATCATCGGGCATCGGTGGTCGGCGGACGGGCACCACATCCGCGACTTCCTCGCGCGCAATTTGATCCCCTATCGTTGGCTCGATGTCGAGGCCGACCCGGAGGCAACCGAGCTTCGCGCGCTCAGCGGCAACGCGGATGGTCCCCTACCTCTCGTCGTCCTCGCGGATGGCGCGGCGCTCGCTGCTCCCGGCATCGCCGATCTGGCCGGGCGGCTTGGCCTTCATACCCAGCCGCAACTGCCGACCTACGATCTGATCGTGGTCGGCACCGGACCGGCTGGGCTCGCCGCCGCCGTCTACGGTGCGTCGGAGGGCCTCCGCACCGTTCTCATCGAGCGCGAGGCGCCAGGCGGGCAGGCCGGCACCAGCGCGCGGATCGAGAATTACCTCGGCTTTCCTGTCGGGCTCAGCGGCAGCGATCTGGCGCGCCGCGGCGTCGCCCAGGCGCGGCGGTTCGGCGCCGAAATCCTTGCGCCGATGGAGGCGACCAGGCTGGAAAGCCAGAACGGCTATCACCGCCTGACACTCAGCAACGGCACCGTTATTGCCAGCCAGGCGCTGATCGTTGCGACCGGCGTCTCCTACCGCATGCTCGACGTTCCGGGTGCCGACCGGCTGGCGGGCGCCGGCCTGTTCTACGGCGCCGCGATCACCGAGGCGCTGTCGGTCAAGGGCCAGGACGTGCTGGTCGTGGGTGGCGGCAATTCGGCCGGACAGGCCGCGCTCTACCTTGGCCAATACGCCAAGTCCGTCACCATTCTGGTGCGTGGCAACACGCTGGTCGGCAGCATGTCGCGCTATCTGAGCGAGCGCATCGACCAGGCCGAGAACGTCCGGTTCCGGATGAACGCGGCGATCCAGGAGCTGCACGGCGACAGCGCACTGGACGAAGTCTCGATCGTCGATACCGCGAGCGGCGCCGTCGACCGTGTACCGGCCAAGGCTGTGTTCTGCTTCATCGGCGCGGCGCCGCACACGGAGTGGCTCAAGGACGTGCTGCAACTCGATCCCTACGGCTACATCCTCTCCGGGCCGGCGCTCGCGGTGGAGAACGGCAAGCGGCCGGCCGGCTGGCTGGTGCCGCGCGATCCGGCGTGGCTGGAGACGAGCACAGCCGGCATCTTTGTTGTCGGCGACGTGCGCCATCACTCGGTCAAGCGCATGGCGTCCGCGATCGGCGAAGGCGCGATGTCGATCACCTTCGTGCACCAGCATCTGCGCAGTCCTGAAATCTCGGGCCGCCCGCCACCGACCTCGGGACACTGACCGATGGCCGACGCGACCGCAGGGGCCGGGCCGCTCGAGGCGATCATCCGGCAGGTGCCGCTGTTTGCCGGACTCAGCGACGAACAGATCGCCCAGCTCTGCGCGTCGTCGCGGCGGGTGACGGCAGCGGCCGGCGATGTCGTGCTGCGCGAAGGCGATGCGGGCGACGCGCTGTTGATCATCCTTTCGGGCGAACTTGAAATCACCAAACACGATGGCGGCCGCGAGATCACGCTGGCCACGCGTAAGCAAGGTGAGATCCTGGGTGAGATGTCGCTGCTCGAGCAATGGCCGCGCACCGCCTCGGCGCGAGCCAACCAAGACAGCGAGCTGCTGGAAGTTGACGCCGACGCGTTCCGCAAAGTGCTCGAAGTCAATCCAGCGATCGCCACGACCATCCTCCGCACCATGGCGGGACGGCTGCGCAGTACCGAGGCCTCGCTGATGCAGCGCGAAAAGCTCGCCTCCCTTGGAACGCTTGCGGCAGGCCTCGCGCACGAGCTCAATAATCCGGCCGCGGCCATCCAGCGCAGCAGCTCCTATCTGCGCGAGTTTTTGAACGCAGGTAGCCGGCGCGAGGCGGAATTGACCAGCCTCGATCTGCGTGACGGCGAGCTACAGCGCCTCAATGCGCTGCGCCAGGCGCTCGGCAAACCGGCCGCGGCAGCCGGCCCTACCACCGCCGCAGACGAGGATCGCCTCATCGCTCGGCTCGAAGCGCTCGGCGTCCCAGAGCCATGGGAGGCCGGGCCGCCGCTGGCGGCGGCCGGCTGGACCGTCACGGCCATCGATGAACTCGCCGGCGCGTTTGCCGGGCCGCACCGGACTGCCGTTCTAGGCTGGCTCGCGGCGCAGCTGGGCGCCCGCCAGCTGGTCGAGGAAATCCAGCGCAGCGGCCGCGCGATCTCCGACATCGTGCGCGCCGTGAAGTCCTACGCTTATCTTGACCAGGCAGCGATCCAGGAGGTCGACCTGGCGACGACACTCGACGACACCCTGATGATCCTCAAGCACAAGCTGAGCCCCGGCATTGAGGTTGTCCGCGATTATCAGCCCGGCTTGCCGCGGGTCGAGGTTTATGCCGGCGAGCTCAACCAGGTCTGGACCAATCTGGTCGACAACGCGATCGATGCGATGGCCCGCTCCGGGGTGATCGAGATCCACACGCGGCAGTCCGGCGACGGCGTCGAAGTCCGTATCGCCGATTCGGGGCCGGGGATACCCGCGGAGGTCGCCTCGCGAATCTTCGAGCCGTTCTTCACCACTAAGCCGCAAGGCGTCGGCACCGGCCTCGGGCTCCACATCGCTCACAATATCGTGGTGAATCGGCACCACGGCCGCATCGGCTTTGACTCCCGGCCTGGCCGGACCGAGTTCCGCGTCTACCTGCCCCGGCGACTCAAACGCCCCACGACGATAGACGCACCTACGGCCGACCCAACCAGTAATGAATAGCGACTGGAACGTTTCTTACGCGCCGGCCGCCTGGCATCCGACACCGAGCTTGCCGGACTGCCGCCTCCCGAGGCTTCCTCAAGGCCGGCAGGCGAAATACTGCTGTCGGTGACAACGGAGACTGGGCGACAGCGCGGGCTTGCGGTCGAAAAGCAAGAGCCCGAATGATATCAACAGGATGGAATGGTGCTGCAAGAGAGGATTGAACTCTCGACCTCTCCCTTACCAAGGGAGTGCTCTACCACTGAGCTACTGCAGCCTGAGGCCGCCGGGGCAGGGCCCCGCCAAGCGAGGCGGTTGATGCCATAGGGCGATTCTTGACGCAAGGCGAAAAACGGTGCCTGCCTTGGCCCGAGGTCCCCGGAATCGCCATGTCCAAATCCGACGAGAAAGCGGCGCGCGAGCAGAGATTAGCCACAAAGCTCCGCGAGAATCTGAAGCGCCGCAAGGGTCAGGCAAGAGCGCGCCAAGGCGCGGGGCAAACAAGCGAGCTGAAGGCATCGTCCGACCGCTCCGACGGCGGATCAGGGGGCAGAAAAGCTTCGTAAATCCGGGGCAGTTACTGTCCTGAGCCTGTCTTGAACAAGCCTGTCTGACTCAGGCAAGGACGCTAGCCGGCGCGCGCCGGCGCATATGAGGATTTCGCATGGATCGCATTCGTCTCATCGGTGGCACCGAACTCAGGGGTGAAATCCCGATTTCCGGCGCCAAGAACGCTGCCTTGCCGCTGATGATCGCCTCTTTGCTCACCAAGGATCCGCTGATCCTCGAAAACGTGCCGCGTCTCGCCGACGTCAAGCAACTCGAGCGCATCCTCGAAAACCACGGCGTCGATATCGCGGTGCATGGCCGCCGCCCCGGCTCCGACAAGCTCGATGGCCAGCGCATGACCTTCCATGCCGCCGAAATCGCCGACACCACCGCGCCCTACGAGCTGGTCTCGGTGATGCGCGCCAGCTTCTGGGTCATCGGCCCTCTGCTTGCCCGCGCCCATGAGGCGCGCGTCTCGCTGCCCGGCGGCTGCGCCATCGGCACTCGTCCGGTCGATCTCTTCCTCTATGGCCTCAAGGAACTGGGCGCCGAGATCGAGATCGATGAGGGCTACGTCGTCGCCAAGGCGCCCAAGGGCGGCCTCATCGGCAATACCGTGCGCTTTCCGAAGGTCTCGGTCGGCGCCACTCACACCATCATGATGGCGGCGAGCCTCGCCCGCGGCATCACGGTGATCGAGAACGCCGCCATGGAGCCCGAGATCACCAACGTCGCCGAGTGCCTCGTCGCGATGGGCGCCAAGATCACCGGCATCGGCACCCGCACCATCACCATCGAGGGCGTGCCCGAGCTGCATGGCGCCACCGTCGAAGTCATCCCCGACCGCATCGAGACCGGCACCTTCGCCATGGCCGCCGCGATGACCGGCGGCGATATCCTCTTGCGCAATGCCCGCCCGCAGCATTTGCAGGCGGCGCTCGATGTTCTCACCCGCACCGGCGTCCACATCACGCCCGAGGGCAACGGCATCCGCGTCAAGCGCAACGGCAACGGCATCCAGGCCGCGGATGTCGAGACCGAGCCGTTCCCGGGCTTTCCGACCGACCTCCAGGCGCAGTTCATGGCGCTGATGACCATGTCGTCCGGCACCTCGACCATCCGCGAGACGATCTTCGAGAACCGCTATATGCACGTCGCCGAGCTCGCCCGCTTCGGCGCCGACATCCGCGTCGAGGGCCAGGTCGCGACCGTCAAGGGCGTCTCCGCTCTGAAGGGCGCCCAGGTCATGGCCACCGACCTCCGCGCCTCGGTCTCCCTCGTCATCGCCGGCCTCGCCGCTCGCGGCGAAACCACCGTCAACCGCATCTACCACCTCGACCGCGGTTTTGAGCGGCTGGAGGAAAAGCTGAGCCGGTGTGGGGCCGATATCGAACGCGTCGCGGGGTAGGCTGACCGCGCACACGGCAGCGCCGAATCCGACATCCTCCGCGAAAAGCGTCTTAAGGACTGGCACCGCGCTGGAACGTCGAGCTGATCCAGGCGATGAACCCCAACTGGGTCGACCTACGGGACGAGATCACGAAGTAGGTAACGCCCGTCGCCTACCCGCCGCCGTCATTCCGGCGCAGGCCGGAATCCACGGCTCGATGGCGACCAAGTCCGCGGTCGCCTCCCGACCATCCCCGGGACAGGTCCGACAGGGCCGTGCCTACGGGACCCTCCGAGCACTGGATTCCGGCG
>CAZNAE010000092.1:0-13727 GCA_964570695.1 uncultured Devosia sp.
GTCTATATCGCGCACGGCGCGACGCTGACCATTCGCATCCCCAACAACCTCGTCAACAACGGCACGCTGATCAACGACGGCACCGTGCACGACGATCTCGACAATACCGGCGCGTTCACCAACCAGTTCGTGTTCCACGCCAATGTGCTGAGCAATACCGGCGCCGGGGCGATCGAGAATCTGCTGACCGGCGAATGGGACGGCAATGTCGTCACCAACGACGCGCAGATCATCAACTCGCACGACGCGACGTGGAACGGCAACGTGCTCGCCAACACCGGCTCGATCTACAACAACGGCCACTGGAACGGCGATGTAGACGCCAACACCGGCTACGTACAGAACGCCGTCGGCACCTGGACCGGCGACATCCTCGGCAACACCCGCTACATCAACAACTATGGCGACGGCGCGAGCTGGATCGGCAATGTCACCAACAATGCAGGTGGCGAGGTCAAGAGCGACAAGCTCTGGAACGGTCATATCGTCGCCAATGCCGGGCTCGTGCAGAACAGCGGCACGTGGAGCAACGGCGCGGTGCTGAGCAATGTCGGCACCATCCTAAACCTGCGGACGTGGACCGGCGGTGATATCTCCGGCAACACCGGCACGATCACCAACAGCTTCTACTCGCCGTCGCTGGGCGTCACCGTCTACGGCCAGTGGACGGGCGTCATCTCTGCCAACGCCGGGACCATCACCAACGACACCGGTGCCACCTGGACCGGCAATGTGACGGCCAATGCCGGAACCATCACCAACAAGGGCATCTGGCTCGGCGATGTGTTGGGCAATTCGCACATCATCGACAATACCGGCACCGGCGCGAGCTGGACCGGCAGCGTCGCCAATGGCACAGGCGGGCAGATCGAGAACGACGCGCTCTGGAGCGGGCAGGTCACCGGCAACGCCGGCACGATCGTCAATACCGCGACATGGACCAATGGCGACGTCCTGAGCAATACCGGCATGATCACCACGACCGGCGTGTGGACCGGCGCCTTCACCAATGCCGGCACCGTCAATGCGCAGAACCAGATCATCGGCACGTTCGGTAACACGGGCCGGCTGCACCTCACCGGCTCGCTCGCCGGCATCACGACGCTGACCAGCAGCGGCACCATCGACATGCGCGACGCGAGCGCCGGCGAGACGCTGACCGTCGCGACCGCGAACCTTACAGCGGGCACTTTCGGCGTCGACATCAACTCTGCCGGCCAGAGCGACAGCCTGGTGGCGACCAGCGCGCAGCTCGCCGGTTCGGTGGCGGTCACCGGCATGGCGACCGGCGGCAGCTACAACTACATGACGCATTACACCATCGTTTCGGCCGGCACGATCAGCGGCACCTTCGCTGGCGGCGTCAGCACCGATCTTGCTTTCCTCGATCCTGAGCTCAATTACACCGACCCACACAAGGTGACGCTCGACCTTGTGCGCAACGACAAGGGTTTTCTCGACTTCGGCACGACGCCCAACCAGAATGCGGTCGCAACCGCGGCCGAGGCACTCGGCGCCGGCAACCCGCTCTACGACTCGATCCTCTGGCTCACCACCGATGAAGTCGGCGCCGCGTTCGATGCGCTCTCCGGCCAGGCGTACGTATCGCTCGAGACCGCGTCGATCGCCGATGCGAGGATCGTCGCCGACGTGGTGACGGCCCATATCGACCAGTCGTTCAACGCCATCGGCGATGGCGGCGATAGCGTCAGCGACTACACCGAGCCGTACTCACCTCGGGCGGCCGCAAGCCACGACAGCGGCGTCTGGGGCGAATTCTACGGCGCCAATGCCAAGGTCGCCGGCGGCGGCTTCGCGCCGGTCGACGGCACGACCGGCGGCATCGCGCTCGGCCTCGACGGGCAGCTCGCCAACTGGCGGCTGGGGGTCGTGGTGCAGGGCGGCGCGACCGGCGCGGCGGTCGAAAATCTCGGCAGCTTCGTTCAAAGCTACGACACCGGCGTGGGCGCTTATGCGGGCACGCAATGGGGCGACACGCGGCTGTCGCTCGGCGCCATGTATACGCGTCACGACAACCGCTCGAGCCGCGCCGTCGCCTATCCGGGATTCACCGACACGTTGACCGCCGCCTATGCGTCAGGCACCGCGCAGGAATTCGCGACGCTGTCGCAGGTGGTCAATCTCGGTGCGATCGTGGTGACGCCCTATGCGGGGATCTCGCATGTCAGCAACGCCACCGACGGCTTTGCCGAGAACGGTGGCGCGGCGGCGCTGAGCGTCGCCCCAGATCTGGTCGAGGCTACATTCACGACGCTGGGCGTCGGGGTCGGGAAGAAGCTCGTCGTCGGCGACGACATGCTACTCACCGCCAGCGCCTCGTTCGGTTGGCGCCATGCCTTCGCCGATGCGCCGAGCTCGGTGCATACGCTCGCGGGCGGCACCGGCTTCGAGGTGCTCGGCGCGCCGGTGGTGAGCGACCTGTTCGTGCTCAGCGCCGACCTCAATCTCGACATGAGTGCCGCAACGACGCTCGATCTGAGCTATGATGGCCAGTTCGGCGATGGTGTGATGATCCACTCGCTCCGCGCCACCTGGGATACGCGGTTCTAGCGGGTCCGGCTCAAAGCTTGACCTCGCGCCAGCCCCAGACGACCAGCACGGCGCCGACGATGGCGAAGATCAGCAGCACGATGGTGTCGAGCGCGAACAGCGCGCCAACGTGAAAGCCGATGAAGGCGCCGGCGATGCCGACCAATGCGCTGGTGAGTTCGGCGCGACGGCCGCCGGCGACCTGCCGGGTCAGCCAGTTCGGCCGGTTCACCCTGAGGGCGCCGACCCCCACCACGATGCCGATGACGAGAACGAGCAGAACGATGAGCGTCGGATTCATGCGCAAGATCTCCTTGGGTGAGTAGAGTGGGAATCCACGCTACGCGGCGAAGAACGCACGGCTTACGCGAGTGGTTCTATTTAGGCGCCCCGCTCCGCCAAAGCCATCCACGATCCGGCGACATGCACAGCGGCCGAAAACGAAAAGGGCGCCCCCACGGGGACGCCCTCTTTGTCTGCTGCAAAATCGATCAGACTCTCACGAGGCAAACCGAACCGGTGCCGGCCGGGATGATCCCCAACTGCCTTGCGGCAGCCTTGGAGAGATCGATGATGCGGCCCCTGATATAAGGGCCTCTGTCGTTGATGGTGACCTGGATCGATCGTCCGGTCCGTTGGTCGACCACCCTTACAACCGAACCCAAAGGCAGTGTCTTGTGGGCCGCGGTCATGGCGTTGGGGTTCATCCGTTCCCCACTCGCGGTTTTCTGTCCGGGCAAAGAGTACCAGGACGCGCTTCCGCATTGATTGCCGCCTGCGAAACTCTCCCCCGTCATGAACGAACAACAACCCGTGACGAGGGCAGCAGCGACAACGATGTATTTAATCAAATAACTCACTCACGCTAGTTAACGACAGGTTGCGGGCTATTGCTCGGCTGTGGCGAGATTGTGGGAGAATCTGGGCAGGGCAAATCCGACCCGCGACTGTTGCGGATTCATCGCACTCGATTCAGCGACGACTGGGACTGGATTGGGCGGTGAGAATCGCCGTTCTGTGGCTTTGCGCCGAGCCGTCGGACGTGCCAGACTCGGCCGCCAGCTTTTGGGGCTAAGTTGATGAGAATCCTGCCCAATCTTCTCGCGCTGGCCTGGGGCCTGCTGGTCCTCGGTTCGCTGTTCCTGACCTATGCGGGATCGGCCGGCAGCGACCCGGCAGCCCGCGCTGCCGCTCGGATCACGGTTTTTCTGCTCTGGCAGGGAACGGCCCTGCTGGTTGCCCTGATTGCCGCTGGCTTCAGCCTTAAGCGCCACGACACGCGCGGTTCGCGGATTTGGTGGATGGGCTGGGGGCCGCTCTTCGGTTCCATCGTCACCGCGATATTCGTCGGTCTCGCGGTGCTGTCGTCGAAGCTGCTCTAGACCGCCGCCCAGCAGGGATGACGACTGGCGACGGGAATGCTAGCCTCAACAATGTGGGGGGGCAGGCTTTTGCGGAGCAAAATGCATGTCCGGTTCTAGAACGATCCTTGCCATTTCGCTGGCGCTGGCCGCCGCGGCGCCCAGTATCGCGCCCGCCGACGCCGCCACGGTTCGGCGGCATGTGACCTGCGTTGCCATCTATCTCGTCATAACGGCGCCGCTGGGCGGAACCGTCAATTCGAGCTCCGTGGACATCAAGAACAATCAGTCGGCAACGATCCCCGCCGGAACCGTGTTCACCTATACGATCCCGGCGCATCAGGTCAGCTACACGGCGCCCAACGCGCTGCCGCCCGGTGGCGTCCTCGCCATTCGCGATGCCGCGGTTACGGCGAGCGGCGCCTGTGACGCGACATATCCCGAAACCCATTTCGGCGGGCTGACAAACGCCACCAAGCTCAATGGCGGCCAGCTGAAAGTGCAGCGGTCGCCCTAGCACGCCCGCGCGCGGTCGCCTTTTCGATCCTTGATCCGCTTTGCCGGGGGGCAATGCTTGATTGGAGATGAAACCATGACCGGTCTCAAATTCTACCTCGTCGCTTCGATCCTGGGGCTCACCAGCGCCGTCCTGCTCGCCCAGCCCGCCGACGCCGCCACGGTGCGGCGGCACCTCCGCTGCACGACCGTGGGCGGAGGTCTCACCATCCCGGTTCTGATCCCCACGACGCTGCCGGGTATCGCCAGTATCACCAACAATTGGAGCACGCCGGTCCCTGCCGGAGCGGCCTTCACCCTGACCGTGGGGCACCATTCCATTGAGTTCACTCTGCCTCAGGAGGTCGCCCCGGGCGCGTCGTTTGGCGCCGGTCATCCCGATATCACCGGGCCGGGCATGGCGTGCGACGCGAGCTATATCGACACCGGCTACCACACCGGCGGCGCCCCGCCGAAAAAACTCAACACTTTCGCGGTACCCAAACAGGGGGCGTTGTCGACCAACTGAGGCGGCCCTCCGGGCATGTCCTCCCAATCTTTGACCAATTGATAAAATTTCCGGCTGTGCTAGCGTTCGATCTCTGGAACGGTTCCAAGCGCCGTTTCTGACCGTTCGCGCCCCGTGCGCGAAGGTCTTTGGATGGCGCGCTACGCGCCGCCGGAGGGAGGTCGAGCGAATGGGCGAGGGCGTTCTGAAGGATGGGATTGCGCCAGGCCGGCTGAGCCCCGGCCAGTATGCTGAGAATTTCTCCGACCTGCACCCACCGCTGGCCCGCCACGAGGCCTTTGTCGAAGCCGACCGCTGCTATTTCTGCTACGACGCGCCCTGCCAGACGGCCTGCCCGACCTCGATCGATATCCCGCTCTTTATTCGCGAAATCCTGACCGACAATCCGCTCGGTGCCGCCGAAACGATCTTCGAGCAGAATATCCTTGGCGGCATGTGCGCCCGCGTCTGCCCGACCGAGCAGCTCTGCGAAGAGGCCTGCGTGCGCGAGGCGGCCGAAGGCAAGCCGGTCAAGATCGGCCAGTTGCAGCGCTATGCTACCGACGTCGCGATGGCGGAGGAGGCGCAGTTCTTCACCCGCGGCGCGCCAACGGGCAAAACCGTCGCCGTGGTCGGCGCCGGCCCGGCCGGGCTCGCGGCGGCACATCGCCTCTCAATGCACGGCCATGAGGTCGTGATGTTCGACGCCAGGCCGAAAGCCGGCGGCCTCAACGAATATGGCATTGCCTCCTACAAGACGCCGAACGGCTTTGCCCAGCACGAGGTGGACTACGTCACCGCCATTGGCGGCATCCGCATCGAGACCGGCAAAATCCTCGGCGAGCATTTTTCGCTCAGCGAGCTGACGGCGAAATACGATGCAGTGTTCCTCGGCATCGGGCTCGGCGGCGTCAATGCGCTGCGCGCCGAGGGCGAGGACGCCGACGGCGTCGACAACGCCATCGACTTTATCGCCACCCTCCGGCAGGCCAGCGATTTGAGCAGCCTGCCGATCGGCCGCAAGGTGGTGGTCATCGGTGGCGGCATGACGGCGGTCGATGCGGCGGTGCAGAGCAAGCTGCTCGGCGCCGAATCCGTCACCATGGTCTATCGCCGCGGCAAGGAGCAGATGAATGCTTCGGGCTTCGAGCAGGACCTCGCGGCGGCCAAGGGTGTCACCATCCGCCACTGGCTGGCGCCCAGGCGCGTCCTCATCATGGACGGCAAGGTCACCGGCATCGAGCTCAGCTACATGGCGCTCGACACGGCGGGTGCGCTGAAGCCAACCGGCGAGACGACGATCATCGCCTGCGATCAGGTGTTCAAGGCCATCGGCCAGATGCTCGCCACCGATGGCGAAGGCGTGACGCTGGCGGGGGGTAAGATCGAGGTCGATGCCGAGGGCCGCACCTCGATGCCAAAAGTCTGGGCCGGCGGCGACTGCGCCACCGGCGGCGACGATTTGACGGTCACCGCCGTGGCCGAAGGCCGCGACGCGGCGGAGAGCATCAACCGCGCGTTGATGGGCCGTTGATGTTCACGCGGATCCATTTCGATACGGTGCCTGCCGTCGATGTCGAGCGGGCGCGCGACTTCTACCGCGACAAGCTCGGCTTTGCGGTCGAGCGTGACAACGCCTACGGCACCACCCGCTGGGTGTTCATGCGCATCCCGGGGGCCGATACCCTGCTGCATTTCGACAAGCAGGACAGTGTCGCAAAATCACCGACGCCTGTGCTCGTTCTCGCCACCGATGATGTCGACGCTACCTGCGCGACGCTGAAATCGCGAGGCGTGCCGATCACCCGTGGCCCCGAAGACGCCCCGTGGCAGCCCGGTACCCGCTGGGCCATGATCGATGACAGCGAGGGTAACCTCGTGCTGATTCAGACTGTCCCCGAGGAGGGTTCCTGATGGCAGACCTTCGCAACAATTTCATCGGCATCAAATCGCCCAACCCGTTCTGGCTGGCATCGGCGCCGCCGACCGACAAGGAGTACAACGTCGAGCGTGCCTTCAAGGCGGGCTGGGGCGGCGTAGTGTGGAAGACGCTGGGCGAGGCAGGGCCGCCGGTCGTCAACGTCAATGGCCCGCGCTACGGCGCCATCTGGGCCGGCGATCGCCGGCTGATGGGTTTTAACAACATCGAGCTCATCACCGATCGGGATCTGCAGAAGAACCTCCGCGAGATCAAGGCGGTGAAGATGCGCTGGCCCGACCGCGCAGTTATCGCCTCGATCATGGTGCCGTGCGAGGAAAATAGCTGGAAGGCCATTCTACCGCTGGTCGAGGAAACCGGCTGCGACGGCATCGAGCTCAATTTCGGCTGCCCGCACGGCATGAGCGAACGCGGCATGGGCGCCGCCGTCGGCCAGGTGCCCGAATATGTCGAAATGGTCGTCCGGTGGTGCAAGCAATATTCGCGCATGCCGGTGATCACCAAACTCACCCCCAACGTCACCGACGTCCGCCGCCCGGCACGCGCGGCGAAGAATGGCGGCACCGATGCGGTGAGCCTCATCAACACGATCAACTCGATCACCGCGGTCGATCTCGACAATATGGCGCCCGAGCCGACCATCGACGGCAAGGGCTCGCATGGCGGCTATTGCGGTCCCGCGGCGAAACCCATCGCGCTCCACATGGTCGCCGAGATCGCCCGCGACAAGGAAACCTATGGCCTGCCGATCTCGGGTATCGGCGGCATCACCACCTGGCGCGACGCGGCCGAGTTCATGGCGCTCGGCGCCGGCAACGTGCAGGTGTGCACGGCGGCGATGGTCTATGGCTTCAAGATCGTCGAGGAGATGGTCTCAGGACTGTCCAACTGGATGGATGAGAAGGGCTACCGGACGCTCGACGACTTCACCGGGCGCGCCACGCGCAACGTCACCGACTGGCAGTTCCTCAACCTCGAATACATCACCAAGGCGAAGATCGATCAGGATCTCTGCATCAAATGCGGCCGCTGCCACATCGTCTGCGAGGATGCGTCGCACCAGGCGATCATGAAGGAAAAGAACGGCGTTCGCCACTTCGAGGTCATGGACAACGAGTGCGTCGGCTGCAACCTCTGCGTCAATGTCTGTCCCGTCGAAGACTGCATCGAGATGGTGGCGCTGCCGCCCGGCTCGATCGACGAGCGCACCGGCCGCATCGTCACCGGCAAATACGCCAACTGGACGACGCACCCCAACAACCCGATGCGCAAGGACGCGGTGGAGCCGGCCGAGTGAGCCGCGTTAACGTTGCGTCAACCATAACGCCTGCCGTGCTGAGGTAGTTAACCAGTGCCTAACACCCGACCCTTAGCGTTCCCGTTGGGACTGCCAGGGGAAGCCGATGCGTCGGGCATCGCGGGACGAGACGGGCGCGCCAGCGTTACGCGGCGCGGTGGATGCGGATGCGCGGGCGCTGCGGCAGTTGACGCTGCTGGTGCTCGCCGGCCTCGTCTGCACGGTCTCGATCATTGCCTTCCTGATCTTCGGCGCCATCCAGGCGGTCAACGTCATCGACACGGCCGCGATCGCGCATGAACAGCTGCAGGTGACGCGTGCCGTGGCGGCGGCGCCCGGCGGCATGAACGAGATCACGCTGAGCGCGATGGCCGAGACGCTCGATCTCGATCGCGCGCGGCTGACCACTGTTGCGTCCGTCGTGCCGGGCGAGGCGACCGTGCCGATCGGCGGCGACCGCGTCGTCGCCTGGACGCCGCATCGCTTCGGCACCCGTACCTTCGGCATTCTGGCGCCGCTTCGCATCCTCGCGGGCCTCGTTTTCGGCCTCATGGTCGCGGCGATCGGCTGGCGTGTGCATGCGGTCGGCCGGCGGCTCGATCGTCGTCGCGCCATTGCCGCGCGGCTCGCCATGACCGATGCGCTGACCGGCCTCGACAACCGCCTCGCCTTCGACGCGGCGCTCGCTGCCCGTTGCGCGGCTGCCGAGACTGGCGGTGCTGGCTTCGTGCTGGTGTCGATCGATCTCGACGGCTTCAAGGCGATCAACGACGCGCTCGGCCACGCGGCCGGCGACGAGGCGCTGCAGGCCGTCGCCGCGCAATTGCGCGAGGTCGCCGCGCCCGACGATCTGGTGGCGCGGATCGGCGGCGACGAATTCGCGGTGATCCGCTCCGGCAGCGGCCTCGACGCCTATGTGGCCGATATGCTGCGCCGGATCGCGACGGCAACGCCGCCGGGCATCTCCGGCCTTCGGCTGGCGGCGAGCTTCGGCATCGCCCGCAGCGAGGACTTTCCGGGGCCGCTGAAGCTCAGCCGCGCTGCCGATGCGGCGCTCTACCGCGCCAAGCGCAACGGCCGCGGCAATGCCGAACTCGCCGTGCCGCCGCCGGTCGTGCGTCGCCGGGCGGCGTGAGGCGGCCGGGGGCAGGGTTCAACGGTCGCTCTTTCGCGTATCGGAGCACGCCCTAGTCCGCCGGGGCAACCGGGCATATGTTCGCAACGAGCGAGGTCGAAATGCCCAACATCACCGTCACCGAAGCCAGGCGCCGATTTGGTAAAGTGCTGAGCGAAGCTCAACACGATCCGGTCTTCATATATCGAAGCGCGGCGACTGGTCGCGGTGGTCCTCTCGCCGAAGGCGCTCCAACGGGCACTGGCGAATGGTCGGCCAGACACGCCCGTCCGGACATCGAAAAGCTTTTGTCGGCGGCGATCGAAAGGCATCGCGACGTGTTTGGGGCACTGTCGAAACTCGACTAGCCATTGGCCGCGCTGAGGCGGCGACCAACGATCGCAGTGGATGGCCGACAACAGCCTTTGGCCGAAGCGACACCGTAGGCTAGACATCTGCGTCGTCTTCCACGCCGGGCACGCTTATGACCGCTACACTCATCATCGTCGGCCGCTTCCTGCTTGGCGCGATGTTCATCATCGCGGGCATCCGCAATTTCCTGCGGCTCAAGGAGCGCGTCGCATTCAAGACCAACTACGGCTTCGTGCTGCCGCGGCCGGCCATCGTGGTGGGCTTTGCCGTGCAGCTGATCGCCGGCATTTCGGTGGCCTTTGGGATCTGGCCGTTCTGGGGCGCCCTGGCGCTCATTGCCTTCCTCATTCCTGCGACGGCGTTCTACCATAATCTTTTCATGTTCCGCGGCAAGGAGCAGGAGCCGCACATCTATTTCGTCACCGTCAATGCGGCGCTCTGCGGGGCGTTCCTGCTGGTCATCGCCCTGTCGTGAGTCTCGCTGCCGCTACTCCTGCGATCCGCCGCGAGCGCCTTCTGGCGCGTCTCGCCATGCTGGCGTTCTCTGCGCTGATCGCTGGCTCGTTCACCACGGGGGCACTGGCCGTGCCCTACATCAGGCCCGAGCCGCTCAACGCCATCCGCTTCATCTTCGCCGCCGCACTGATGGGTGTCGCGACCTTCGGCATGGCGCGCAACCGCGTGGTCTTCCCGCCGGCGCCGTGGCGCTTCGGCATCATGGGTGCGCTGATGGCGATCTATTTCGTCACCATGTTCATCGCGCTGACCATGACGCAGCCGGTCGCGACCAGCGCCGTTTACACGTTGGTGCCGCTGATGACGGCTGGAACGGCGTTCGTTCTGGTCGGCCAGCGTTCAGGGGCGGCAATCCTCCTCAGCCTCGTGCTCGCGGCGCTCGGTTCGGTCTGGGTCATCTTCCACGGCGACATCAACGCGCTCCTCGGCTTCGATATCGGCCGCGGCGAGCTGATCTATTTCGTCGGCTGCATCGCCTATGCCGTCTATACGCCGCTGCTCCGCCGCTTCAGCCGCGGCGAGCCGTCGCTGGTGCTGAGCTTCTGGACGCTGGCTGCGACGGCGGTGTGGATCACACTGGTCGGCCTGCCCGACATCCTCGCGACCGACTGGTTGCATCTGCCGGCCGTGGTCTGGTGGGTGGTGCTCTATCTGGCGGTCGGCCCGACGGCGATCTGCTTCTTCATCATCCAGTACGCCTCGCTCCGCCTGCCGGCGTCGAAAGTCATTGCCTACGGCTATCTGACGCCGGCCTTCGTCATCCTGTTCGAGGCCCTCGCCGGCCATGGCTGGCCGACGTTGACGATTGTCGCCGGCGCGGCGGTGACGGTGCTCGGGCTCGTGGTCCTGGCGGCCTTACGCGACTAGCCCTTGAGCCGGATGCGCAGGGCGGAGCCTTCGCCGATCTCGTCGAACCGGCCGGTGGCGCGCAGCAGTTTGCGGATAGTGCCCTTGCCCTTGGTAGGGATCAATTCGGGCGCGTGCTTGCGGAGCGCCAGCGCCACGGCGGCGAGCGTCATGTCGCCGGAATGTCCGGCGGCGATCCGCCGGTAGGCATCGATGACCGGATGCTCGCGCTGAGCCGGCGCAGGCGCCGCCGGCAGCAACGGAAACACTTCCGAGCAGACATTGCTGAGCCGCTCGTCCGACCGCCGGCAGATGGCGAACACGCGCTTGCCCGCCGCGCGCAGGCGGCTCGCCAGCGGCACGAAATCCCGGTCGTCCGAAACGAGGCAGAACGCATCAATCGCGCCGCCATAGAGAATGTCCATGGCATCGATGGCGAGCGCGATATCGGCCGAGTTCTTGGCCCGGCCGCCGCTGAGCTGCAGCATCGGCTCGTAGCCGGCGACGCGCGCCACATCGAGCCAGCCGCTGAGCCGGATCTCGGTGAAATCGCCAAACAGCCGGACGATGTTGAGATCGCCGAGCGAGCGTGCGCGCTGGATGATTGCCGGCGCAAACTGCACTGCGATGTTCTCGGCATCGATGAGGACGGCAACGCGCGGCATGGCAACTCCCGCGATCGAGAATGCGGGGCGGGTTTGAAGGAACCCTCCGGTGACTGTCGACAATTGTACGGATCGGGCGGAGCGCTAAACCGTCCGCGGCCGGAGCCCATCCATGAACAGATTCTCGAGGTAGCGCGCGGCGTCTTCGAAGCGGCCGTCGCCGCCGCGGTCCTTGCCGAGGACGGAGCGAACCTGGACGTCGAAATCGGCGTAGTGCTGGGTGGTGGCCCAGATCGAAAAGATCAGATGGTAGGGGTCGGTGCGGGTGATCTTGCCCTGCTCCATCCAGATCTCCAGCACCTTGGCCTTGCTGTCGACCAGCGCCTTGAGCTCACCCTCGAGCACATCGATGGCGTGCGGCGCGCCCTGCAGCATCTCGTTGGCGAACAGCCGGCTCTCGCGTGGAAAGTCGCGCGCCATTTCGAGCTTGCGGCGGATGTAAGAGCGCAGCTCGGGGATCGGATCGCCGTCGGCGTCCATCTCGCGCAGCGGGTCGAGCCAGAGGTCGAGCATCCCGTCGAGCAGGCGCTTGTGGATCTCTTCCTTGCTGGCGAAATAGTAGAGCAGATTGGGTTTGCTCATCCCCGCCGCTTCGGCGATCTGGTCGATCGTCGCGCCGCGGAAGCCGTGCACCGAAAAGACGTTCAGCGCCGCATCGAGGATGACGTCCTGCTTCTCGCGCTGGATGCGCGTTTGCGGCCTGGCCTTGGTCGGCACGGGCATCAGATCGGTCCTCCGGATGGCCGCAAAGCCAGCATTTTCACCTTGATCGGCGGCAGGAGAGTGCTAACATTTTTTCCAACTGGTCAAATTTCCGGGCAAACCTGCCCGCCCGTCAAGGGGCAATCGCCGACCGGACCGAAATCTCCGAGGGAGTCTCGCGTTGTCCAACCGCCAAAACGTTGCGCCGAACGATCTCAGCGCGTTCTGGATGCCGTTCACGTCCAACCGCCAGTTCAAGAAGGCGCCGCGCATGTTCGTGCGCGCCAAGGATATGTATTACACCACCTCCGACGGCCGTCAGGTGCTCGATGGCACCGCCGGCCTCTGGTGCGTCAACGCCGGCCATTGCCGGCCCAAGATCGTCGAGGCGATCGCCGAGCAGGCGGCCGAGATGGACTACGCGCCGGCCTTCCAGATGGGTCATCCCAAGGCGTTCGAGCTGGCCAACGCGCTGGTCGGCATCGCGCCCGAAGGCCTCAACCACGTGATGTACACCAACTCGGGGTCCGAGTCGGTCGAGACGGCGCTGAAGACCGCGATCGCCTATCACCGGGTGAAGGGCGACGGCAGCCGCTTCAGGCTGATCGGGCGCGAGCGCGGCTATCACGGCGTCAATTTCGGCGGCATTTCGGTCGGCGGCATCGTCACCAACCGCAAGATGTTCGGCACGCTCCTCACCGGTGTCGATCACCTGCCGCACACCCATACGCCGGGGCAGAACCAGTTCACCCGCGGCCAGCGCGAGACGGGCGGCGAAGCGCTCGCCAATGAGCTCGAGCGGATCGTGACGCTGCACGACGCTTCGACCATCGCGGCGGTGATCGTCGAGCCTGTGGCCGGCTCCACCGGCGTGCTGATCCCGCCCAAGGGCTATCTGCAGAAGCTGCGCGAGATTACCAAGAAGCACGGCATCCTCTTGATCTTCGACGAGGTCATTACCGGCTTCGGCCGCCTCGGCACGCCGTTCGCGGCGGACTATTTCGGCGTCACCCCCGACATCCTCGTCACCGCCAAGGGCCTCACCAACGGCACCATTCCGATGGGCGCCGTGCTCGTTACCTCGGAAATCCACGACGCCTTCATGCAGGGCCCCGAGCACATGATCGAGTTCTTCCATGGCTATACCTATTCCGGGAACCCGGTGGCGGCCGCGGCGGGGCTCGGCACGCTCGAGACCTACAAGGACGAGGGCCTGCTGACCCGCGGCGCCGACCTCGCGAAATACTGGGAAGATGCACTCCATTCGCTGAAGGGCCTGCCGCACGTCATCGACATCCGCAATCTCGGGCTGATCGGCGCGGTCGAACTCGAGCCGATCGCCGGGGCGCCGACCAAGCGGGC
>CAZNAE010000093.1:0-5044 GCA_964570695.1 uncultured Devosia sp.
CCCCACCCACCACGCTGACGCGTGGTCCCCCCTCCCCACGAGGGGGAGGGAGAGTGACTGCGGGTGCCGGTGGTTGGGAGTTTTCAGTCGGGGCTCCCGAGCTATTCGAGCGGAGCTGTCATGGCCGTCTCGTCTCAAATCGATCCACCGGGTCGATTTGCCGGCTTCGCTGTCGCCTCGAAGCCCCACGAGGGGGTGACTGAGAGAGCGGTGCGCGGGGCGCCCCCCACCCACCACGCTGACGCGTGGTCCCCCCTCCCCACGAGGGGGAGGGAGAGTGACTGCGGGTGCTGGTGGTTGGAGTCTTTCGGTCGGCGCTTCCGTGCCATTCGAGTGGAGCTCTCATGGCCTTCTCGTCTCAAATCGATCCACTGGATCGATTTGCCGGCTGCGCCGTCGCCTCGAAGCGCCACGGGGGTGACTGAGAGAGCGGTGCGCGGGGCGCGCCCCACCCACCACGCTGACGCGTGGTCCCCCCTCCCCACGAGGGGGAGGGAGAGTGACTGCGGGTGCCGGTGGTTGGGAGTTTTCAGTCGGGGCTCCCGAGCTATTCGAGCGGAGCTGTCATGGCCGTCTCGTCTCAAATCGATCCACCGGGTCGATTTGCCGGCTTCGCTGTCGCCTCGAAGCCCCACGAGGGGGTGACTGAGAGAGCGGTGCGCGGGGCGCCCCCCACCCACCACGCTGACGCGTGGTCCCCCCTCCCCACGAGGGGGGGAGAGTGACTGCGTGTGCTGGTGGTTGAGGAGTCTTCAGTCGGGGCTGCCTCCCGCTTGTCGGGAGGGGGGACCGGCGGAGCCGGTGGGTGGGGCGGCGGCGAGGAGGGTGGCGAAGACGGCGTCGAGGTGGTGCAGCACGTCGAGGGTGGTGAAGCGGAGGACGCGGTAGCCCTCGGCGGCGAGGAACGCGGTGCGGCGGGCGTCGTAGGCGATGGCGTCGTCGGTGGTGTGAGCGCTGCCGTCGACTTCGATGATCAGGCGCGCGGTGTGCGAAGCGAAGTCGGCATAATAGGGGCCGAGCGGCACTTGGCGGCGGAAGTGCAGCGCCCTCAGCGGCTCCATGCGAAGGGCGTTCCACAGGCGCGCTTCGGGCGGCGACATGCGGCGGCGCATTGAGCGGGCGCGGGTGATGGACATGTGGGTTGGCTCCCAAATGTGGGGACCGTGTCTGTGGCCGACCCCCACCCACCACGCTAAGGCGTGGTCCCCCGCCATTCAAGCGTAGCTCTCATGGCCTTCTCGTCTCAAATCGCTCCACCGGCGGAGCCGGTGGGTCGGGCTACCTGCTCAACATCCCGAGGATGGCGAGGGCGTCGAGGCCGAGGGTTTGCAGCAGCGTGGGGTTGGCGGTGTAGAACGGCAGCGCCTTGCAGTCGGCGGGCTCGGCGTCGGCCATCGAGTCGACGGCGGTGGCGTCGGTCTTGAGGTTGCCCAGCGCGCTCTCAAAGAAGACATCGACCGCCTTGAGGTCGTCGGGATCCTTGATCCGAAGGCTGAGCCTGAACAGATTGCGCGCCGTGGCCGCCGCATCGAGGAACTCGATGAGGGTTCCCCGGTCATTGCTCAGGCAGATGCCGTCGAGGCTGTGCGGATCGGTCTCGGCATGCCACGCCTTGGGGACGACCGAGGCCGTCTTGATGAAGTCGTTGAGCCGCGCGGCGAGGGCGGTGTCGGTGTCGGCGGGCGGCAGCGCCAGCGCGCCGTTGGCGACGCTCATCGCAAGCGCCGCGACGAGCGCGAGGGTCAAGGGTCTGTGCACGTGAAAGTCTCCCAGGTCCCGGCGTGAGCGGCGGGGAGGGTATCGGGGGAGGCGGGGGAGGGGAAGAGTGGGGCGGGCTGGATTTGCGACTCTCGCAACCCCGCCCCTCCCCCGCGGGGAGAGAGGATTGGCGTTGGGTGCCGGCAGGCCGCTACAGCGATGGGCCGAAGGTGCCGGTGGGGACGATTTCGCCGGCGTGCTTCGGGTGGGTGGGGAGCGGCGGGACGCCGTAACCGTGGGCGGTGGCGTGGCCGGCGCCGTCGTCGAGCGGCGACAGGGGGGTGTGCACCGCATCGAAGACGTGGATGAAGCTCAAATTGCCGACCAGGCGGCCCGGGGTGGTGGCGGTGCAGCTCGCGCTGCCGCAACTGACCGAGCAGGTGCCGCCCTTGCCGTCGCAGTTGAACTTGTCGCAGCCATAGGCGCCGCCATCGGCGGTGTCGTCATAAAAGCTGCCGCCATTGGCGGTGCATTCGCCGGAGAGGTCGCCGGGGCCGGGATGGGTCTGCATCGGCTGCTTGACTTCGGCGAAGCTGGGCGTCGCGCCGAGGCTGAACAAGGCGAGGGCGACGAGAAGGACGATCGTATGAAGGCGTTTCATCTTCGACTCCAGAGGTTGAGTTGCGGGACGACGCTGGAGCCGAGGATGAGCCGGAGGCGATGAGCGGGGGATGAATGGGGGAGTCAGCCGGGGGTTGGGGGCGAGCCGGACTAGTTGACCTCGCCGCTGAGGGTGTCGAGTTCCATCTCGCGCAGCCGCTTGATCTCGTCGCGGAGGCGGGCGGCGCGTTCGAATTCGAGGTTCGTCGCGGCTTCCCTCATTTGCGTTTCGAGGTCTTTCAGCACGGCCTTGAGGTTGGCGCCGACCTGGATCTCTTCCTTGCCGTCCTTGCCCTTGCCGATCGAGATGGTGACGTGGTCCTTCTCGTAGACGCTATCGACGATCTCCTTGATGTTGGACTTGATCGACTGCGGTGTAATGCCGTTCGCCACATTGTAGGCGGTCTGCTTTTCGCGGCGGCGGTTGGTTTCGGCGAGGGCCCGCTCCATGCTGCCGGTGACGTTGTCGGCATAGAGGATGACGCGGCCGTCGACGTTGCGGGCGGCGCGGCCGATGGTCTGGATGAGGCTGGTTTCGGAGCGGAGGAACCCTTCCTTGTCGGCATCGAGGATGGCAACCAGCGCGCATTCGGGGATGTCGAGGCCCTCGCGGAGGAGGTTGATGCCGACGAGGACGTCGAAGGCGCCGAGGCGGAGGTCGCGGATGATCTCGATGCGCTCGATGGTGTCGATGTCGGAGTGCATGTAGCGGACGCGGATGCCCTGCTCGTGCATGTATTCGGTGAGGTCCTCCGCCATCTTCTTGGTGAGCACGGTGACCAGCGTGCGGTAGCCGGCCTTTGCCACCTGGCGGATCTCGTCGACGACGTCGTCGACCTGCGCCTTGGCGGGACGGATCTCGACCGGCGGATCGATGAGGCCGGTGGGGCGGATGACCTGCTCGGCGAAGACGCCGCCGGCCTGCTCCATTTCCCAGGCGCCGGGGGTGGCCGAGACGTAGACGGTCTGCGGGCGCATGGCGTTCCACTCCTCGAAGCGGAGCGGGCGGTTGTCCATCGCAGACGGAAGGCGGAAGCCGTACTCGGCGAGGGTCGCCTTGCGGCGGAGGTCGCCGCGATACATGGCGCCGAGCTGGCCGACGGTGACGTGGCTCTCGTCGACGAAGACCAGGGCGTCGTCGGGGAGATATTCGAACAGGGTCGGCGGTGGCTCGCCGGGCTTGCGGCCACTGAAGTAGCGCGAATAGTTCTCGATGCCGGCGCAGGAGCCGGTGGCCTCCATCATCTCGAGGTCGAACAAGGTGCGCTGCTCGAGGCGCTGCGCCTCGAGGAAGCGGCCGGCGCCGTTGAGCTCCTGCAGGCGGGCATTGAGCTCCTGACGGATCAGCTTGATGGCGCCGGTGAGGGTGGCGCGCGGCGTCACGTAGTGGGAGTTGGCGAAGACGCGGATGAACAGGAGGTCGGAGCTCTTCTTGCCGGTCAGCGGGTCGAATTCGGCGATCGATTCGATGGTGTTGCCGAACAGCGTAATGCGCCAGGCCGCATCCTCGTAGTGGGCGGGGAAGAGCTCCACCGTGTCTCCGCGGACGCGAAAGGTGCCGCGCACGAAGCCGGTGTCGCCGCGTTTGTACTGCAGCTGGGTGAGCGAGCGGAGGAGCTCGCGCTGGTCGATGGCCTGGCCCTTGCGCAGGTCGAAGGTCATGGCGGTGTAGTCCTCGACCGAGCCGATGCCGTAGATGCAGCTCACCGAGGCGACGATGATGACGTCGTCGCGCTCGAGCAAAGCGCGCGTCGCCGAATGGCGCATGCGGTCGATCTGCTCGTTGATCGTCGATTCCTTCTCGATATAGGTGTCGGTGCGCGGCACGTAGGCTTCCGGCTGGTAGTAGTCGTAATAGGAGACGAAGTACTCGACCGCATTGTCGGGGAAGAAGCTCTTCATCTCGCCGTAGAGCTGGGCGGCGAGGGTCTTGTTGGGGGCGAGGATCAGCGCCGGACGCTGGGTGCGGGCGATCACCTGCGCGGCAGTGAAGGTCTTGCCGGAGCCGGTGACGCCGAGCAGGACCTGGTCGGTCTCGCCATTGCCGACGCCCTCGACGAGATCTTCGATGGCGGTGGGCTGGTCGCCGGCGGGCTGGTAGGAGGTGACCAGCTTGAACGGGATTCCACCCTCGGACTTTTCGCGCGGCGCCGGGCGGTGCGGCATCCAGGCCGTGTTGCCCTCGACCTCCTTGCGACCGTGGAGGATGATGTCCTCGAGGGCTTTCACCGTCGCCGAGATGCCGACGGTCTGCGCGCCCTCGAGGTTCTGGCCGGGGAGGGCGATTTTCTTGCGGGTGGAGCTGCCGGGGACTTTGGCTTTGGGGGCGGCGGGGGCCTCGGGGTGGGGAGCGGTCCGTCCGGTGGAGGGGACGTGGCCGAAGCCGGCCTGTTCGGGCTCGCCCATGCCGTCGAAGCTGACGCGGTCGACGGAGTTGGCCTTGGATTTGGGGGCCTTCAGCGACATGCCGGTGGCGGCGCTGCGGGTGAGCTTTTTCTCGCGCTTGGCGCGTGGGGCGGGGGGGGGGGGGGGGGGGGGGGCCCCCCCGCCGGCCGCGCGCGCGGGGGGGGGGGGGGCGGCGCGCCGGGGGCCCGGCGGCGGGGGGGGGGGGTGGGGGGGGCGGCCGGGGGGGGAGTCGAGGGGGGGGGGTGGGGGCCGCTGGGGCAGGCGCGGGAGGGCGGGCGCG
>CAZNAE010000093.1:5054-13541 GCA_964570695.1 uncultured Devosia sp.
GTGAGCTTTTTCTCGCGCTTGGCGCGTGGGGCATCCCCCCTCCCGTCCTCCCCCCCAAGGGGGGAGGTGTCCGCCGACTTCAGCGGCTGCGGCACGAGCACGCCGGTGGTGCCGGCCTTTTCGGCGGCGCGGCGGGCGGCGTTGTCGAGGGCGCGCTTGTTGCGCAGCCGCTCCTGCGGCAGGCGCTTGTTCAGCGTCTCCGCCTCGGCCTTCTCGATCTCGCCGATGAACTCGTCGATGGAGAAGCTGGACTGTTTCTCGGACTTGCTGGGGGGCATCGGAGGGCTCGGGACGGATGGATCGGCAGATCACCGCTATATGGTGACCGCGTCAAAAAATGTCAGTGGGGCGACGGATCACCGACGCTAGCACAGGGGGAACGGAGAGGGAACAGGTTGACCCGGTCTGCGTTGAGCCCGGCAATTGGTGTTGAAGGGAGGTCAACATGAGATGGTTGCTCGCAATCCTGCTTTTCACGCTCGGGCTTGGCAGTGCGGTGGCCGAGCAGCAATGCCCGCCGGGAAGCTGGCGGGAGGCGGCGCCGCTGCCGCAGAATCGCACCGAGGTCACCGGGGCCAGCGACGGCCATTCGGTGTTCATCGTCGGCGGCATGGCGACCGACCCGGCGACTGATCTGCTCGCAGTGCTGCGCTACGATCCGGCCGCCAATAGCTGGTCGACGATCGGCCGGCTCGACAGCACGCTCAACCATACCGGCGCGGTGGTGCTGGGCGGCAAGCTCTATGTGATCGGCGGCTACGACGGGAAAACCAATGCGCCGCTGGCGCGTGTCCGGGTGATCGACCTGTCGACCGGCGCACTGAGCGAGGCGGCGCCGATGCCGACGGCGCGCGGCGCATTGGCGGCGGTCGTGCTCGACGGAAAAATCCACGCACTCGGCGGGACAACCGACAAGAGCGTCGCGACGCATGAGGTGTTCGATCCGGCGACCAACAGCTGGGCAAGTGCGGCGCCGATGCTGGTGCCGCGCAACCATCTTGCGGCGGCGGCGCTCGGAGACAAGCTCTACGCTTTCGGCGGCCGTGACGAGCACACGATGCTGCTCGACGATGCCGAAATGTACGATCCGGCGACCGACACATGGTCGGAGATCGCGCCGCTGCCCACGGGTCGCAGCGGTATCGGGGCGGCGGTCAGCAGCGGGCATATCGTGGTATTCGGCGGGGAGGTGGCCGGGAGCAACGGGCACACGTTCGACAATGCCGAGGCCTACGATCCAACCAGCAGCACCTGGACCAAACTGGCGCCGATGCCGACGGCGCGGCACGGGCTCGGCGTCGCCGCGGTGGGTGACGACGTCTATGTCGTCTCGGGCGGCCCGCATCCCGGGCTGACGGTGAGCAACGTCAACGAAGTGCTGTGCGGCCCCGTCGGCTGACGGCGCCGCTGGCCCACATTGTCCAAGCTTCGCACGCCGGAGAGAGCAGATGGGCTGGCGAAGATTTCGGCCCTGGCGCTCGACCTGCAGACCGACAATCGTCCCGCGTCGATCCGGCGTCGCTGTTTCTCCAGGCGTTCCAACCGTCTCTGGTGCAACATGTTGCCGCGCAATCCTTGCTGGCCCCGATCGCGGCGGTGCACTAGCGTTGCGGAGTCGCGGCCGTCCGGCCGCGCTTTCCAGCATTGCCGAAGGATTTTTGCGAGATGGCGCAGCCTGACATCATGACCCCCGACTTTGCCCGCAACATGCGGATCGTCGGCTATTCCGACCAGGGCGGGCGCTGCGACGGCGTGCAGATCATGGTGCAGGACGGCTATGCCTATGTCGGGCACCAGTTCTCGGATGGGTTTTCGGTGATCGATGTGCGCGATCCGCGCAACCCGAAGACCGTCAACTACATCAAGTCGCCGCCCCATACCTGGAGCCTGCATCTGCAGGCGCATGACGATCTGCTGCTGGTCATCAACTGCCTCAATTTCTATCGCGAGGAACACCTCACCAACGAGGCGGTCTATTATTCCGGCTCGATGGCGGAGAAGACGCGCGAGTCGCGCGGCTATTCGGCCGGTATCAGGGTGTTCGACATCTCCGACCGGCCTAATCCGCGCGAGATCGGCTTCATGCCGATCGAGGGCGTCGGGGTGCATCGCATCTGGTATGCGGGCGGGCGCTGGGCCTATGCGTCGGCGCTGCTCGAGGGCTTCATCGACGCGGTGATGATCACCATCGACATGGCCGATCCAACGCATCCGAAAATCGTGGGCAAGAGCTGGATCCCCGGGATGAACAAGGCAGCGGGCGAAGTGCCAAGCTGGGACACCAAGCTGCGCTATTCGTGTCATCATCCGATCGTTTCCGGCGACACCGCCTACGTGACCTGGCGCGACGGAGGCATGACCATCGTCGATGTCGCCGACCGCGCCAATCCGAAGACGATCTCGCACACCAACTGGTGCCCGCCCTACGGCGGAGGCACGCATAATGCGCTGCCGCTGCCGGACCGCGACCTCGTCGTGGTGGTCGATGAATCGGTGCGCGACGAGATCGCCGACGGGATCAAATACACCTGGCTGTTCGACGTTCGCGAGAAAGCCAATCCGGTGTCGATTTCGACGCTGCCGACGCCCGCGGAGATCGACTATGCCCACAAGGGCGCGCATTTCGGGCCGCACAATATCCACGAGAACCGGCCCGGCAGTTTCATCAGCTCGGACATCGTATTCGTCACCTACCAGAATGCCGGCATGCGGGTGTTCGACATCTCCAACGCCTATCAGCCCAGAGAGATCGCGGCGCTGGTGCCGCCGAAGCCGCGGCGCCTGATGGATACGCGGCCGGGCCGCGCCAATGTGATCCAGACAGCCGACGTGTTCGTCGACAAGAGCCAGCTGATGTATGTGACCGACACCAATGCCGGGCTCTACATCATGGAGATGGTGAAGTAGCCTGGATTTGGCCGCGTCCGGCTTGGACGGATGCGTCAAACTGCATAGCGCGCCTGACAATTATCGGGCATGAACGCCGCGATGTCGATTTCGAACAGCACCGTCGTCCGCTCGACCTTCGCGTTCCTGTTCGTCGGGTTCGTGGCGCTGCTCGGCATTGTCGGCATGACGTTCTGGCTGCAGGAGCGTGCACAGGTCTATTTCGACCAGGCGATCGAGGTCCGCGATACTCGGGGCGCCGCGGTGGAACTGCGCAGCGCCGTGCAGACGGCCGAGTCCAGCCAGCGCGGCTTCATGGTCACCGGCAATGAGATCTATCTCGCGCCTTACGATACGGCCAAGGCGCAGGCGCAGAAGCAATTGGCGCTGCTCAAGCAGAAGCTGGCGGCCTATCCGGAGTTCGACAGTCCGCTGCAGCGGCTGACGACAGTGATCGCCGACAAATTCGACGAACTCGACCAGACCATCACGCTCAAGCGCGCCGGTCACGACGACGAGGCATTGACCATCTTCCAGACCAACAAGGGCAAGGCCCTGATGGACGAGGCCAATGTCTTCTTTTCCGGCATCATCGCGCAGACCGATCAGCGGCTGACCAGTGGCGTCGACGAGCAGCGGACCAATGCCGGCTGGCTTCGCATCGTCACTGCGCTCGGCGCTATCGTCATCATCGCCGTGGTTGGCGGCGCAGCGTTCGTGCTGTTGCGCTATACGCGCGAATTGCGCGTGCGACGGGACGAGGTGGCGACACTCAATGCGGAGCTTGAGTCGCGGGTCAGCGAGCGGACCGCGGACCTGGTGCAGGCGCGCGACCGCGCGCAGGTGCTGCTGTCGGAAGTCAACCACCGCGTCGCCAACAGCCTGGCGCTGGTGTCGTCGCTGATCAACCTGCAGTCGAAGACGATCACCGACCATGCATCCAAGCATGCGCTGGCGGAGACGCAGGACCGGATCTTCGCGATCTCGCTGGTGCACAAGCGGCTCTATGATTCGAGCGACGTACGCTCGGTGATGCTGAACGAATACCTGACCGGCCTGCTCGACCACCTCAAGACGTCGCTGCGCAACGAGGGGCAGGGGGTAACGCTCAGCTATGACCTCGACCCGGTGCGGCTGGAGACGGATACCGGCATCAACCTGGGCGTGATCGTCACCGAGTGGGTCACCAATGGTTTCAAATATGCGTATCCCGACCGCTCCGGCGAGGTCCGGGTGCGGTTGAAGCAGCTTCCGGAGGAGCGTGCCGAACTGGTGGTCGAGGACGACGGCGTCGGCCGGGCGGAAGACGCGCCGGCCAAGGGGACCGGGCTCGGCACGCGCATCGTGACGGCCATGGCGTCGAGCCTCGGAGGCGACATCCGGTACGACGATCGGCAGCCGGGACTGGCGGCACGCCTGAGTTTTTCGACAAGGCCGCGGCGGCGTGAGCAGTAGACTGCCCTGCCGGAAACGTGGGAAACTGCGCCAGCAGACAACGATCCCGCGGCGGCACGCGGGGCGCACCGCGTCAGATTGCGGGCAGGGGCAGGCATGAAACGATCGACGGGGCTTCGCCTGAGGCGAATTCTGCCGTGTACCGCGCTGGCCGCGGCGTTGCTCCTGCCGACCGCAATTTTGCCGGCCTTCGCGCAAGACGGTCCTCCGGGGATTACGACGCCGACGGTATTCGCCCCGTTCGATCCCAAGGCGCCAGCCTGCAGCGTGCCGAAGGACCTGACAAAGGCGCTGGCCTACGTTCAGGAAAACGACCGCGAGTTCCTCGAGGGTGTCGATCACGGTCTGTCGCTCGCGGCGAAAGACCGGGGGCTCGACTATCAACGCGTGCTCACCGGCAGCGACGCCAAGAAGGCGGCCGACGAAATCCAGACATTTATCGATGCGAAGGTCGGCGCGCTCGTCGCCACCTCGTCCGATCCGGCGGCGGTGCATGACAACGAACTGCGCGCCATCTGGTCCGGCGCGTTCGTCGGCACCATTGTGCCGCCGCCGGCGACGCTGCTGCTCAATGCGCCGCAGTATGCGACCGGCAAGGCGCTGACCGATGTCGCCGTCGACTACATCAGGACCAAGCTCAACGGCAAAGCGAACGTCGTTCTGCTGACACAGGATTCGATGCAATATCTGACGCCGCGCTTCGTGGCGATGCGCGACGGGCTCAATGCCTTGCCGGGCGTTACCGTCATCGCCGACATCGCACCGCAGCCCGTCACCCGAGAGGGCGGCGCCGCGACGATGAACACCATCCTGCTGGCCAACCCCAATGTCGACGTCGTCCTCGGGGCCGATGCGGTGGTGCTGGGTGCGCTCGATGCGTTGCGCGCCGCAGGAAAGGATCGTCCCGAGCAGTTTCTGGGTGGCATCGACGGCGAGCCGGATGCGGTGGCCGAGATCAAGAAAGGCAACGGTCCGTACAAGGCGAGCATCGCTCTCTCCTCACCGGTCTTCGGCTATGCCATGGGGCAGTACGCGGCCGATTGGCTCGAGGGTAAGAGCATCCCGCAGGCGATGGATACCCTTCCCATCGCGCTGACGAGCGAGAATATTTCCCGGTACGAGGCTGACCTGGTCGACCCCGGGGCGGCCTACAACGATCCGGTTCGGCGGAGCCAGTACCTCAGGATGTACGGCAATATCTGCTACGACACCCGCGACCAGTATGTGAACTTCCCCTGGTCGTCGGAGGGATACTGAGCCGGGCACGGCTGCGGCGCGATGCGCCTTGCCCGGAGCGGGCGCCCGACGCTATGAGCGAGGGGCAGGGGACCGGGCGATGACCGACAAGCCATATGTGATCGACGAGCTGATCTCGGCCAAGGCCATTGCGGCGCGGGTCGAGAGCCTGGCGCGCGAGATCGCCGGGCACTATGCCGGAACCGACAAGCTGGTGGTGGTCGGGCTGCTGCGCGGTTCGTTCATCTTCATCGCCGATCTGGTGCGGGAACTGGACCTGCCGGTCGAGGTCGATTTCATCGAGGTGTCGAGCTACGGCAATTCGACCGAGTCGAGCCGCGAGGTGCGGATCATGAAGGATCTGCGCGGCGAGATCGAAGGGCGCGATGTGCTCCTGGTCGAGGACATCGTCGACACCGGCTACACGCTGCGGCACGTGCTCGACATTCTCGAGACGCGGCATCCGCGCCGGATCGAAGTCTGCGCATTGCTCGACAAGCCGTCGCGGCGCGAGGTGAACGTCAAGGCGAAGTGGATCGGCTTCGAGATTCCGGACAAGTTCGTGGTCGGTTACGGCATCGACTACGCGCAGCGTAACCGGAACCTGCCGCATATCGGCGCGGTGCGGTTCACCTGACGGGCAGGCCCGGGAGGGACGGATGAAGGCAGCTCGGCTGGTGCGGCCCGGCCTGATGCAGGTCGAGGAGGTGGCGCGGCCGGTGGCGGGGCCGGGCGAGGTGCTGGTGCGCATCGAGGCGGCCGGCGTCTGCGGCTCCGACCGGCACATGTTCCGCGGCGAATATCCGACGGCCTGGCCGGTGACGCTGGGGCATGAATTCTGCGGCGTGGTCGAGGCGGTGGGCGAGGGCGTGGCGCGGCTGCGTGTCGGCGACCGGGTGACGGCCGACCCCAATATCGGCTGCGGGCATTGCGAGGCCTGCCGCGCCGGCCGGGCCAATCTTTGCGCTTCGCTGCAGGCGATCGGGGTGACGCGCAATGGCGGTTTCGCCGAATTCGTGGTCATGCCGGCGGCGCAGGCGATCGAATTGCCGGCCGATCTCGATCCGCTGCTCGGGGCGTTTTCGGAGCCGCTGGCGTGTTGCCTGCATGGACTCGATGTGGCGCGGATCAGGCCGGGCGATAGCGTCGCGGTGTTCGGCGGCGGAGTGATCGGGCTGCTGATGGTGCAATTGGCGCGGCTGGCGGGCGCAGCGAGCGTCGTGCTGGTGACCCGGCAGGCGCCGCGGCGCGTGTTGGCGATGACGCTCGGGGCGACGCACGCGATCGATCCGGCCGACGGCGATGCGGTTGCGGCGATCCGCGAGATCAGTGGCGACGGCATGCATGTGGCGCTCGAATGCGCCGGCGTGCCCGAGACATTCCGGTCGTCGCTCGCCGCCGTGCGGCCGGGCGGCGCGGTGGTTTTGTTCGGGGTGATGGCGAAGGGGCAGGCGGTGGAGGTTGAGCCGTTCGACCTGCTGGTACGCGAGGTGCGGCTCGAAGCCGCATGGCTCAACCCCTACACGCACCGGCGCGCAGCGGCGATGATCGCGGCCGGCACATTGCATCTCACGCCGCTGATCAGCCGGATCATCGGGCTCGACGCCTTGCCGCCCGAGCTGATGGCCGAGCCGCGGTTCGGCGACGTGAAGGTGATGGTGCGCCCCGACAATTGAACCGGGACACGGGCCGCGCGTTAGAGGCGACCCCCAGCAGAAAGTTTTCCGCATGAAAGCCACCCGCCTCCACGCCTATGGCGATGTCGATCAATTCAAGTACGAGGACGCGCCCGATCCGGTGGCGGGGGCCGGCGAGGTGCTGGTGAAGCTCGAGGCGTCGGGGATCAATCCGGTCGATCTCTATGTTCGCATGGGTTATCTGGCGCAGCGTGTGCCGCTGGAGTTGCCGGCGATCCTCGGGCTCGACGGAGCCGGGACGATCGCGGCGGTCGGCGCCGACGTCAGCGGCTACAAGGTCGGCGACCGGGTGATGGTCAAGCGGCCGATCGGCAGCAAGGGAGCGCATGCGGAGTTCGTGGCGGTGCCTGTCGGCGGCGTGGCGAAGCTCCAGGACAATGTGAGTTTTGTGGCGGCCGCGACGCTGCCGCTGGTCGGGCTGACCGGGCGGCAGGGGATCGACGTGCTCGGCGTCAAGCCGGGTGAGCGCGTGCTGGTCACGGGCGCGCTGGGCGCGGTCGGCCGTGCGGCGGTACAGTACCTCAAGGAGCTGGGCGCGGCGCCGGTCGCCGGCGTACGGGCCGAGCGGCTGGCCGAAGGCAAAGCTCTGACGGGCGAAGCGATCGCCATCGGCGAAGGGCCGGCCAAGAGCTTTGCCAAGGCGCTCGACACGGCTGGTGGGGCCGTGGCTGTCGCGGCGGCGGCGATGGTGCGCGACGGCGGCACACTGTCGACGGTGGCGAGCGTGCCCGAGGGCACCAATGCCGACAAACGCATCACCATCACGCCGGTGCTGGCGGTGGACCGGGCCGCGATGCTGCAGCAGGTTGCGGACGCGGCGGGCCGGGGCGAACTCAGCATTCCGGTCGCGCACACGCTGAAGCTGTCGCAGCTCGGAGAGGGGCACAAGCTGCAGGCGGCAGGACGGACCGGCGGCAAGATCATCCTCGTGCCCTAAGCACAGTCGCGGGCTGTCGCGTCGCGATCAACTCTCGCGAAAGTCACAGATTGGCCGCGAGCCGATCTCGAACTTGCTGATTTCTCATGCAATGTTGCTCGCCAACTGGGGTTGGTTGGCTCGGCGTGATGCGATTTGAGAGTTTCCCGGCGGTCGCCGTGAGGGGCTTGCTGCTTGTTGCAGCGAGCCTCGTTGTTGCGCTCGCGGCCGATGTTGGGCAGGCCGCTGCGCCGCATCCGCTGAAGGGCGTGGCGCTGGTGATCGGCGAGACCGACT
>CAZNAE010000094.1:0-13151 GCA_964570695.1 uncultured Devosia sp.
CGGGGAGAATGGTGAGGCCAAGCGACCTGCGGCGCTCCACGGGCGAGCCGCTGCGTGGGATAGTGTCCATCATGATGTTACCGACGTGCCGGGCATCGATGCCGGCGGCCTTCAGGGTCGCGGCGAGCGCCGGGCTGCGGGAAAACATCGTTCTTGTGGTGCGCCGCAGAATCCATTTGTCGATGCTGAGATAGGGCGAACCGAAGCCGGTCTTGTAGACGTCGAGATAGACGAGATCGCGGTGACCGGTGATCCAACAGCCATAGACGCCGATCATGTCACCGACGACGACGACCCTGTCGTATTGGCCGCGCGCCCGGCGAATGAAGGCGAGGCCGGGCCAGATGGTGGAGATGCCGCCGCCGGCGATATCCTTGGCGACAGAGTTCTTGACGTTGCGCCAGCCTTCGCTCGGCAGTTCGGCGCGTGGCCCGACGATCTCGCAGACGCCCGCATAGGCGCGGCCCCCACCGAGGGTGGGATAGGCCGAAACGGCGAAGCTTTGCGGCAGGTGTTTGACCAGCGCGGCGCCGATCGAGTCTTCGCCGTAGCCGTTGGAAATGACGAGAAGCTTGGTCTTGTGGACCGGCACTTACTTGCCGGTCAGGCCGTGGCGCCGATAGGCCTCAAGCGCCGCGTTCGCGTCGGCATACGGCTCCTGGCGGTCGACGTTCCAGTAGATCAGCTCGTCGACCGGGATCGGCTTGCCGGTGATGGCGCAGCGCACGAAGCTGCCAGGCCGCACTACGACATAATCGCCATCGAGATAGCGGATGACGGCTTCGGAGGGCGCAAAACTCTTGTCGTAGATGTTCATCGGCGTGACCTTTCGCCCGAGATATAGGCGGAAATCGGGGCCTTGCAAATCGGCCCCTAAAACAGGCTCTCCTGCCGGTCGTCCTTGGGCACGGGTCGGCGCTTGCGGGCGGGCGGCGCGCCGCCGACGGTGGCGCCGAAACTACCGTCGGCCACCTCGACCGCAAGGGTCGCTCCAGGCAGCAGAGCGGCCTTCGAGCGCACTAGATTGCCGTCGGCGTCGCTGACCAGCGCGAAGCCGCGGGCGAGGACGCCTTTGTAGCTGTAGGACTCGACCAGCTTCCACACCGCGATGAACCGGTCTGTGCGCTGCGCAAGGCCGCGCCGGTAGCCGGGCTGCAGGCGCCCAGCCAAAGGCGTCAGCCGAGCCTGCGCATGTTGCAGATCGGTGAGCAGGGTCTGCGCCGAGAGCTTCGCCGCCACCGTGGCAAAGCGCAGCCGCTTCTGCTGGCCGAGATGGCGCAGCGACGCGGAGAGATTGTTGGCGGCGATGTCGAGCCGCTGACGGGCAATGTTGAGCAGGTCGAGCGGCCGCGGGAGCTCTCCAGCCGCGGCGCGCAGGCGATCACGGTTGTTCGCCAGCCGCGCGCGCATCGAGTTGCGGCTGCGCTGGCCCTGATCGTCGACATAAGCAATGAGCTCGGAGCGGACCGGCACTGCGGCTTCGGCGGCGGCGGTCGGGGTTGGGGCGCGGTGATCGGAAGCGAAATCGACGAGCGTGTTGTCGGTCTCGTGGCCGACGGCCGAGATGATCGGGATGCGGCTCGCCGCGACCGCGCGGACGACGATCTCCTCGTTGAAGCTCCAGAGGTCCTCGATGGACCCGCCGCCGCGCGCGACGATCAGCAAATCCGGCCGCGGGATCGGGCCGCCTTCGGGCAAAGCGTTGAAGCCGGTGATGGCGGCCGCCACTTCCGCCGCAGACGTCTCGCCCTGGACACGGACAGGCCAGACCAGAACGTGCGAGGGGAAGCGGTCGTCGAGGCGATGGAGGATGTCGCGGATGACGGCACCGGTTGGCGAAGTTACGACACCGATGACGCGCGGCAGGTACGGCAGCTGGCGCTTGCGGTCGGCGGCGAACAGGCCTTCGGCGGCGAGCTTCTTGCGGCGCGCCTCGAGCAGCGCCATCAGCGCCCCGGCGCCGGCCGGTTCGATCTGCTCGATAACGATCTGGTATTTACTGGATTTGGGGAAAGTGGTGAGGCGCCCGGTGGCGATCACCTCCATCCCCTCCTCCGGCTTGAAGGTCAGGCGCGGCCAGGCGGTTTTCCACACCACGGCGTCGATCGAGGCGCCATCGTCCTTGAGGGTGAAATAGGCATGGCCGGAGGAATGCTGGCCGCGGAAGCCGGAGATTTCGCCACGCACCCGGACATAGCCGAACTCGTCTTCGACGGCGCGGCGAACAGCCTGCGCGAGCTCGGAAACCGAGAATTCGTGGGCGTTGCTGGCGGGCGACTCCATGCCTCCTGTTGCGCTTTCGTTCGCGATGGGTCAAGGGAGCCGCTGGAGGGCTTTGCATGCGGGTTTTGCTGATCGGATCGGGCGGGCGAGAGCATGCGCTGGCGTGGAAGCTGGCGCAGTCGGCACGGCTGACCAAGCTCTACGTTGCGCCCGGCAATGGCGGGACGTCGGAGGTCGCCGAGAACGTCGCCGTCGATCCGGCCGACCACGCAGCTGTGGTGGCATTCGCCAAAGCCAATGCGATCGATTTCGTGGTGATCGGTCCGGATGCGCCGGTGGTGGCGGGGCTCGGCGACGATGTGCGCGCCGCGGGCATCGGCTGCTTCGGGCCCAGCAAGGCGGCAGGACAGCTCGAAGGCAGCAAAGGCTTCACCAAGGCGCTCTGCGACGAGATGGGAATCCCGACGGCGACATACCGTCGCTTCGAGGCGGAGGCCCCTGCCCTTGCTTATCTACGTGGCCACGGTGCGCCGATCGTCATCAAGGCGGACGGACTGGCGCTTGGCAAGGGCGTGACGGTTGCGATGAATTTGGCCGACGCCGAGGCGGCGATCCGCGGCTGCTTTGCGGGCACGTTCGGCGCCTCGGGCACGTCGGTGGTGATCGAGGATTTCCTCGAGGGCGAGGAGGCGAGCTTCTTCGTGCTCTGCGATGGCACCAATACGCTGCAGCTCGCCACGGCGCAGGACCACAAGCGCGCCTTCGACGGCGACATGGGGCCGAACACTGGCGGCATGGGCGCCTATTCGCCGGCGCCGGTGATGACGCCGGAGCTGATCGACCGAACGATGCGCGAGATCATCGAGCCGACGGTGCGCGGGCTCAGGGCACGCGGCACGCCATACCAAGGCGTGCTCTATGCCGGGCTCATGCTGACACGCGATGGCCCGAAGCTGATCGAATACAATGCGCGGTTCGGCGACCCGGAGACGCAGCCGATGATGCTGCGGCTCGAGAGCGACCTGCTGGAGCTGCTGCATGCGACCGCGACGGGTCGGCTCGCCGGCAAGACGGCGCAATGGCGCCCGGAGCCGGCGCTGACCGTGGTGGTTGCGGCAAAGGGCTATCCCGGCGCGTACGACAAAGGCAGCGTCATCGGCGCGCTGCCGGCGGAGGGCCCAAACCTCAAGGTCTTCCATGCCGGAACCACCCGCGATGGCGACCGGCTGCTCAGCAATGGGGGGCGGGTGCTGAACGTGACGACGCTCGGCGCGACGGTGGCCGAAGCCAAGGAGCGCGCCGACGCGGCGATCGCGCAGATCGACTGGCCCGGTGGCTTTCACCGCCACGATATCGGCTGGCGGGCCATCCAGCGGGAACGGAATGCCCGGCTCGATACTTAGATAAGCAGGCCCGCAGCATCCCGGCCGGTGCGGAAGGTCTTATCAACCTTCGAGGAGCACCCTATCTCTTCATCATGGCGCACGACCTCACACACGAGGACGACCTGACCCCACTGCAGCAGCGCGGGCAGGAGCTGGTTGACCATCTGCGGCAAGGCGAAGGCGCCACGCCCCACCCGCCGAAGACGAACGGCGGGATGCCGCGCATCGGCGTGGCGCTCGGCGGCGGCTCGGCCCGTGGGCTGACGCATATTCCCTTCATCGAAGCGATGGACGAGCTGGGGCTGAAACCCTCGACCATCGCCGGAACGTCGATCGGCGCGCTGATTGGCTCCGGCTGGGCCAATGGCATGAGCGGCAAGGAGTTGCGCGAACACGCGATAGGCGTGCTCGGCACGATGCGGATCATCGCGGCGCGGCTCTGGGGCGCGCAGATCCGCAATATCGGCGGGCTGCTGCAGAACGGCTTCAACATGCAGCTCGACGCGATGCGGGTGGTCGATGCCTTCCTGCCCAGCCCGTTCCCCGACGATTTCTCGGAACTGCAGGTGCCGTTCTACGTCGTCGCTACCGATTTCCAGTCATGGCACCAGGCGGTGTTCCACCATGGACAACTGAAGCCGGCGATTGCCGGCTCGATCGCCATTCCATCGCTATTCAAGCCGGTGCGGTTCGCCAACCATGTGCTGGTCGATGGCGGTGTGGTGAACCCGCTACCGGTCGACCAGGCTTACGACAGCGACATCCTCGTTGCCGTCGACGTCAATGGCGATCCGTCGGAGTCTCTACAGCGCGCGGATTTCCGGGCGCTCGATGTGTGGTTCGGCTCGGCGCAGATCATGATGCATTCGCTGACGGCGCACATGATGGCGGCCTATCCGCCGGATGTTTATGTGCGGCCACACCTCAGCTCGTTCGGCGCGCTGGAGTTCTGGCGGGTCCGCGAAATCCTCGCCGCCGCCGACAAGGAAAAAGACAATTTCAAGCGGCATCTGTCACACAAGGTCGAGCAGTTCCTCATGAAGAGCGGCGAAACCACGCGGGCGGGTGACTAGCTGCGCAATTTTGCGAAGAACGCCTTCAGCAATTCCGACGAGCGCATGGCCCCGAGCCCCGAAATGATCTCTGGGTGGTGGTGCGTATTGGGGCTCGCGAACAACCGCACGCCGTGATCAACGGCCCCGGCCTTCACATCCTCCGCGCCATAATAAAGCCGCCGCACCCGCGCGTGGCCGATGGCACCGGCGCACATGGCGCAGGGTTCTAGCGTCACATAGAGGTCGCAGCCGTCGAGCCGGCCGCTGCCACGCTTGGCGAGGGCGGCGCGGACGGCAAGTAGTTCAGCATGAGCGGTGGGATCGTTCAGCTCGCGCATGCGGTTGCGTTCGGCGGCGAGAATCTCGCCATTTTCGACAATGACCGCGCCGACCGGCGCTTCGCCGGCGGCGGCGGCGTCTTCCGCCAGTTTCAGGGCAAGATCCATCGGGGACAGGGCCATTTCCGGGTGGTAGCAGCTTCCGGCGCGGCGCTAAACTAGTCCGCCTTGGAGAATCATCGCTTGCCCATCCGCCAATTGCCCGAGGATCTGATCAACCGCATCGCCGCCGGCGAAGTAGTAGAGCGGCCTGCGAGCGTGGTGAAGGAGCTGGTCGAGAACGCCATCGACGCCGGGGCGCGGCGGATCGTCGTCACCACGGCCGGCGGCGGGCGGAACCTGATCCGGGTCGAGGATGACGGCAGCGGCATGGACCGCGACGATCTGGTCCTGTCGGTGGAGCGGCACGCGACCAGCAAGCTTGCCGACGACGGCCTCGACGACATCCGAACGCTGGGTTTCCGCGGCGAAGCGCTCGCCTCCATCGGCGCGGTGGCGCGGCTGAGCGTTTCGTCGCGCCCGGCGGATGCAACCGAGGGGTTGCGGATCGACGTCGACCGGTCGCGCAAATCCGGTCCGGTGCCGCAGGCGATGAACCGGGGCACCATCGTCGAGGTTCGCGACCTGTTCGCGGGCGTGCCGGCGCGGCTCAAATTCCTGAAATCGGATCGTGCCGAGGCGGCGGCGGTGAGCGACGTGGTGCGGCGGCTGGCGATGGCCAATCCGGGCGTGCATTTCGTGCTCGATGGGTCCGACCGCTCGCCGGTGAACTGGCCGGGCGATGGCGATCTGCCGGCCCGCGTCATGCAGCTGATGGGCGCCGATTTTTCCGAGAACGCCGTTCCATTGGCGACAACGCGGCATGGGGTGGTGGTCACCGGGCTTGCCGGACTGCCGACCTATTCGCGCGCCAATTCGCTGAGCCAGTTCTACTTCGTCAACGGCCGGTCGGTGCGCGACAAGGTGCTGCTCGGCGCGGTGCGGGCGGCCTATGCAGATTTCGTGTTCCGCGACCGGTTCCCGGCGATCGCGCTGTTCCTTTCGGTCGATCCGGCGGCAGTCGACGTCAACGTCCATCCGGCTAAGGCGGAGCTACGCTTCCGCGATGCGGGCGGGGTGCGCTCGGCCGTGATCCGGGCAGTGCTCGACGCGCTTGGCGAGGCGGGATACCGGGCATCGAGCACCGTGGCGGACGACGTGATGGCCGCGTTCCGGGTGCCGGAGATAGCGGATGCAGCGGCTGTTGTGGTTGGTGCCAGCGCCCCCTCCACCGGCTTTACCGGTCCCCCTCCCCCCGTGCGCGGAGGAGGACTCCCGACTGCTGGCTTCGCTGGGCTCGCAGAGCCGAGCGCGCGGTTCGAGGCGTTCGAGACGCCGCCGGGTGAAGCGGAGTACCCGCTCGGCACGGCGCGGACGCAGATGTTCGAAAATTTCATCGTGGCGCAGAACGGCGATTCGCTGGTCTTGGTCGACCAGCACGCGGCGCATGAGCGGTTGGTCTACGAGAGGTTCAAGGCCGAGCTGGCGAGCGGGCCGGTGGCGAGCCAGATGCAACTGATCCCGGTCGTGATCGAGTTGCCGGAGGAGGATTGCGCCCGGCTCGAGGAGGCTGCGCCGACGCTGCAGCGGCTGGGGCTGCACCTCGAGCGCTTCGGCGCGCGGGCGATCGCGGTACGCGAGACGCCGGGGCTGCTCGGGCAGGCTGATATCGATGGGCTGGTGCGGGACCTCGCCGACGGCCTCGCCGAGTGGGACTCGGCCGATGCGCTCGGCGACCGGCTCGACGCGATCATCGCGCGCATGGCCTGCCACGGGTCGGTGCGCTCCGGGCGGATTCTGCGGGTCGACGAGATGAACGCGCTGCTACGCGAGATGGAGCGCACGCCGCATTCGGGGCAGTGCATCCACGGGCGACCGACCTATGTCGAGCTCAAGAAGGCGGACATCGAGCGGCTGTTCGGGAGAACGCGCTAAGCGAGTTTCAGAAAGTGCACTGCGGCCGCGCCATATTCGCGGCGGTCGTCCAAGGCGAATCCGGTGGGCAGGTTCACCGTGACGTCGCTGCTCTCCTCCAGCACGACGATCGTCTCCGGTTGCAGCCAGCCGCCGAAGTTAAGCGAGGTCAGCGCCTGTTCGCCGAGACCTTTGCCGTAGGGCGGGTCGAGGAAGACCAAGTCAACCGGACCCATAGTGCCGGCGTCGCCAAGCGCGGTCGCGTCGCGGCGCAGCAGCTTGGTCACGCCGCCTGCCCCGAACGCCTCGATGTGGTCGCGGATCAGGCCACGCGCTTCCGCGCCGGTATCGACGAAAATGACGTGCGCGGCGCCACGCGACAGCGCCTCGAGGCCCAGGGCGCCGGTGCCGGCGAAGAGGTCGAGGACGCGGAGGCCGTCGAAGCTCGGGGCGAGCCGGCTCGCGAGGATGTTGAACACCGACTCGCGGACCCGGTCCGCTGTGGGACGGATCGAGTTATCTTCAGGCGAGCCGAGTTGCTTGCCGCGAAATTTTCCCGCGACGATGCGCATCAGGCCTTGGGACGGCGCGGACGATCGCCACCGGGGCCGGAGCCGCGCGGACGCTTGCCGGCGGACGTACCATTGGCGGGACGAACGCCTTGCGGCTTGTCGCCGAAATTACGCTTGGGACGATCGGCGGGAGCGCCCGCGGCGGCCGGACGGCCGGTGTAGGGCCGCTTCGGGCGGTCACCGAAATCGCCCTTGGGCTTATCGCCATACGCTCGCTTCGGCGGCGCCGCGCTGTCGCTGCCGGGGCGCGGCGAATAGGGACGCTTGGGCCGGTCGGCGAAATCGCCCTTCGGTTTGTCGCCGTGGGCGCGCTTGGGGCGGTCGGCGTAATCACGCTTCGGGCCATCGGCGGGAGCACTACCGGGCCTTGGCGCATAAGGCCGCTTCGGATGATCGGGAAAGTCGCCTTTCGGCTTATCGCCATAAGCGCGCTTCGGCCGGTCCGAATAGTCGCGCTTCGGGCCGTCGGCAGCGGCGCTGCCCGGCCGCGGTGAATAGGGACGGTTCGGCCGGTCGCCGAAATCCTTGCGTGGACCCGTGGCGAAATCGCCACGTGGCTTGTCGCCGAAATCGCGCCTGGGCTTGGTGGAAAAATCGCTGCGCGGTTTGTCGAAGCTCTGCTTGAACGGCGGCTTGCCGTCATCGGCCTTAGGCGCGCCGGGCTTGGGTTTCTTGCCGTAGGTCTTGGCGGCAAAAGTCGATTCGGTGCCGTCGTCGTGGAAGACCTTGCGCGGCGGACCGGCATCGGCAACAGGCTCCTCGCGCTTGGGCCGCGGACGATCGGGGAAACGTCCGCCGGGACGATCTTTGCGCGGCGGGCGCTCCTGCTCGCTCAACTCACGCGGGCCGCGGTCGGGGCGGTCGGTGAAGCGGAAGCGCTCGGTGCGGTCGGCCATGGCCTTGCGCTGTTTGGCCGGCTCGGCGCCGGGCTTGGCGGCGCGCAGGGCCGGGTTGGCGGCGCCGCGCGCGAGCTTGATCGCGGCGGGCTCGGGCAATTCGCTCTCGAAGTCCACGCCGGCCTCGTCGGCAAGGCGCTTGCCAAGCTGCTCGCGCAGAACGCGGGCTTTTACCACCTCGACGGCGCCGATCGGCAGGTCGTTGAGCTGGAACGGCCCGAAGCTCACGCGGATGAGACGGTTCACCTTGAGGCCGAGATGGGCGAGGACGTTCTTGACCTCTCGGTTCTTGCCTTCGCGTAGCGCCAGCAGCAGCCAGACATTGCTACCCTGCTCGCGCTCGAGCGTCGCCTCGATCGGCCCGTAATTGACGCCGTCGATCTCGATGCCGGCCTTGAGGCCGTCGAGCTGCGGCTGGGTGATGGTGCCGAAGGCGCGGACCCGGTATTTACGGAGCCAGCCAGTGGCCGGCAGCTCGAGCACGCGCTTCAGCCCGCCATCATTGGTGAGCAGCAGCAAGCCTTCGGTGTTGATGTCGAGGCGTCCGATGGAGACGACGCGTGGCAGGCCCTGCTGCTCGAGCGTCTCGAACACCGTCGGGCGGCCCTCGGGATCCTTCTCGGTGACCACCAGTCCGGTCGGCTTGTGATAGAGCCACATGCGGGTGCCCTGACGGGCGGCCAGCGGCTGGCCGTCGACCTTCACCTGATCCTTCTCGTTGACGTTGAAGGCCGGGGTGCGGATCACCTTGCCGTTGACGGCAACGCGGCCGTCCTTGATCCAGAGCTCGGCATCGCGGCGCGAACAGAGGCCGGCGCGGGCGATGACCTTAGCCAGGCGATCCCCGGCATAGGTGGTGGGGGCGATATCGGACATGTGCGACTCCTGCGGGACCGGGCCAACAGGCAGGGTCGGCGCATCAATGAGTGAAAGGGCTCAGCCCTTCTTGAGAAGGGCCTGGCGGATCTCCGGCGGGCAGGTCGGGTCGTTGACCGGGACCAGCACGCCGGCATTGGACAGGCAGACGAGGTCGGGCTGACCGTTGGTCACCGAGAAATACTGCTCGGGCGGCGTGAACAGCGAATGCTTCTTGCTGATCTGGAAGGATTTGAGACGTCCGGTCATCTGCTTTAGCTCGGCCGCGGTGAGTGGCCGGCCGTCCGGCGTCTCAGTACTGACGACGCGGACCTTACGAAGACGTTCGATGTCCGCCTGGCTGAGCTGGGCGGTATCGACCGAGACCTTGTCGGAATCCGCCGGCAGCATGGCGGTGGTGGTGTCCTTGGTCGGCGCCGGCAAATCGGTGGTGCTTTTGGGCATCACCAGGGGGCCGCGCGGATTGGTCGGATCTGGCTTCACAGGCGCCGGGATCAGGCCGAGGCCCTGCGCTGTGCTGTCCATCACCTCGGTCTCGAAGGTCTGGGGCGATGCGAAGGCGTTGGTGCCTTCAGTGGTGGTGCAGGCAGAAAGCCCCGCGGAGACGATGAGGAGCGCGGCCAGTGTTGCGGACCGCCGCCCGGTCAAGTCAAACGCCATGAAACTGCCCTTTATCCCCACTCGTCGCGGCTTATAGCCGAGGCTGCCGCGTAAGACCAGATTCTGGCAGCAATTGGTTCACGCCGGGTTTGCGGCCCGGCGGCGGCCGATTCCGAGGAGATCGAGCAACAGCAGGCAGACGCCGAGGGTGATCGCGGTGTCGGCGAGGTTGAAGATGAAGAACGAGAACGCCCCGACATGCAGCCAGAAGAAATCGGCGACACCGGGGAACAGCAGACGATCGAGGGCATTGGACAGCGCCCCGCCGATGCAGATGGCGAGGCCGGAGCGGACCAGGAGCGAATGCGAGCGCAGCCACCAGACGACGAGAGCGCAGAGCGCCGCCGTGATCACCAGTGCCATGCCCCAGGCTGGCAGGAAGCTCAGGAGCCCGTAGGAGACGCCCGGATTGAAGACCAGCCCGACATCGATGATGGGCAGGACCGGCACGAAGTGCCCCTCGGGCCAATGCATCAGGTCGACCTGGATGTATTTGTGCAGCCGGTCGACCGCGAAGGCGGCGAGGCCAAAGGCGAGGCTGAGCCAGAGAGCGCGAGATTTCACGCCGCGAGCCCCGCCGCCTTACGCTCACGCATGGCCTGCGCGTCGCGAGCGCTGAGGTCGGGATAGTCTGGATCGCTGCCAACGTCGGTGGTGAATTTCCATGAGCGGGCGCAGCGGATGCCGTCGGCCTTGGCGAAAACGACGCTGACCGGCTCGCCGTCCGCGGCATCGGCGCCGCGGGTCAGGGTGACGCCGGAGGTGATGCAGATCTCGGCCATGTCGGCTTCGCCGACGGCGGCCCACAGCTTGGCATCACGCACGGTGATCTGCGGCGCCGCCTCGAGCGACGAGCCGATGAGCTTGTCGCGCCGGGCGATCTCGAGCTCGCGGGTGACATAGCCGCGGACGGTCTTGATGTCCTCCCACTTGGCGGCAAGCGCGGTGTCTGACCACTCGGCCGGAACATCCGGGAACTGCCGCAGATGCACGGACTCGGTTACGCCAGAATGGCGTTCTAGCCAGCACTCTTCCATGGTGAACACCAGGATCGGGGCGAGCCAGGCCGTGAGGCAGTCAAACACCGCATTGATCACCGTCAGCGCGGCCTTGCGGCGCACCGAGGAGATCGGGTCGCAGTAGAGCGCATCCTTGCGGATATCGAAGTAGAAGGCCGAGAGCTCGACGTTCATGAAGTTCGACAGGGCCGAGACGACGCGCTTGTAGTCGTATTGTGCATAGGCCTCGCGGGCCAGCGCATCGAGCTCGTTCAGACGGTTGAGGATCAGCCGTTCGAGCTCGGGCATGTCGGCAAGCGCCACCGCTTCCGCTGGCTTGTAGTGCGCGAGGTTGCCGAGCAGCCAGCGCATGGTGTTGCGAAGCTTGCGGTAGCTGTCGACCGTAGTGTTGATGATCTCCTTGCCGATGCGCTGGTCGTCAGCATAGTCGGTCGAACCGACCCAGAGGCGGAGGATGTCGGCACCGTATTGCTTGACGATGTCCTGCGGGGCGACGGTGTTTCCCAGCGATTTCGACATCTTCTTGCCCTCGCCGTCGAGGGTGAAGCCGTGCGTCAGGACCGATTTGTAGGGCGCAAACCCATTGGTCGCGCAACTCTCGAGCAGCGACGAGTGGAACCAGCCACGATGCTGGTCGGAGCCCTCGAGGTACATGCCCGCGGGGAACTGCAGGTCGGGCCATTTCTGCTTGTTGCGCAGCACCCAGGCATGGGTCGTACCGCTCTCGAACCAGACGTCGAGGATGTCGTCGATCTTGGTCCAGTTCTGTGGGTCGGGTACGGCGCCGCCGAGGAAACGCTCCTTGGCGCCCGGCTTGAACCAGGCGTCGGCGCCCTCTTCCTCGAACGCCTGGCCGATGCGGTGGTTGACCGTCTCGTCCTTGAGGATTTCGTTCTTTTCGACGTTGTAGAACACCGCAATCGGCACGCCCCAGGCGCGCTGGCGGCTCAACACCCAGTCGGGGCGATCGGCGATCATCGAACGCAGCCGGGTCTGGCCGGCCGGGGGGTAGAACACCGTTGCATCAATGGCCGCGAGCGCGCGGGCGCGCAGCGTATCGCCGGGCTTCCCCATGATGTCGCGGTCCATGTAGACGAACCATTGCGGCGTGTTGCGAAAGAGGATCGGCTTCTTGCTGCGCCAGCTATGCGGATACTGATGCTTCATGCGGCCGCGCGCGACCATGGCGTTGCGCTCAGCCAGAGCGGTGATGACGCGCTGGTTGGCATCACCCTTCTTGCCGGCATCGTCGAGCACGCGACCGCCCTCGAAGCCGGGGGCGTCCTTGGTGAAGAAGCCGCCGTCGTCGACGGTCATTGGGATGGACGTATCGATGCCGAGCGACTGGAGCTTGCGCGAGGAGGCCATCCAGATCTCGAAGTCGTCGAGACCGTGGCTGGGCGCGGTGTGGACGAAGCCGGTACCGGCATCGTCGGTCACATGCTCGCCATCGAGCAGCGGCACTTCGAACTGGTAGCCACCGGCAAGACCGCGCAACGGGTGCGTGGTCGAGACAATCTTGGTCATGTCGACATCGGACAGCCGGATGAAGGTCTCGACCTTGGCCTTGGCGAAAGTGTCCGCCGCGAGCTTGTCGGCGAGGACGTACTTCTCGCCGACCGATGCCCAGTTGCCCTCGGGCGCCTTGGTGATCTCATAAAGGCCGTAGGTGATCCGGCTCGAATAGCTGATCGCGCGGTTGGCGGGGATGGTCCAGGGCGTCGTGGTCCAGATGATCACTGAAGCATTAAGGTCCTCGAAATCGGCGGTGCCGAAAGCGCCGTTGCCGGAGCGGATCGGAAACTTCACCCAGATCGTGTCGCTCTCGTAGTCCTGGTACTCGATCTCGGCTTCGGCCAGCGCGGTGCGCTCGACGACCGACCACATTACTGGTTTCGAGCCGCGATAAAGCTGGCCCGACGCCGCGACCTTCATGAGCTCGCGGGCGATCTGCGCCTCGGCATCGAAGCTCATCGTCAGATACGGATTGGACCAGTCGCCGATGACGCCCAGCCGCTTGAACTCCTCGCGCTGGGTGTCGACCCAATATTGCGCGAAGGTGCGGCACTCGGCGCGGAATTCGTTAATCTCGACGTCGTTCTTGTCCTTGCCCTTCGCCCGGTACTGCTCCTCGATCTTCCACTCGATCGGCAGGCCGTGGCAGTCCCAGCCGG
>CAZNAE010000095.1:0-13038 GCA_964570695.1 uncultured Devosia sp.
GCTGATCGTGATCTGAACCTTGACCTGCCCATAGTACGCGTCCTCTTGGGTGCCCACATAGGTCCCGTCCACAAAGCCACTTGCCTTGCGCACCAATCTGGCAGCGGCGACAGCCGAACTAGGCGCCCGAGGGGGAGTGGGCCGGATCCGAGGCAGCGGTGGCTTGACGGGGTCGGCAAATGGCTCCGCGATATCGGCCGACGGTAACGGTGCCCTCGCGACTGGCAATTGGCTCACGATTGTCTGTGGCTTTGTCGTCGGCTTCGCAGCAACGGTGGCCGAAGGAGTGGAAACGAAGGTCTGCTCGTTTTCCGGCATCGGCTCAGCTGCAGCTATGTCCGCGCCAGGCGCCGGCTGCTCTCGAACGAAATGATGGACGGCGACAACATAAACGGCGGACGCGGCGATGAAGCCGGCTGAGAAGAGCATCCTCTTCATTATGGATCGGCCCTTGGCGACAGCAGTCCCAGTAGTAGACACGAGCATCCTGACGCAAAGCTTACGAGCGGACCACGACGCCATCACGACAATCGAGATAGCAACCGGCGTCGGACGCGCAGCTTCAAGCCCCATGTGGTGGCTTCGGTACGGACCTCTAAGCGTAAGGTCCACGTCAGGCTTCCCCCGTATCGTTTGAGCTGTGGGGGGAGAAGCCGATGCGCTTGCTGTTGGTAGATGACGATGAGGTTCTCGGCAGTGCTCTGCGAGATCATTTGGTTGCGCACGGCCACCTGGTCGATTGGGCGAAACGGCTCGCACCTGCGTCGGATGCCGTATCGACGACCTCCTTCGACCTCATCCTCCTCGACCTCAATTTGCCAGACGGGCGTGGTATCGATTTTCTCCGGGCGCTACGCGGCCGTGGGGACGACGTCTTTGTGATTATCCTGAGCGCAATGGATCAATTGGCTATTCGTATCGACGGCCTCAACGCTGGAGCAGATGACTACCTCGTCAAACCCTTCGATCTGCGCGAGTTAATCGCCAGAGTAGCTGCAATAGGGCGGCGGCGCGGCGCCGATCCCAGCTATGTCGTGAGGATCGGAAGCCTCTCGATGGATCACTTGAAGCGCGCAGCAAGCGTTGATGGCAAAGCGCTAGACTTGACCCCCCGGGAATGGGCGGTGCTTGAGGCCTTGGCGCGGCATCCCGGTGTGACTTTGTCCAAAGCGCAGCTCGAAGACGTGCTCTCGATGCTCGGGGCGACGGTCGAGGGCAATACCATCGAGGTCTATGTCAGTCGCCTTCGCAAGAAGATCGGCCACGATTTGATCCAGACCACTAAGGGTCTTGGCTATCAATTGGCGACACGGTGACGGCGCCCTACAGGCGCTGGCAAATCGAAGCGCTGCCGAACTCGGCGGCGCTTCGTCGTCGCTGTCGCCCACTACTTCGTCACGTCGAACTCGGTCCACATACCGGCCGCATAGTGCCCTGCGACATTGCAGATCAGGAGGTACTTGCCCGGTTTCAGGTTGACCGTCAGGGTGCCGGTTGCACCCGGGTCGAGTTCGGAGACCTCACCTTTGTCGCCAGCCTTGTCTTCATCGACCTTTTGATCGGCAGTGACGTAGGGCAATGGCTGCGTCGGATCAGCCAGGTACATCACGATCATCTCGTGAATGGTGTCAGTCGACGAATTGGTGACGTGGAAAGTCACCACGCCCGCTAGCGCGGTCGCCGGCGCGGCTTTGATGCCCATGGTCGCCTTTGACATGTCCAACCCAGGCGTCGCGTAGGCCATTCCCATCCCCATTGGAGTGGCCGAGCCCTTGTCCCACAGTGTCACATTGACGACGGTCGCAGCGAAGACAGCAGTTGACGACACGCACAGCGCGGCAAGTAGCGCAAGACGAACAAGGTTCTTCTGCAAGATGTTCATTTTGTTACCTCGTGAGCCCACCAGCGGGCTTGGCAGTTGCCTGCTTCAAACCACGCGGCGGCACAGGGCGTCTTGATCGGGATCAAGCGGTGGCAATCCCGGGCGTGAGCGGTCCGAGGACGACCGACGACGGCCTAGGCGTCGGGGACGCTATTTCGGAAGAGCAGACGCCACAGACCTTATGAAGGCCTCGCTCGACAATGTCGCACCAGAGACGACGTCAACTTGCGTGCTCTGTGCCGAGACAATCTCTTGGGCCAAAATCGGCAGGGCTTGCCGATTGATCGCAATCGACGTCCCCGTGTGAGAGGGGTAGCTCAGCAGCTTGAATCCGGCGATCGCGCCGTGCTGGATCACCACTTGCACTTGGATGTTACCGTAGTAGGCATCCGCGCTTTGGCCAGTGTAGGTGCCGTCGGCAAATATCCCCTGGCTGGACGCCGCGAGTGCCGGCGCCGTTTCCGCGACAGACACGGACGCGGCTATCGCGCAAGCCAATCCAACGAGCGGCAGCAGACGCGCCTCAAATTCCATAGCGACCTCCGAAGGTTTGCTGGTCGCTTCTCAACGGAAGCCAGCCTGACCGCAAAGACTGATTTCCGACCACGTCGTGAAGTGCGACGGATCCAAAGATTCCAAGGCTGGTGCCGGGGAGTTCATTTGACCACGAACTTCCCTTTTAGCCCCCGCTTGTCGTAGCCGGGCGCCCAGAAATCGTATTCACCCGGACGGATAGGTACAAAAGTGAGCTGGAACGTCGCGGCACCATCCAACTCGATGCTGTCGACGCTCGGCGCGTGAACTTGAACATTGTCGATCGTCACCTTTTCAAGCCAGGCGTTGCGAAGCAACTCCGGCATGACGATCGACAGATTGTCGGCGCCATCATCGACCGTCACATTAAGGCGATAGTACTTCCCAGTTTGGAGATCATATTCCGTTTGCGAGAACGCCAGTTTGGTCGTGTCGATCTTGAGGTCGGGCAAATCGACGCCGTTCGCCGCAAGATTGCCGTCTGCGCGCACGCTGGTGGCCATCACCAGCAGAAAGGTCGCCACCAAAATTCCCCGAGAAGTGACGCCCATTTTGGTTCTCCTTTGACCGCCCCGCGTCTGCGGGGCCGCGTACGATGGCGCCGCGACTAGGCCAGCCTCATCTCAGCGGTGCGACAACGCCTAAGGAGGTAAACTTTGAAACTGACACCTAGCTGACGAAGTTGCATTGGCCGGGACCTGTCGGTGGAGTTCCCCTGTCAGCGTGGCGTCAGGAATGAGTGTCACTGGCAGGACGGCTTCGGATACTCGCCGGATGAAAATCGACTGCTCGACAATTCGCTCCGAGTACCGCCGGCGGCATCCGTTGGCGCGCTGCGTCATCGCCATCGGAATTTCAGCTGTCGCTGCGACGACGTCCGCGGCCAGCGCTGCGGCGCAGTCACCCCCGACGCAGATACCCGCGACGATTGCCTCGAATCAGGATCCGGTGTCCCCAACGGTTACTTCACAGCCACCCGCAACTGACGCGCTCGGGGGGCTTGACGTTCTGATTGCCGACCGGGGGAACAATCGCGTTCTGCTTATTAGCGCGCAAAAGCAGATCCTTTGGGAGTACGACTTCGCGGGATTGAAGCCGAGGTCGGGGGCCGATGATGCGTTCTTTGCCGACGGCGGCAAGAGCATTGTCGTCAACCTTGAGCATGAGCAGGTCGTCGAAGTCATCGACATCGCCAGTAAGGCGGTTACCTGGTCGTACGGCACGCTCGGAAAACGTGGCTCTACTCCAGGGCTGCTCAATTTCCCCGATGACGCGTACAAGCTACCGAGTGGGGATGTCATCTTCGCCGACATCCGCAATTGTCGAATTGTTGATGTCGCGCCTGACAAGCATATCGTTCGCCAAGCTGGCACTACTGGCAGGTGTCGCGGCGGACCAACGACGCTTGCGTCACCAAACGGTGATAAGCCAATCCCAAATGGTCACGTGCTGGTTAGCACGATCGGCGATCATTCGTTGACTGAGCTCGATGAGACGTGGGCGCCCGTCTTCAAGCTGACTTTGCCGTTGCACTACCCATCCGATCCGCAAATGACGATGGCTGGCAACTTCCTCATCGCAGACTACGTTCGCCGCGGCCGGATTATCGAGATCACCCGCGACGGGAAGATCGTCTGGGACTACGTCGGGATCGGCGACGGACAACTGAACCGACCCTCGTTGGCAATCGAGCTGCCGAACGGCAACATTCTCGCCAACGACGATCTCAATCATCGGGTGATCGCCATCGACAAGGTCAGTAAACAAATCGTCTGGCAGTATGGCGTGACCGGCAAGGCGGGCGCGGCGCCCGGCTACCTTTCGATCCCCGATGGCCTGGACATCGAGGAGCCGCGCTCTTGATCACCCGCCTCGACGTTGCTGCGCGACTTTCGTTGGCGCTTTTGCTGGCGGGCATCGCTCTGCCGGGAGTCGCGAACGCGGCCAATGTTCCGATCGCCCACAAGATCGGCAGCGTCACCTGGCACGCTGCTAGATTTGTCAACCAGGACCTCGCCCTTTCGGGATATCTCCTTCTGCGAGCCGACGGCTACGTTCTCTTCTCAGATGAACCTAGCGGGGCGATCTCTGCGCACGACCTGCCGGTCACGGGTCACGGCATCGATACGGTGGTACCGAATGTCAGGTACATTATCAGCGGTCATTTTGTGCATGGCGGGCTCGTCGCCAGTAATGGCAACCCATACCATCTCGAATTGACCGCCGTACCGACGCAAGTGCACTGACGTTCTAACGCAAACGGAGTATTGAATGACCGATATTTCTCCGCCCCCGGTGCGCGGCCTCGGCCAAGCCGAAAAAACAGTACGGGTGTGGGACATTTGGGTTCGTATCTTCCATTGGAGCTTTGCCATCCTGATTGCGACTGCTTGGCTCAGCCATGACTGGGAAGGTCCGGCCCGCGGCTGGCATGAATGGCTCGGCTACGGCGCAGTCGGTCTGGTAGCCCTTCGGATCGTCTGGGGGTTCGTTGGCAGCAAGTATGCCCGCTTTGCGCAGTTCGTTCGCGGACCGCGCCAGGTGCTGGCCTATTCACTAGCGCTCCTCAAGGGTCGTGAGGGTCGGTATCTTGGTCACAATCCCCTGGGTGCCCTCATGGTGCTCTTTCTCTTGGCGCTATCAATCGGACTGGCGGTGACCGGGTTTGTCATGACTCAACGGGGCATGACCTTGCTTGGCCTCGATCGTCGCCCGCTCCGTCAGCTGCACGACGTCATGGGCAACCTATACGTCGTGGCCGTACCCATCCATGTCCTCGCAATAATCTTTGAATCGATCCGGCACCGCGAAAACCTGGTGGGTGCGATGATCTTTGGCAACAAGCGCAGCGGCGCATGACTGGAATGGTTACCAAGAAGCGCCGCGACATCTTCTACGTCGCTGGCATTTTGGTCCTGAGTTGGGTTGCTGTGAGCCGTGATGCCGTGGCCGCCAACCCGATCCCTGCCGCGTCTCCGGATACGTCTGCCAAGCCGCCGGCTGGCTTCAAGAAGGTCTTCGTTGTCATCCTCGAGAACGAGGACGAACAGAGTGCGATCACGCAACCGTTCCTCAGACAGCTGTCTATGTCAGGGGCGCTACTGCGGCAGTACAGCGGGATATCGCATCCTTCGGAGCCCAACTATCTGGCGCTGACCTCCGGCAGCACATGGGGTATCCACGATGACGCCCGTCATACGATTGATGCGACGAACCTCGGCGATTTGCTGGAGGCAAAGGGGCACACGTGGAAGTCCTACGCCGAGGACTATCCGGGCCATTGCGACCTGCGAGCACAAATCGGTCCCTATGTGCGGAAACACGAGCCCTTCTTGAGCTACACTGACGTCCAGCAGAGCCCCACGCTTTGCGCTCATATCGTGAACGCAAACGAACTCGATCAAGATCTGGCGGAGGATCGCCTTCCCGACTTCTCCCTCTATGTGCCCAATGATCAAAACAATGGTCACGACACCGGGGTAACGTTTGCCGACAATTGGCTGAAGAGCCGGTTCGGTAACTTGCTGTCCGACCCACATTTCATCGAGGACACGCTATTCGTCGTTACGTTCGACGAAGCCGACCATGGGAATCGCGTTTACACGTCGCTCTATGGCAGCATGGTGCGGCCCGGCTTCGTGTCAGGCGCGACGTATGATCACTATAGCTTGTTAAGAACAATCGAAGGCGGGCTGGGTCTGGAAACGCTGGGTCGAGGCGACTCAACGGCCAAGCCGATCGAGGACGTGTTCAAATGAGGTTTCTTCAAATGCCGGCTCGGCCCGGCGCATGCGCTCCCAATGCGCGCCGGCTCGCAGGTTTTCGACGAACATTCCTCATGCGAGCTGCAAAGGTGTTGGCCGGCTGCGCCTGTCTCGCGCTTGCCGTTGGGGCGACGTTCGCCCAAGACTCGGGTGGGCTAAAGACGACCGGCGGTGCCAGCGGCGTCGAAGTCCGAACAGTGCTCGGCCTCAACGGTGCAAACAACCTAGGCGGGGGCTCTACCTTCGGGCTCGGGGTAATCGTGGCTGCAGATGGTCCCACGTCGACGTTCGGCCAATTAGCGGTCGATGGTGCAAGTCTTGCCGTGGCCCAGATAGAGGCAGCCGGCGGTCCCAACATTCGCCTTCTCATTCAGCGCGTGAGACACGGCGATTCGGTCGCGACTGCCCTTGGCGAACTCGCTGGCGGTGGCGCCGCGGTCGTTCTCACGGCCGGCATCGATATCTCGCCGCAACTAGCGGCGGGTCTAGGGCAATACAAATTGCTTGGGCTCGATGGGCAACACGGACTGTCCGATTCTACGCAGGGCACTGCCTTCTTGTGGGGCACGCGCGCCATGCAGCCCGATGACGACTTCGCCGGTGCGCTGCAATATCTGACCGAGGTCAAACCAGCGACAAAGAATGTGTCACTCGTCTACCGTGACGAGGGCCCGGAAAGTGCGACGCTTGTCAGCAACTTCACACAGGCGCTGCTGCTGGACGGGCTGAAGCTTGGCAGCGCCGAAGCCACCACATCCGGCGATTCGGACTATTCCGCTGCCGTGCTCGGGCTGACGGCTGCCAACTCCGATGCGGTCTTTGTCTACGAGACTGGGACGGACCTGGGCTATTTCCTTAAGCAGCTCCACGCGAGTGGCTTGAAGGCGCAAATCATCGGAACCGACTACAGCGCGGCGGCTGCAGAGATTGCCGGGTCAAGCTTTGACAACTACCTGCTTGCAAGCGATTGGTTCGACGCGAACCACACCACAAACAATTGGGCAAGTCTGTTTGTGCGCAGCTACCGGACGGCGTACGGGATGCCGCCTGAAGTCTACGCCGCAAACGCCTACGAGGACACCTTCGCCGTTTGGACGCTCATTCGCCGTCTGCTCGCGAAGGGCAAAAGCCCCACTACCGGCCAAATGCTGCAGGATGAACTGATCGCCAACCATGGGTTTAAGAGCGTCTATGGTGGTGATGGCGCCGACCTCGACGACATGCTGCTCGACACGAAGAGTCACCGCGTCATTGAGCGTCCGTTTGGGGTCTATCGCGTCTCTGGGGGTGACTTGGCGCCGGTTGCCCGGTTCGACATTGGCGGAGCCAATTTCGAGCTGTCGAGCGGCGGCTGATTGCTCGGCTACCGCTTGTTGGCTACAAGGACGTTGTTCCACTGGACGCCTGGCCCAATGCGCCAGCCAGCGACTGAATGAAGGCTTGGCTTGTCAGAGTCGCGCCTGAGACGATGTCGACCTGCCCACCTTGAGACTGGACCGCTTCCTGCAACAGCACCGGGAGCGCCTGACTGTTGATATAGCGGGAGGTGTTGCGGTCATTGGGGTATTTCAGGACCTTGACGGATGCGAGCTGCCCTCCCTGCACCAGGGCCTGCACTTGCACGACTCCGTAGTAGGCGTCGGCAGCCGGGCCCTGGTAGCTGCCGTCCACCAACTGACCGGACTGAGCGGCCTGGGCTAGCACCCACCCAACCATCAAGTCTTGCAGACCGATCCCGTAGGTGACGACTACCTTCGAATCTAGCGGCACGGCCTCAACGGTTGCGCTCGAGACACCTGCCGCGAGCAGACTTAGAAATGAAAGAGCTAGAAGGTTCATGGCATGTCCCCGCTGATAGGGTCCCTTTGATGGGCCTGAAACTTACACGAACCAGCGGTCACAGGCGGCCGGATTTTGAACGAAGAGCCAAACCCTCAGCGTTGCGCTATTTATCGACCGATGGGGGCACCAAAGCGGCGCCCCCTTGGATCATCTTACGCCGTCTTGTCTACGACGGCCCCCGTGCCGGGGGATGGCGGCGCCTTTGCGGCGACAGCCTTTGGGCCGTCGTCGGCGTCTCCGTCATGGTCGGGCACCGCTGGGTTCTCTTTGGCCTCGGAGGATACTGCAGCCGGTCTCGGACTCGCACCGCCCGCGCTAGAAACGTTCATTTCTGGAATCCTTGCTTGTACTGAGGCGTCCGCCTCTCGCAGAATCTGCGACACCAAACTGACGCAGGGCTTAACGAGGCTGGGAAAGCCCAGCACGCCGTGGGCCGCTCTCGTCTGCAACGCGCTGGAAAGGGAGTTCTCAGCCTCCCGCCCCAGTCTCGGCGGCCAGTTTGCAGCGCCAGTCAGCACCCTAACCCGTCAGCGCGCCTAAAGGTTGATGAACGCGACCGCGCTGCCATCGGCGTTGAGGCTTAGGGCAACGACGTCGCCGAGCATAAAGCCAGCGCGCCGGAGCTTCTTCATCAGAAAAGCGTTGTGTCCCACAGTCGCGCCGAGTTTGACCAGCGCCTTCTGTTCATCCGAAGTGAACACGTCGGCGGCTGAACTGAAGCCCTTGAGCATATGGATCTCAACGAACTGCACGTTGGTGCTCGACGTGATCTTGCCCACCACATCCGCCGACGGTTTTCCCGCTAACACCATCGCCATGACCTCGCTGAATGTGAACTTGTTGCTGGGCTGGGGCTTCGGGACGACGGTGACGCCCGGTGTCGGCGGAGCACCCGCCGCAGGGGCGGCTTGCGCGGCGAGTGGCAGGAGGAGCAGAACAACGGCTAGTGCAAAGTTGGGCAACTTGATCATGGCGGGCATGTCCGATTCAGCTGTCGTGGTGAAGGATATAGAGGGGAAAACGCTGACGTGGGCCTTACAGCGGCGTCAGTCGCGGGCGGATTTCCTCGGCCCAGGACAACTCGTCGCGGTTGGGCGCCACCTGTACCGCCTTGCTGACTTGGCGCCGCCCGTGCAACACACATCCAACGCGGACTGGGCGTCGAACAGTCCTGGCCCACCCGGCCTTATCCTGCGCAATGATGGTGAAATCTTACGCCGGTCCTCAGCCCTCAGTCCTGCCGCAAAAGGCGGACACCTTGAGCCGCCGATGGCGCCCCCAAAGGTGCGCGGATTCCTCGAACGGCTCACCGGAATCGAAAGCGTACACGACCTCCACATCTGGCCGATGAGCACGACGGAGACGGCGCTAACGGCGCACCTCTTGATGCCTTCGGGACATCCTGGCGGCCCGTTCATGGCCGAGGCCGCGCATGAGCTGCATCATGATTTCGGCATCGGCCATACGACGCTGCAAATCGAGATCAGGGGCGACGCCTGCGCCCTTGCGCCTGACAACGTGGTCTAGAGCACCGTGGACATTACGAATGCATCGCTGCGCCGTGTTGTCATCGCCGTCGCCCTGCTGAACCTCGCCTACTTCGGGATCGAGTTCAGTGTTGCGCTACGGATCGGCTCGGTCTCGCTATTCGCCGACAGTATCGACTTCCTCGAGGACGCTTCCGTCAATCTTCTGATCCTCCTGGCGCTCGCCTGGAGTGCGACGCGGCGCGCCCACGTGGGGATGGTGCTTGCGGGCGTCCTGCTTGTGCCGGCGATCGCTACGGTCTGGGCGCTCTGGCACAAATTTCAGGTGCCGACGCCGCCGGAACCGGTGCCCTTATCTCTGACGGGCCTCGGTGCGCTAGTGGTCAATCTGAGCTGTGCGCTGATGCTCGCCCGCTTTCGGGCTCACGGCGGCAGCCTCACCCGCGCGGCGTTCCTTTCTGCACGAAACGACGCCTTCGCCAACGTCGCGATCATCGCCGCCGGCGGCATCACTGCATTGACGCAATCGGTCTGGCCGGATGTGGTCGTGGGCATCGGGATAGCCCTTCTCAATCTGGATGCCGCGCGCGAGGTGTGGGAGGCGGCTCGCGGCGAACAAATGGCCCCGCAACGCGCGGACGGTGACGGATGATCAGCGGGGTTGATGCGAAAGAGGAGACAACGCTCGGGAAGCAGCGGCTATGATCAAAACTGTCGGATCCACCGGGTCGGCCGGCGATGTGTTCCGTGCCTTCCTGAAACTCGGCCTCACCTCTTTTGGGGGCCCAATCGCGCATCTTGGTTATTTCCACCGAGAGCTCGTCATCCGCCGCAACTGGATCGACGAGGCCGGCTACGCCGATCTCGTGGCGCTCTGCCAGTTTCTCCCCGGCCCCGCGAGCAGCCAAGTCGGCTTTTCGCTTGGACTGTTGCGGGCCGGCCCGCTTGGGGCGCTCGCCGCGTGGTTGGCCTTCACGTTGCCGTCGGCGATCTTGCTGGTGTTATTTGCCTTCGGCGTTGCGGCCCTGCAGGGGCCGGTAGCGACCGGTCTGTTGCACGGGCTTAAACTCGTCGCCGTAGCCATCGTCGCCCAGGCGGTATGGGGCATGGCGCGCACGCTTGCGCCGGACTGCGAGCGCGCCGGCATGGCGCTCGTCGCCCTACTTATCGTGACGCTCGTTGGCGGCGCTATTGGACAGATCGGCGCCATCCTCGTTGGCGGCTTGGCCGGCCTATGGCTCTGTCGGAGTGCACCGGTCGCCGTGATGGGAAAACTGACCTTCCCAGTATCGCGGCGGGCCGGAATGATTTCGCTCGGGCTCTATTTTCTGCTGCTGTTCTTGCTGCCTGCCTTGGTGGCCGCGAACTCGTCTCATGGCCTCGACCTCTTCGACGCCTTCTATCGTTCGGGAGCGCTCGTGTTCGGCGGCGGCCATGTCGTCCTGCCCCTCCTGCAATCGGCCGTTGTCGGCCCAGGGTGGATCAGTCCTGGCGCCTTCCTGGCGGGTTATGGTGCGGCACAGGCCGTCCCCGGGCCGCTCTTCACCTTCGCTGCCTACCTCGGAGCAGCGTCAACACCGACACCAAACGGGATCGTGGGTGCGGCGATTGCCCTCCTCGGCATATTTCTACCCGGCATTCTCATTCTGATCGGTGTGCTGCCCTTCTGGGACATCCTCCGAACGCGGCCACTAGCACAGGCGGGCATGCGTGGGGTGAACGCCGCGGTCGTTGGTCTGCTTGGAGCCGCACTGTATAGTCCGGTCTGGACGAGCGCGGTGCTTAGTCCCTTCGATTTTGCGCTTGCGGCGATCGGATTTGTTCTACTGGTCGTATGGAAGGTCCCGCCCTGGGTAGTGATCGTGCTGCTAGCCACGTGCGGCATCGGGATGAGCTTGCAATAGGGCGCCAAATCGACGTCAGACGCGACGCGCCAGCACCTTTGGGAACAGGTCTACGCCACCAGGGCGGACACGAGGTGAGCTGGTCCGAGGCGAACCCGGCACTCTCACTCGCAGTGATAAGGAAGCTGGCTTCGGCTCCGAAGCTGTCGCGATCGACATCGGTGGGGGCGCCTCCCATCTTGTCGATGTGCTCGTGGCGAGTTAACAGCCACTTGTGTTCTGCCCCCTCACCCTCCTAACCCTGCGGGTCTCAAACAAGACGTGGCTGGGTTCGACCAATCGCATGGACATCTGTGCCACATCCGTGGTACACATCGCCTCTCGGCGCGACCCGTAAGCAGTTGAAATCACTGGGTTAACTAGCGGAATTCGACAGTCCCTTTCTCTCCGCCACCTAGTCCGTGGATTCTGCTAGTGAATTCGGTCTGAGCGCTATTCTAGCGGCTTGTCCGAGGGTTAGCCCCCAACAGCAGCGTCGCGACCGCACCTTGGGAGTGCCATTCATCGCTTTTGAGAGAGCTGATGGTCGGCTTTCTCAAAGGCCGATTTGCGTGGTTCGCTTGCCAGGTGGGAAAGGCGCGCACCCTCAAGTTAGGGTCGCACCGGGAAAGCTACCGGGGGCAAATTCCCACAGGTCCCAAAGGTTATCGACTGCCGGCGGCGGGTTGCTAGGGAGCAATTGTAAGCGGCGGCGATGGGGCGATCGGGAAGACATACCTGCGGTCTAGTGGGCATCGACCTATGAAGCCGATCGGCCGCGCTTAAGGTCATTGGAGCTTGGAACGAGTATGGCGGCACCCTGCACTATGTGTGACAGTTAGATCTGCGCATCACCAGCGTCACGGGCACATGCAACCTGTCTACTATGCCCATTCTCTAAAAGACAAAGAGACCCACGATTGGCAGTTGCTATCGCGGCATCTACGCGAAGTCGCGAATCTTGCTGGAGACCTTGGTGCGCCGCTGGGTATCGGGCGTGTCACTACACTAGCCGGCCTGCTGCACGATCTCGGCAAGTACAATCCGGCCTTCCAGGCCTATATCGCCGGCCACGGCAGCAGCGTCGACCACTCGACCGCCGGCGCCCGCCTGGTCGGCGACATGACTGACCCTAAAACCGTTGACAAGATTGCTGCAGAGTTGGTCGCGTACGCTGTTGCGGGCCATCATGTTGGCCTACCCGACAAGCAGTCTAGTGGCCCATCCAGCCTCGATGAGAGGCTGAGAGGTTTTGTCGACACACTCGACCCAGTGTGGCGCACTGAGATCGCTCCGGAAACCTCCGACCTGCTGCCGAAGCTGGCTTGGGTGAAGGGTGACACGGACAAGGCCGCATTCCAGCTTGCGCTGCTCGGCAGAATGATCTTCTCCTGCCTCGTCGACGCTGATTTCCGCAACACTGAACAATTCTATGCCGAGGCGGAAGGTCGTGACGTCGATCGTCAATGGCCGGCGCTCATCAATGTGCTGCCCCGCCTGCTGGCCCGCTTCGATGCCCACATGGACGGCATGCCTGCGTCGGACGAGTCGATCAACCGACTGCGACGACACATCCTGATACACGTGCGCGGCAAGGCCAATCTGACGCCTGGCCTGTTCACCCTCACCGTGCCGACCGGCGGCGG
>CAZNAE010000096.1:0-12817 GCA_964570695.1 uncultured Devosia sp.
GCCTGCCCGGCTGCCGCGTCGTTCGTCGTCGACTCCGCCCGTGCGGTCAGCTGAGGGGGAGTATGAGGGATGCGGAAGGCGCGGGGATAGACTTTGTTAGGGGCTTGATGGAGCTGGGATTTTGGCGGTTTGCGATCACGAAGCTTCGTGACGCGCGCGCTGCGTCATGACTGACTGAGAGATTGAACCACCGGAGAACGTCAGGGATGGATTCCGGCGTTCGCCGGAATGACGGCGGCGGGCGCCCCTAAGCCTTCGTGCCCGCCGGGACGAACTCGAAATCGTTGTCGAGCACGCCTTCGATACGGTCGCCGACCTTCAGCGCCAGCTTCTGCTTTTTGAGTTCGTCGAGCCACTCGTCCCAGCCGACGAGGTCGAGGCCGCCGGGGCGGTCGGTGTCCTGGCTTTCGCCCGAATTGAGCAAATACTGGTTGAACACGATCCTGAGGACGATGCGGCTCTGCGTGCCGCTCGGCAGGTCGGACCAGGCGGGCAGGCCCGAGCGGGCCTCGGCCCATTGCCGGATTTCAGCGCCCGACTGCAGAATTCTCGACATTGACGACTCCAACAAAAAGGGCCCGGCGAAGCGGCCGGACCCATCAAATATGGCCTGCCGATCAGTTGAGCGATTTGCGCTCGATCAACTCATACTCGGTTTCGTCGCCTTCGGAAACGCGCAGCGCCAGTTGCTGCCGATCAAGCTCGGCGAGCCAGGCGCTCCACGAGACGGGGCTCGCGCCCTGATCGACCCCCGGCATGCCGTTGGGCTTGCCGATGGTATCGAAGCGCAGCGCCAGCTTGGCCCGCATCTCGCCGAAATTGTTCTGCGCCCGCACCAAAGCGGGCATGCCTTTACGCGCTGCGACCCAGTTCTGGATGTCGCGATGCCGCGTCAACGTATGTGCGTGAGTCATTGGTCTTCCCCTCCCGACGCTCAAGCGATGAACGATGCCGGAGAGATTCGGTTCCGGCATTTGCGTTTGTCTTAGGTGGTGAGTTTTGTGACCAATTTGAGGGCGGTGAGGTCCGATGCACTGAAATAGGTCAACCGGTCGGGCGGGGTTTCGAGGGCGCGGAGCCAGACTTCCGGCGAAATCCCCATGGCGCTGAGATAGCGCGAGATTTGCGCGGTCATGGTCTGGGCTTCCGACATCGCGTTGCCGGCGGCGGTCAGTTGCGAGGTCAGCGAGCCGGCCGGGGCCGCCGCGTAGATCTGGTGGACGCCGATGGCCGATTGCGCCGTAGCCAAGCGCTCGCGGCCGCCGGCGAAGGCCAGCGGGCAGGACGAGGCGCAGAGCGCGCCGGCGGCGACCGAGGTATTGAAGCCCTTGTCGCGGATCAGCTTGCCGATGGCGAGCGCATCGGCGACCGAACCGCCCGGCGAGTCGAGCGCCACGGTCTTGATGTATTCGCCATGCGCCGTGATCTCCGCCGCGACGCGATCGGCGGCGCCCGGATCGATGGTGCCGGTCAAGGCCAGCACGCCACCGCCGGTGAGGATGATGCTAAGCGGCTGGCGCAGCGTTTCGATCGGCGTCGTCACGGCCGGGCCGGGCTTGCCGGCAGGGGCGGTGGGATCGAACGCCGGCAGGATGGGTGCAAAACTCGGCACCGTGGCGGCGGCGGTCTGGGCGTTCATGTCCGACCAGTCGAGGTAGAGAATGATCGCCGTGGCGGTGAGGAGGCCGAAGAACGCCGCGCGGATGATGGCGCCGTCCTCGAAGGCGGCAGCCCAGTTGATCAGCCGGCGCGGGATCGACGCCACGGCTCAGGTCCGGGTCGGCGTGTCGCCGCGCTTGCGGGTGACGTCGAGCGCCGTGACGGTCGCATCGGCCGTTGCGGGCTTGTCTGGGACAACAGGTGCGGCCGGAGTGGCCGGCGGCGCCGGCACCACGACGTCGGGTACCTCCGCCTCGGCAGGCGCCAGCGGCCCGTCGACCAACGGCTTATTGGTGAGCTGGCGGTAGAGATCCAGCGAGCGCAGCATCTCGGCAGCGGTGATGGTTTCGGCCTCGTCGATATTGCCCATCTCGCGCCGCATGGCGTCGTGGACGATCATCAGGACGAGGACCAGCACGACCGGCAGCAGATCGATCGAGATGGCGCCGGCCCAGCTCGGGATGAAATCAGACCAGTAGCGCAGCACCGCCTCGGCCGAGCTCAGCGGCGTGTAGCGGCGGGCTTCGACCTTGGGGGTCTTGAGGATCTCGTCGGCCGCGGCGGCGAGCGCCGTGGACTGCGCCGCGACGGAATCGCGGACCGTGCCCATCACGGTGTCCTGCCGGGTCACCAGATCGCTCGAGCCGCCGTCGGCGACCGGCGCAATGAAGCCCGCCGCGAGATCGGCGGAGGCGCGCTTCACCGAGGGTGCCACGTCGGTTTCCTGGAGCGACGTGATGACCGCATTGAGCTGCACCACTTCGGCCGCGAACGCATCGGAGCGCGGCCCGATCTCGCCGGTGCCCGAGACCAGCTCGCGCATCTTGGCGAGATGGGCGCTGCCCTCGTCGAAGAGGCTCTGCACTTGGTCGCGCGAATTGGTGATGGTGGTGGTGAGCTCGGTCATCTGCGCCGACATCTGCGTCAGGAGCTGCACCACCGAGCCCGAACCCTGCGTGCCGGTGAGCGCGCCCGAATTGCGCTCGTCGTCGGCGAGCCGGCCGAAGCGATCGGCGGCGCGCTGCACGTCAGGCAGCAGCGACTGCGCCGCAAGCGCATTGGCGTGGGCCTGGTCGAGATCGCCGACATAGCCCTCGAGATTGACCGCGAGATGCTGCTCGAGCGCCGCCGAGCCGGCGAGCGCCGCGGCGTTGAGCCAGGACGACATCGCCATGATCATCAGGCAGCCGACCAGCATGGTGAGGAACAACGCGACGCGCTGGCCGGCATTGGTGACCAGCGGCACGAAGCGCAGCATGAAGGTCCAGAAGGCGTAGATCGCGACCGAGACGGCGGCCGAGTAGATAATCGCCGCAAAGAACACGAAGGTTGCGGTGCCATCGAGCAGGCCGCGGACGCCCAGATAGGTGTAGACGCCGGACGCAAGCGCCAAGACCGCCAGCGCAAAGCGCGTCATGGTTTCGACGCCCTTCACAGTTTCCTGCAGGCGCGCGGCATTGTTCTTGCGCAGCATTTTTGGTCGTCCCCGTGTGTGACACGAGGATATCAGAGCATTTGGGGCGGGAAAGCGGCGGCGGTTGGGATGGTTAGGGGGCGGCTCGGAGGTCTCACTCCACCGCGACGTCGAGGGCGAGCGCCACCATATCTTTCAGCGAAGACTGGCGGTCGTCGGCGGACATGAACTCGTGGCGGAGCAGGTCATCGCTGACGGTGCAGATGGTCAGCGCCTTGACGCCGAAGCGCGCCGCCAGCGTGTAGAGCGCGGCCGACTCCATCTCGACGCCCAGAATGCCATGTGCGGGGAGGCGCCCGTAGCCCTCGAGGCCGGGCTCGAGGTGATAGAAGATGTCGGACGAGAAGATATTGCCGACGACCGCCGAGAGGCCGCGCGCCGAGGCCTTATCGGCGGCCGAACGCAGCATGCCGAAATCGGCGATCGGGGCATAGTGCAGCGAGCCGAAGCCGTCCTTGACGATGCTGGAATCGGTCGAGGCGCCCTGCGCGATGATGAGATCGCGGACCTTCACCGCGGCGTTGAGGCCGCCGGCGGTACCGACGCGGATCAGCTTCTTGACGCCGTATTCGTTGATCAGCTCGTGCACATAGATCGAGAGCGACGGCTGGCCCATGCCGCTCGCCTGCACCGAGACCGGTTTGCCGTTCCAAGTACCGGTATAGCCGAGGCAATTGCGCACGGCGTTCACCTGCCGGGCGTCCGTGAGGAAGGTCTCGGCAATCCACTTGGCGCGCAGCGGATCGCCGGGCAGCAGCACGGCTTCGGCGTAGTCGCCGGGCTTGGCGGAATTGTGCGGCGTGGGCATCGGGCAGGCCTCCTCGTTGGCAAAACGACTACCGCCTCGCCAACCCTGCCCACAAGGGGGCACCGGCCGGTGGCGGGGCCGATTGGGCGTTTCATTTGCGGGCGGCGGCGCGAACTCTTATATGTCGCGCGCATTGATCCCCGACGGGAGAGAACCATGGTCGCGAAAATCTTCATCGACGGCGAAGCGGGAACGACGGGTCTGCAGATCCGCGACCGGCTGGCCGGCCGCCGCGACCTCGAAGTGATCTCGATCGCCGCCGACAAGCGGAAAGATCAAAATGAGCGGAAGCGCCTCCTCAACCTCGCGGATGTCGCGATCCTCTGCCTGCCCGACGACGCGGCGAAGGAGAGCGTGTCGCTGATCGAGAACGACCGCACCAAGGTGATCGACGCCTCGACCGCGCACCGCATCGCGCCGGGCTGGACCTATGGCTTTGCCGAGATGGACAAGGCGCAGACGGGTAATATCGCCGCGAGTAAACGGGTCGGCAATCCCGGCTGCTGGCCGCAGGGCGCCATCGCGATGCTCAGGCCGCTGATCGAGGCCGGGCTGATCCCCGCCGACTATCCAGTCACCACGCACGGCATCTCCGGCTACACCGGCGGCGGCCGCTCGATGATCGCCGACTATGAGGCGGCAGGCGAAGACGCCAATGAGTTCATGCCCTACGGGCTGACCTTCAAGCACAAGCATCTGCCGGAGCTGCAGGCCTACGCCAAGCTGCAGCAGAGCCCGCTGTTCACGCCTGCGGTGGGCAATTTCGCGCAGGGCATGATCACGCTCGTGCCGCTGCAGCTGTGGACGCTGCAACGGATACCGACCGGCGCCGACCTCCACGCGGCGATCGCCGACCATTACGCGACGATCTCTGGCGGCTTCGTCGAAGTCGCGCCGCTGGCGGAAGCCGAGCGGACGAGCGAGCTCAACCCCGAGCTCTACAACAACACCAACCGCATGCGGCTGCATGTGTTCGCGTCGGATGCGAAAGCCCAGGCGGTGCTGGCCGCGGTTTACGACAATCTCGGCAAGGGCGCGGCGGGGGCGGCGGTGCAGAATCTGAATCTGATGCTGGGTGTGGCGGAAGACACATCGCTGGCGGCATAGGGTTAGTCGCTGGCGATCACCGACCAGCTACACCGTCAAGTCAGCGACCTTGCCCTCGGCCGCCCGGACCGCATCCGCCGGCGCGATCGACAGCAGCAGGCCGCGCTGGCCGGCGTTGATGTAGATGCGGTCGAAGAGCTCGACGGTTTCGTCGAACGCGGTGGGGATTTGGCGCTTCTGGCCGAACGGGCCGATGCCACCGACTTTATAGCCTGTGAGCCGCTCGGCATCGGGCACCTTCATCATCGCGGCAGACTTACCCCCGAAGCAGGCAGCGACCTTCTTGAGACTCGCTTCGGCATCGGACGGGATGACGGCGCAGACCGGCTTGCCGTCGAGCTCCAGCATCAGCGTCTTGAAGGTTTGCGCCGGGTCGATGCCGAGGGACTCGGCGGCGTGGAGGCCGACGCGCGGCGCGTCGGGATCGTAGGTGTAGGGGTGGAGCGCGTCGGCGATGTTGAGCTTGTCGAGGAGCAGCGTGCCTTGCGTCGTGTGGCTCACTTCGCCGCTTCCTTCGCGGCCTGCTCCTCCAGCGCTTCCATATCCTCGTCGGAGAAGCCGAAATGGTGGCCCATTTCGTGGATGAGCACGTGGGTGACGACGGCGCCCAGCGTCTCCTCGTGCTCGGCCCAGTAGTCTAGGATCGGGCGGCGGTAGAGCTGGACCGTATTGGGCATGCGACCGGTCGGGATGATGCCCTCCTCGGTCAGGCCGACACCGGTGAAGAGGCCCATCAGGTCGAACTCGGACTCGATGCCGAGGTCCTCGAGCACATCGTCTTCGGCAAAGTCCGTCACATAGCAGCGAACATCACGGCAGAGATCGCGGAACGGCTGCGGCAGTGATTCGAGTGCAGCGACGGCGAGAGCTTCGAACTCGTCGAGCGATGGGGCCTGGGTGGTGGACCAGTCGATCGCCGTCATAGTGCCACGACCTCGTGGTTCGACCGGCTCACCATGAGGTCTGCTGAACCAATGCCCTCATCCTGAGCTTGCCGAAGGACGAGGGCCGGGCTCCGTTTCACTGCCACTCGCGGATGTCGACGAAATGCCCCGCGACCGCAGCGGCGGCGGCCATCGCGGGGGACACCAGATGGGTGCGGCCCTTGAAACCCTGGCGGCCTTCGAAATTGCGGTTGGAGGTCGAGGCGCAGCGCTCCTGCGGCCTGAGCTTGTCGGGGTTCATCGCGAGGCACATCGAGCAGCCGGGCTCGCGCCATTCGAAGCCGGCGTCCTTGAAGATCTTGTCGAGGCCCTCGGCTTCCGCCTGCTCCTTCACGAGGCCCGAGCCGGGCACCACCATGGCGTTGACGCCGGCGGCGACCTTCTTGCCCGCCACTACCTTGGCGGCGGCGCGCAGATCCTCGATGCGGCCATTGGTGCAGGAGCCGAGGAAGACGCGCTCGATCGTGATATCGGTGATCGGCGTGCCGGGCTTGAGGCCCATGTATTCGAGCGCCCGCCATTTGCTGTTGCGCTTGCTCTCGTCGGCGATGTCGTCCGGGTTGGGCACGACGCCATTGACTGAGATCACGTCCTCGGGCGAGGAGCCCCAGCTGACGATCGGCGGCAGTTTCGCGGCGTCGAGGATCACCACCTTGTCGTAGTGGGCGTCGGCGTCGGAGTTCAGCGTCTTCCAGTAGGCGATGGCCTGGTCGAGCGCGGCGCCCTTCGGCGCGCGCGGCCGGCCCTTCACATACTCGAAGGTCTTTTCGTCGGGCGCGATCAGGCCGGCGCGGGCGCCGCCTTCGATGGTCATGTTGCAGACCGTCATGCGGCCTTCCATCGAGAGCGCGCGGATCGCTTCGCCGGCGAACTCGATGACGTGGCCGGTGCCGCCGGCGGTGCCGATCTCGCCGATGATGGCGAGGATGATGTCCTTGGCGGTGACGCCCGGCGGCAGCTGGCCGTCGACGCGCACCAGCATGTTCTTGGCCTTCTGCTGGATCAGCGTCTGGGTCGCGAGCACATGCTCCACTTCCGACGTGCCGATGCCGTGCGCCAGCGCCCCGAACGCGCCGTGCGTCGAGGTATGCGAGTCACCGCAGACGATGGTCATACCGGGCAGCGTAAAACCCTGCTCCGGCCCGACGATATGGACGATGCCCTGCCGCTTGTCGAAGGCGTCGTAATACTCGATGCCGAAATCGCGGGTGTTCTCGGCGAGCGCCGCGATCTGGATGACGCTCTCGGGATCCGGATTGGGCAGCGAGCGGTCGGTCGTCGGCACGTTGTGGTCGACCACGGCGAGGGTGCGTTCCGGTGCGCGGACCTTGCGCTTGTTGATGCGCAGCCCCTCGAACGCCTGCGGGCTCGTCACTTCGTGGACGAGGTGCCGGTCGATATAAATGAGCGACGTGCCATCCGGGTTGTTCGCGACCAGATGATCGTCCCAGATTTTGTCGTACAGCGTGCGGCCCATTTGGCAGAAAGTCCCGTCTTGCTAGGGGGTTGGATACCGCAGGCGTCATAAGCCCGGGCGGGCGGCACGGTCAAGCCGCGCGGTCGGCCAAACGGTTCACCAGGAAGGCGCCGAGGAGCGTCGTGTCGAGGCCGATCTTGCGGTGGCTGTACCAGGCGATGCCGAGCTGGGCGGCAATGCGGGCGATGGTATTGACGATTGCGGCGCCGATCGCGCCGTAGGCCATGATCACCGGGATCTGGACGATCATGCCGATGACGATCACGGCGCCGAAGATGCGGACATATTCGCGCTCGTGGCCGGTCATCATCATGACGATGCGCGACGGGCCCGTGGCGGCGTCGAACAGCAGGCCGACCGAGAGAATGATGAGGAGCAGCGTGCCCTGCTCGTGGCTGCCGCCGAAGAGCGACATCACCTGGTCGCCGAACAGCAGGAAGCCAACGAACACCACGAGCGAGAACAGGAACCCAGCCCAGGCGCAGAGTGCGATGATCGCCTGCGCCTTGCGCAGCTCGCCGGCGTGGTAGTGGTGCGCGACCATCGGGGCGACCACCAGCGTGATGGCGAACATGAAGAGGGTCAGCAGCCCGGCCGTGCGGAAGGCGTTGAAATAGACGCCGGCGGCGGCCGGGGCGACGAGCAGGCCGACGAAGATGATGTCCATGTTGAGGGCGGCGCTGTCGAGCACGGTGCCCAAAAAGAACGAGCGGCTGGCGCGGCCGTGCTCGGTCCAGTACGCGCGAAGACCTTTGGTGCCGGCAGCGATTTCGTAGTGCCGGGCGCGGGCGAGGCCATATTGCAGCATGAGCGACAGCGCGAGGACGACGGCAGTGAGCAGCAGCGCTGCCCAGCCCGAAAGCGTCACGCCGGAATACCAGAGCCCGAGGACGGCGAGCGGCAGCGCGGTTCGCCAGATCAGGTCGCGCGGGCTGAGGCCGGTCCACACCGAGCCCTGTGCGCGCAGCGCCGAGCTCCAATATTCAGCGAGCGCAAGCGGCAGGATGAGGATTGCCGCCGCGTAGAGGTGCAGCACCGGTGCCGAGGTGAGTGCGCCGGTGACGGCGCTGAGCCCGATCAGCGCCAGCGAGATCGCGACCCCCGCGATGACGGTGAGGGCGCCGCCGGAACGGAGCGCGTCGAGGGCCTTTTGCGGTCGGCCGGCGACCATTTCCTCCGGCCAGTAACGCAGGATGGCGGTCTGCTGCCCGAAATTGGCGCCGATGGCGAGGATGGTCGCGAGCGAGAGCCCGAAGGCGAAATAACCGTATTCGGTGACCCCCATGACGCGCGAGAGCACGACATACATGAGGTAGGTCAGCCCCGCGGTCGCCACCTTGATGAACAACGACACCAGGGACTTGTTGAGCCCCGATCTGAGCAGGCTTTGAAGGTCGGAGCGCGGGGCGTGGTCCATGGGGCCGAGACTATGCCCCCGATTTTCTTAGAAGGTCTTACCTTGCCCTCGACAAATACCGGGCGTTGGCCACAGTGTGGCGAGGCGAGACGCTGTCATGGTGAAGGGGGCCATGGCCGGATGGACGCTATTGTCGACACCAGGCGCGGGCTGATCGACCGGGCCGCCGAACTCAAGGATACCGAGCCGAATTTCGCCCGTTTCGTGCTCGCCACCGCCAACGCCACCGACCCCGACGACCTGAGCCTCTATTCGCCCGAAATCGTCGAGGCGATGCTGCGCAAGACCTATTCGCGGCTCGGCAAGCGCGAGGGCAAAAGCCACCTCATCTTCGATTTCGAGGCGGAAAAGCCGGTCAACGCCGAAATCCTCGAGATCTTCTCGACCGATATGCCGTTCATCGTCGATTCCGTGCTGGCGGCGATCCGCGCCAAGGCCGGCGTCATCCGCTTCATGGCGCATCCGGTGCTGCATCTCGATCCGGAATCGCACCGGCTGCTCGACGACGCCGCCTCGGTGAGCGTCAATGAGAGCCTTCTGATTGTCCACATCGAGCCGCCGGCCGACGCCGAGCAGCGGGCGGCGATCATCGCCGAGATCGACGGCACACTGGGTGAGGTTTACCGCGCCACCCGCGCCTGGCGAACCATGCTGGAGCGGCTGCGGCGCCTCGTTGAGGACTGGAAGCTCAATCCGCCGCGGGCGGCGCTCACTACGATCGCCGAATCCAAGGAATTCCTCGCCTGGCTGGCCGAGCACAATTTCACCTTCCTCGGCATGCGCGAATATCGGCTCGACGGCGAGGGCAAGGACGCCAAGCTGATCCCGCTGGTCACCACCGGCATCGGCATCCTCGAGGACCGTGAGCTGCATTTCCTCCGCGCCGGCACCGACTATGTCGAGATGACCGAGCAGCACCTCGCCTGGCTGAGCGAGCCCGAGCCGCTGATGGTCACCAAGGCCAATGTACGGACGCGCGTGCACCGCCGCGCCTACATGGATTATGTCGGTGTCAAACTCTACCGCGAGGGCGGCGAGGTGGCGGGCGAGCTCCGCATCATCGGGCTCTTCACCTCGATGGCGCTGGCGACACCGCACACCGAGGTGCCGTTGATCCGGCGCAAGGTGAGCGAGGTGATGCGCCGCTCCGGCTATCCGCCCAACAGCCATGCCGGCAAGGCGCTGATGTCGGCGCTCGATGCCTATCCGCGCGACGAACTGTTCCAGATCGGCGAAGACCAGCTCTTCGAGTTCGCCAAGGAAATCGCGCTGCTCGCCGACCGGCCGCGCGTCCGCGTGCTGCCACGCATCGACCGCTTCGACAATTTCGTGTCGGCCTTGGTGTTCGTGCCGCGCGACCGCTACACATCGGAGGTGCGCGAGCGGATCGGGCAATATCTCGCCAAGATCTATGACGGGCGCGTCTCGGCCTACTATCCGCACTTCCCCGAGGGCGAGCTCGTTCGGGTGCACTTCATCATCGGCCGCAATGGCGGGCGTACGCCGCGGCCGGAGCGCGACGATCTCGAGGCGACGGTCGCCGATCTGATCTTGACCTTTGGCGACCGGCTGCAGGCCGCGGCGGGCGAACGCCGGAACGTCGTTCCATGGCTGAAGGCCTTCTCGGCCTCCTACCAGTCGCGCAACTCGGCGGCCGACGCGCTGGTCGACATCGCGGTGATCGACAAGCTCGCCGGCGACACCAGCCTCGCGCTGAAGCTCAGCGCGCGTTCGGATGGCGACGGGGCGTTCGGCCTCAAAGTCTATCACCGTGGCCGGCCGATCCCGCTCAGCGACCGCGTACCTATGCTGGAGAATTTCGGCTTCCGGGTGATCGATGAGCGCACCTACACGGTCGAGGCCGAGGAGGCGGATGCCTGCTTCATCCATGACATGGTGCTCGACGGCACCGGTGCCAGGATCGAGGATTTCGCCGCGCGCGCGCCACTGGTCGAGGCGGCGATCCTTGCGGTCTGGCAGACCGATGCCGAGAGCGACGGGCTCAACCAGCTGACGCTGCGCGCCGGGCTCGCCTGGTACGATGTGGCGATCCTCCGCGCGCTGGTGCGCTACCTCCGGCAGATCGGCGTCACCTGGTCGCGGGCTTATCTGGCGCTGGTCCTGAACCTTCATCCAGACGTGGCACGGGCACTGGTCGAGCTGTTCCATTCGCAGCTCGACATGGGCTATCCCGGCAACCGCGAACGAGCCGCCTCGGAAGCCCGCGAGGCGATAGGCACGGCGCTCGAAGCGACGCAGTCGCTTGACGAGGACCGCATTATCCGCCGGGTGCTCAACCTCGTCGACGCGGCGGTGCGCACCAATGTGTTCCAGCGCGACGGCGCCGGGCACCGCAGGCCGGCGCTCGCCATCAAGTTCGATTGCAGCAAGATCGAGGGGCTGCCTGAGCCGCATCCGTTCCGCGAAATCTTCGTCTACTCGCCGCGTGTCGAGGGGTTGCACCTGCGGTTTGGCGCGATCGCCCGCGGCGGGCTCCGCTGGTCGGACCGGCCCGAGGATTTCCGCACCGAGGTGCTGGGGCTGGTGAAGGCCCAGCAGGTCAAGAACGCCATCATCGTGCCGGTGGGCGCCAAGGGCGCCTTCGTGCCGCGCATGACCCCGCTCGGCGCCGACCGCGAGACGGTACTCGCCGAAGGCACGGCCTGCTACAAGATCTTCGTCCAAACGCTGCTCGACGTCACCGACAATCTCGAAGGCGACGTGGTGCTGCCGCCGCCCGACGTGCGCCGCCGCGACGGCGACGACCCGTATCTGGTGGTGGCCGCCGACAAGGGCACCGCGACGTTCTCGGATACCGCCAACGCCATCGCGCTCGAGCGCGGCTATTGGCTCGGCGACGCCTTCGCGTCGGGCGGCAGCAACGGCTACGACCACAAGAAGATGGGGATCACCGCCAAGGGCGCCTGGGAGGCGGTGAAACGGCATTTCCGCGAGCTCGACCGCGATATCCAGGCCTCCCCCTTCACCGTCGTGGGCGTCGGCGACATGTCGGGCGACGTGTTCGGCAACGGCATGCTGCTCAGCCCGCAGATCCGGCTGATCGCGGCGTTCGACCATCGCGACATCTTCGTCGATCCGGACCCCGATCCGAAGAAATCGCTGGCCGAGCGGCAGCGGCTCTTCAACCTGCCGCGCTCGAGCTGGCAGGACTACAACAAGGAGCTGCTGTCGAAAGGTGGCGGCGTCTACTCGCGGTCGCTGAAGAACGTCGCTCTATTCCAGGAGGCGCGGCGGGCGCTCGGGCTAGGCAATGATCCGGTGACGCCGCAGGAGGTGATGAACGCCATCCTCAAGGCCGAGGTCGATTTGCTCTGGTTCGGCGGCATCGGCACCTATGTGCGGGGCGTCAACGAGACCGACGCGCAGGCCGGCGACAAGGCGAACGACGCGATCCGCATCACCGGCCGCGACATCCGCGCCAAGGTAGTGGGCGAGGGCGCTAATTTGGCAGTAACGCAGAAGGGGCGCATCGACTATGCGCTCAATGGCGGGCACATCGATACCGACGCGATCGACAATTCGGCGGGCGTCAACGCCTCCGACATCGAGGTCAACGTCAAGATTGCCATGAACGCGGTGCTGCGCGGCGGGCAGCTCGACATGACGGGCCGCAACGCTTTCCTCGCCGAGATGACCGACGAGGTGGCAGCGCTCTGCCTCCGCAACAATTACCTGCAGCCCCTCGCCATGTCGCTCGCCGAGCGGGCGGGCGTCGGTGCCCTGCCCGACCATCGGGCGCTGATCGAAAATCTCGAGGCACGCGGGCAACTGATCCGCACCGTCGAGGATTTGCCGATCGCTGCGGAGCTCGATGCACGGGCGCAGGCCGGCAAGGGCCTGACGCGGCCGGAGCTCGCCACGATCCTCGCCTATGCCAAGAACTCGCTCTATGGCGATCTGCTGCACAGCA